>NZ_CP063089.1:0-321900 GCF_014931215.1 Campylobacter sp. 2014D-0216 | reverse complement strand
GGCATTTTCACTCTGCCCATCATCATTTTATAACTTCTTTCGTAAAGACCATCAAGCCATGATCTTCTTTTGAGCAAAAAAGTAGTAAGCGTAGAAGCTTTATTTTTATAAGGTTTTGGATGAAAAGGACACTGACCCATGATTTCTCCTATTTGATTTTTTCTTCTAGTTTGTTTTTTCCTATGATAAATTCAAAAAAGTCATATACCCCTTGAATTTGCGTTGCAAATAAATACAAAAAATGGGCTTTATATTTGTCTTTTTTGATTTTTTTATAGTCTTTATTTGGATACAAAGTATGAAATTTAGCAGAAAGGTATCTAGGGCTAAATTGTGCTTTTACTCCACTTGTGCGTATGAAATCAACCTGAGCAAAACAAGCCCCATCAATAATAGAAGTAAAATCATACCATATTAAATTTTTACTTCCCAAATATTCCAAATCTTTTCTAAACTCAAACGATCTTTTTTGATAACTTACTAAAGGTATGCACTCGCCTAAAGTCAAGACTTTTAAATTTTTAAAAGACAGATTTTCTTTCTCACATTGTCTAAGTACTTTTGCTAAAACATTTATACAAAGAACTGTTCCTACGCTATGTGCACTTACAATAAGTTCGTAGTTTTTATCTTTTGCGTTTTCTTTGATTTTTTGAAAAATTACGCTGGCAAAGTTTTCCATTCTTTGTTCTAACTCTCCTTGGGAATTTTTCTCCCAATTTGCACAAAAAGAACAAATTCTAGCTATCCAAAAAACAGCCAATTTCTTACCTAATTTATAAAAAATTCTTGGTAAAACCGCTAATGATAAAATAAAAGTCAAAATCCCCAAAACAATATGAAAATTTTGTAGATAAAATAAGCTTCCAAAAGCACAAGCTAAAGTAAAAATCAAACTCAAAAGCACATAAAAAAACGGATAATAACCCGTGATGAGTTGATGTGGGGATTCTTTACCAAATTTTAAAAAAAGCCCGGTGATAGTATAAATTCTAAAAAAGCTATAACAATCGCTCAAAGCATCTTTGATGCCTTCTGACCAATTTTTTTTCACTATATCATTCCAGCTCAAAAAAGTATAATGGGTATGTGTATGGGGAGTTTGGATTTCCCAAAATGGATAAGCATTGTCTTTGACTTGACTTTTTGATAAGGTATAATCATACTTTAAAAGAACATTTTGTGCGGCAAGATTTTTTTTAAACATAGTATAATAATGCCTATAACCCCTAGGATCATATCCAGCAATATAAAAAACATCTCTTTTTTGACACATTTTATCCATCAAAATCCTAAACAAATGAAAATGAATTTAAAAATATAGCTAAAGTTAACATCTTTGTCAAATGCTGAAATACAAGGGATAATAAGGTATTTTTACTCTGAAATTATTCATTAAAAAACATTTTATAAAATAAATAAAAATTTCTTAAAGCATAGAAAGTTTTAAATGAATGTAATCTTACTTGGTGGTAGCAATAGCGTAGTTAAAAATGGACTTCGGATAGGTCTTGAAAATGAAAATATTACTTTACACAATTACGCCTTAGGACTTAGCACTTCTTTGCAAAATCTTTATGAACTAATACGCCATAAAGATAATATACACAAAAGTGATTACATTATCAGTGAATCTAACATTAATGATTATTTAAGTCCTGTTAGTTTAAAAATCATTCTTCGCAATATTGATTATTTTTATGAGGAACTTTATAAAGCCAACAAAACCACCATAGTACTTATACTCCCCATACCAGCTTGTAATGATAAATCAAAAGCTATCAATGAAGCACACCGAAAAAATTGTGCTTACTATGGTTTTAATCTAATCGATGTAGATCTTTACTACCAAAAAAATCACCTGTATGATTTTGATCAAAACTATAAATTTCACCCTATGCCACTAGCTATGCAAGAACTTGGAAAAAACATTATCAAAAATTTAAACAATTTTAAAAGCTCTAAAGCAAATATTTCCTATTCTAACAACCAATTTTATATCTTTAAACCATCAAACTTTGATACACTAGAGCATAAAAATTCATTTTTTCATGAAAAAGTTGCAAGAATTAAAGCTAAAGAAAAAATCATTTTCCCAAAAAATCTTTGCGGTTATCAAATTTTAGGCATTCACACTTGGAATCAAGCCAATCTTGCAAGCCACACCATATCATCTATAAGTATCGAAAATTCTTTCTTTAAGCTAGTAAAAAATTTTGGACTTATCAATACTTTTCAAGATATACAAAATGAAAATGCATTTTGCGATGATCAAACTTCTTTATACCTCAACACTCAAGCAATTAAACAAAGCGAAGAAAGCTCGGGTTTAAGCATGGCAAATGAAAAAACGCCTAGGCTTGATTATATAGACTTGATAGGAATTTTACTGCTTAAAAACGATGAATGTAAAAAGCTTGATTTTAAAAATCATCTTACCAATACTCATGAGTTTTTAATCCCACCTATAGTTTTTTATAAAGAATTAGTACTAGAATATCATGAGCTAACTAGGCTTGATACGCAAACATTTTTACAAAGCCAAAACCATAATCTTTTGCGTTTTTTAAATCATAAAAATTTACAAAAAGAATACGAAACATTTATCCACCAAAATAACCAGCTTTATGGAGCAAGCTTAAGAATCAAAGAAAGATTAAGTTATAAACTTGGGGAGGTGATTATGAAAAATAGCAAAAGCTATCTAGGATACTTCAAAATCCCTTTTGAGTTAAGAAGAGTTAGAAAAGCTCACTTTAAGCAACAAAAAGATGTCAAAAACCTACCGCCACTTAAATCCTACGCAGACTATAAACACGCTCAAATAGCCAAAACACATTTGCCTTATCTTTTAGGTAATGCACTTTTGCAAGCTTCAAGAACTCCTTTTAAGCTAGGCTATCTTACCCTACCCTTTAAACTGAAAAAAATTGCACAAAACTATAAAAAGAAATTTTAATCCAAGCTAGTATTTTTGAAGAAATTTCCATTAACTTGGGTTTTATATATCACATAGTTTCTAAATTTAGTATGCAAAACTACATCAGGCTTATAGGCTCTACACTCTTTCCAAAAGGCATGCAAGCTTTTTTGATACGTTAGGCCTTCTATATCATAAAAGGCTTTTCCCATAACCTTTAAAGGACTATTGTGATATAAGGCAGAAAGTCCTACTGTGCTATTTATGACTATAGTACCTCTTGCATTGATCAAAAGTGTAGGTAAATGCAAATCATGCACATATAAAATTCTACCCTCGACATTATATTTTAAACTCAAATCTTCTATAAGCTTAGTATAATCCCTATAGCCACGGTCCATAGGATGATGTTTAAAAACTAAATAAGACTTTGCTTTAGCATGATTAGCAAAAGAGATAATCACCTCTTCTATAAATTTTTCTGTAGTTTTTTTATAGTGATGAGACAACTGGGTATCATTATGCACTTGTAAAATAGCTAAAAAATACTTTTGCTTTAGAGAAAGAATTTTTTCATTAAGTTTTTTTTCGCTGATTTTGTATTTATTTTTTCTATATACTGAACAAAACCAAGGCAAAAAGTCAAATAATTTTAAACTTCTATGGTGCAAGGAATTGTTAAAACGCCAAGAAAGTAAAAAAGCAAAAAGCCAGTATAAAAACGAAGCAAAGGCCATATTTGTAAATGTGCTTGAAAAAGTTATAAATTTATGCTCTTTATCAAATTTTTTCTGACTTAGATAAAATTCCTTATTTCTTGGTAGAGTTGAGTTTGCATTCACTCCGTCTTTTTCAAAAGTAATGAAGTTTGGCCTTATATAACCTTCTTCAAAAATCCACACTTCAATACCCATTTGCTTAGCTACATTAATGGCGATTTCATGTACTTTTCTACAGTCATTGTACATCAGCACTACTTGAATTTGTTTTTCTTCAAAAAGTTTTTTATAAAAGTCTTCAAGCTCAGCTAAGCTTTTGGTATAATTAATACTATTATAAGGATAAAAGAAAAAATCCCCGCCATTAAAATTTACTTTATAAACCTTAGCTTGTGGAATTCTTGTAGCAATTTTACGGAAAAATCCCCCCACAGGACCCTGAAGTAACAAAACATTTTTACCGGAAAATTTTTTTAACTTCTTACTTAAATTCATCGACCTAAAATAAATTCTATGATTCTTCTTATTTTTCTTAATGTATAAATTCTTATATTCATAAACCAACGCAAATAAAATTTAGAAAAATAATCTTTTTGCATTTTTAACATTATATCTAAAGCAAGCTCAACTTCACATAAATTTTTACTTTTTGGGTGGATGTATCTTGGATAAAGGATCAAAACTCCCGCAACAAGCTCTTCTAAACTAAGCACTCTTGTGCGTCTTGGAATTTGATGTAGATCCATAGTTAAACCCCAACCTGCATAAAAAGGCTTGCCATACACTACTACTTTTTTACCACGCAAAAGAGCATCAAAACCGCTTGTAGAAGTGATAGTATGTACTTCATCGCATGCATTGATAGCGCTGTCTATGCTGACATTTTCTATAATTTCATCACAGTATTTTAAAATAATGCTTTTATCTTTTAAACCTTTACGGTTACCACTTAAAACATCAGGATGTGGTTTAAACACTATAAAAGCATTTTCATTGGCCTTTCTCGCACTTTGTAAAAGTTTTAAAGTATCAAAGCCTGCTCCACCTAAGATCATAGAAGCATCATCTTCTACTTGAGCAGGAATTAAAATAATTTTTTTATTGGTGTTAAAATTTAGCTTTTCATGCTTTAAGCCATTGTACTTTGAAAATTTATTTTGCGTGATGGTAATGATGAGTTTTTTAGCTCTTTGTTTTAAGCTCTCATCAAAGATGTGATTTTGCAAAATATCTTCTAAATCACTTGGCTTACTTGGATCAACATACAAGCCTTTGCTATCTACTATCAAAGAAAAAGGGCGTGTAAGATCTGAACCTAAAAAAACCGAGCGTAAAAAGCCATCTTCTACTAGAAAAATTGCATTTTTAAAATCTTTAGCCAACAAAGCTTTGTCATACTTTTTACCCCAAATGAAAATTTTATCATCAGGATTTAAATTCGCTTTATAAAGTTCACCTGGTGAGTTTAAAAAAATGATTTTATTGCTTTTAGCTTTAAAAAATGGTCTTGTAAATTCTCTTTTCCATTTAGAAAAACCTAAAAAATACAAAGTGTTGGAATTAGCTTGTTCTATCTTTTTATACTTTGCTAGAGTATGGATGGTATCAAAGATGTTACTTTTTTGATTCGAGCAAGGATTAAAATACTCACTATATAAAATATAAGCAGTGCAAAAGATTTCCTCTAAAGTTCTTTTTTTAAACCTTCTTTTACATTCTAATTTATCTTGTGTTAAACCCCAACCTGCATAAAATGGCATACCATAACACACGCATTCACTTCCTAACATCAAAGCTTCAAAACCCATACCGGAAGTTTTAGTATAGACTTTTTTAAAACGACTTAACAATTCTATTGGATTATAATTTTCTTTTATGACAACACATTTACTTGGTAAATCTTGCACATCAAAATCACTTTGCTTTTTACCACTAAGCACATCAGGGTGAATTTTAATATATACTTTAGCATTTGGATTTTCTTTGATCGCATCATTTATCATATCTTGAGTTGAAAAACTACTAGCTAAACCAAATTTTAACGAAGCATCGTTTGCTACTTGAGTGATGATCAATACACGTTCTTCATTAGCACTAAAAAGCTCTTTTGGTATGCAAAGGTTATTATTATACTTGCTAAGTTTTTCTTTTTTTATAAGCTCTATGGCCTTTTTTGCTTGCTCTAGTTCTTCGGTGCTAAACTCATAAGAATTTAAAATATTTTCGAGTTTAGATGGCGCCGTAGCATCGTAGTAAATTCCCACACCATCTTTAACAATAGAAAAACTTGGGCTATTTTCTACACCTAAATTTAATGAACGCAAAAAGCCATCTTCTAAAAGTAAAAATTTTGCATCATATTTTTTGGCCAATTCTATAGCTTTTAAACCCGATTTTTTTCTACCCCAGCCCACAAAAACATCTTCTTTTATGATGATTTTATAGAAATAGTATAAAGTTATCTTATAAAAGTTTTTAACATTTTCTTTTAATCTTTTTGATGTGGTATACAGTCTCATAATAGTTGTTTTATAATCATTTCAACTTTTTCATCTAAATTCTCTTGCATTGAATTATCTAGTACAAAATGCGCATTTGGTTCATCATATTTTATATCAACACCTACAACATTTTTAATTTCACTGTTTAAAGCTTTTGTATAAAGCTCTTTTTGATCTCTTGCAATTAATTCTTCCATTGGACACTTAATATAAATTTCAAAATAATTGTTTAAATTTTCTCTATTGTATTTATAAATTTCATCAAACATAGATATAGTTGTCACGACTACTATCATACCCTGATCATTTAAGAATTTAGCAAATTGGGATCTTTTTAATGCTACATCTATACGACCTTGCTTGTCGTAACCGTAATGTCCTAACAGTTCTCTTAACTCATCTCCATCAAGATAGATAATATTTTCACATTCTCTTTTTAGCTTTTCATACAAAGCCCTACCTATAGTACTCTTTCCACTACCCGCTAAACCCGTAAGCCAAATAACGTATGGTTTTTTCATTTAATCTCCACTTTTAAATCACTCATGAAATCAATCTCACACCAATTTCCATTAACTTCGATAGCTTTTGCATTTTTATATTTATCAATTAAAATCTGCAAAAAGCTTGTCATGTACATATTTTGAAAATTTTTCCCATCATAAAACTGAGTTTTGTCAAGTTCTTCATAAGTTTTTAAAACTTCTTTTAAAAATTGATACGAAAATTTAAACAAACCTATATATTGTCCTTGAATTTCATCATAACTTTTTGCTTGCCTACCAAGTTCTGTAATAAAACCATCTTTTAGTTTTAAAGTTTCAGCATCATCAAGTGGATTTTTAAATCTTTTTGTCCATAGCTCTTTCCATGATTTATCCACAATGACAGCAAAATCATCTTTTGATTGTTTAAGTTTTTCAATACTATCTTTAAAATAAACTATATCAGCATAAGAAATAATCAAATCTTGCTTATCTTCAATACAACTTTGTAAAAATTCTCTAGCGCAAAATAAAGTCTGAACCATATTAGTTTTATCATAGTTTTTATTTTTATAAAACAATTCCAAATTATGATTTTTACCCACATAATCTTTTAAAACATCAAATAAATATCCGCCAACTATACATATCTCATGAATGTTATTTTCTTTTAAAGCTTGAATTTCATAGTCTATTATTTTTTTATTTTTATATTCAACCATACACTTTGGATTATCTTTTGTCAAGGGCATCAGCCTAGAACCAAAACCCGCTGCCAAAATTATAGCTCTCATTTTACATCCTTTAACCACGCATTAAAAACACTTTGCTCATTCATTCCATTTTCTCTTTCAATATGCCACATTAAACCATAAATACTAAATTTTTTATGCTTAAAAGCCTCTATTGTTCCATCTTTTGCACTTGCTAATATCTCAAGCTCATTACCCAACGTTTTAATAGCAAAATTATGATATGAATTGACATTAATTCTTTGATCGTTTAAATATATTTCGTGATTTCCAACATGTCCTTTACAAGGACAAATAGTAGAATTAAAACAAGAGGCGATCATCTGCGCTCCTTTACAAATTCCAAGTAAAGGGATATTATCTTGCATACAATGCTTGATAATGTTTTTCTCATATTCGTCTCTTTTTTGATTGACAAAAGAAGATTTGCAAGAATTTAAATCATTGCCCCCACTCAAAATCACTGCACTAACATAAGGAATGTAGTTTTTAAAATCAATCTCATAACTTAACGGAAGTGGTAAAAAACCACTTAATTCGTTTTTAAAAAAAATCCCCCAATCAAGCGCTAAGCACTCTCTTAACTCATTATAGTCTTGATTTTCTAAAATTCTTTGGCTAATAGCTATAAATTTCATAGACAAAATATCTGCTCACTTTGACAATCAATCTTAATTTTTTTTGCTTGAAGATATTTTTTAAAGTTTTCTTCACCCACTCCAATAACAGCAGGCATGGCAAGTTCAGAAGCTCTAATAGCCATATGCGAATTTGCACCACCATAACAAGTGATAAAACCTGCAATATCCTTTGTAAATAAATAATCATATCCAGGATCAGCCGCATAGATTAATACCACTTTGCCTTTTAAATCCTGATCTCCCTCTAGAGCAATATTAGCACTAATACTTTTTTGGGTAATAAAATTTGGATGAATACAATTTGCAAAAAATCCAAATACCTGATCCGCATCAGTTAGCAAAGCAGGTAGTTTTATAGCCAAACTTAACTCATACTCTTGTTTGTTTTCATTAATCTCACTTAAAAATTTTTCTTTTGGGTTTTTTGAATACACGCTAGAGTATAAATTTAAAACACTTTTAACATCTAAATGCGCCATATCTTCTTTAGAAATTTCATAGTAATTTCCAAGATCTTCTATCAGCGATATGGCTTTAGATAAGAGTTTGGTAAATTCAAATTTAATAAATTCGCGCCCTTCTATGGCTATTTTTAAAAAGCTAAAAAAATCTTTTGCATTAACTTCAACCCCGTGTTCTTTTAAAATTTGATCAAGTTTTTGTAACTTCGCATCGCCAATTTCAAATTCTTTTTCTTTTTGGATTTCACCTTTTTGCTTTAGGTCAAAATACCCATCAAAATCTTCATCATACCTTGGAGATAAAATATTATAAGTTCCTGCTCGTAAATGACCAAATTGTTTTAGAAAATCTTGTTTGTTGTTTTCATTTAAATTTGCCAATTCATTACTCAAGGTTTTACTAACAGTATGAAGAGAATTTAAAAATTCATTTTTTTCTTCTTTACTAAAAAATCCAATTTCCACCAAAGAATTAAGCATAGTCATGGCCACAAACGCGGCTCTTGCAACACCAGCAAATGGCAATGTTCCGTATCTTTTGCATTCTTCTAAAAGCCAATAAATTTTATCTAATGATGAAAAATCCGAATGCATAATATTTTCATAATGTAAACTCATTTGTTTTGATTTTTCTATATCTTTCAAACACAAACCATTTTTAATATCAATAATAGAATTAGTAAGATTTAATAAAGAAAATTCAATGCGTTTGATTTCATTTTTATTAAAACCATAATCCAGCAAATACTCTAATTTCTTTGCCACATGAAAATCATAACAAGAAAATACTATATCAAACTCTACTTTATCATGCAATTCGTGATTTTTATATAACTTGTCTAAATAATAATTAACTAACTTTTTAGCAATATTCTCATCAAGTGTTTTTGGTATAAAAGAATTAAAAGAAAGTCTCACATCTACATAAGGGATACCCAAAAAAGAGTGAATTAACGGATGTGATCTTAAATCTCTATAACCATAATTGTCTCTTTGGTAAGCCCAAATATTATCCGTAACAATCTCTTTATAAAGACTAAAAGCTAATCTTTTTGGTCTAAGTCCTATAATTTCTGCTGGATTCCAATCAGGCATTACACCAAAAATAGCTTTATCTCCAAGCACCCTAGATCTTGGCTCTTGTAAAGATAGAAATCTTTTATAAAGTCTATGTAAAGCTTGCTTAGGTAGGTTGTTAAAAAGATTAATTTTTGCTTGCATTATTAAAGGTCTTACTTGTAAACAAAAAAGCTCACCTTGTTTATTAAAAGCAAATTCCACATCTAAAAAATTACACCCATATAAATTTTCAAGTTCTTTTATCAACAAGATAACTTTTTGCATATACGGATCTTTTGCATCTTCATTTTCACGGTAGTGAAAATACGTTTTAGCATTTTTAGCACTACCATCTGTAATAGAACTATTTGATCCATTATCATCATATTCTATGCAAAAATATGGAGCAAAATTATCTTTATCCACACTAAAAGCAACGCCACATTTTTGAATATCTAAAAGCATAGGTTGGATTAAAATTTCATCATTCTCACTAGGCATAGAACGACCTACTTTATCCAAAGCCTCAAAAAGTTGATTTTTGTCGCTAATGTCTATATTAGCTAAACTTAAAAAGGCTCCAGCGTTGGAGCTTTTTAAGCTATCTTCGCTGCTAGAAGAACTACGGATGATTAGTTTTTTTGCGTTTAAATTGCTAATTTTTTTAAATATATTTTCCTTATCTTGAGTGATTTCTTTTAAAGAAGTAACAACCACATCTAAAACTTTTGCATTTTTAAGTATATTTTTTAAATTTTGCAAATTTCTTGCTTTTGTTTGAAAAACTAATCTTTCCATAAATACTACTCTTTTATATTTTTTTTGCGCTCCAAGCTCTCGTTGTATATTTGATATCAAATTCACCTGGTAATTCTTGCTTTAACTTATCAGTGATTTTCTCAAACAACTCATTACCTTCTTTTGTTTCAAGATCCCAATAAGGATTTTTTACACTTTTCCAAGCATTAATGTAATTATCTACACTTTGATGAAAATAAAAATCCTCTTCTAAATAAACAATATTATCAAAAAGCTCTTTATGTGCTTCTATAATAGGACGCTGATCTTCTCTTCTTGTACCTCTTGTATAATTTGGAACAAAACCAACGATAATATCCTCTGCTATTTTTTGATATGGATCATTTAGATCTCTATGATTCCACATGCAAGTAAAATAACACCCTTTTTTAAGTAGTCTATGACTTTCTTTTAATGCCATTGATCTATCCATTACATTAAAACTACTACCAAAACTTACCCAGTCAAACTCTCCATCTTTTAAAGTAGAATCGACACCAGTAGCTCTTACCCATTCTATATCTTGTCCTTGAGTTCTCTCTATACCAATTTCGCGCATCGCGTCATTTGGCTCAACTGCAACTACTTTACAAGCTCTCTCTAAAAGCATAATGCTTAAATTTCCAGTACCCGCTCCAATATCTGCAACTTTTATCTTTGAATCTTGACTAGTTCTTTTAGCAAGTTCTACTAACATATCTATACTAAGTGGCGCATAATTTGGTCTATATGAGTAAAATTTTGCATGCTTAGTATAATCCCAAACTTGTTCTACTATTTTTTTCATTTTTTTCCTTTAACTTTAATAGCAAAGCTAAAAAAGCTAAAGGATTTTTTATGCCTTACGCACCGTCCATGCACGGATTTTATAAGGAATTTCGATCATATCCATGGATGAAATTTTATTTTCTATCATTTTTAAAATTTCTTCCCATCTAGCTTTTCCAGCTTGCGCTTGAATATCATTTACAGAATGCCAAGCTCCTAAGTAACGTTCTTTACTCCAAAACTCTTTATAATCACACTCCATAAAAAAGCAGTCCTTGAAATCTCCAGTACTTACTAAGATTTCTTCCCAATTTTTAACATTTTGCACCCCACTACTTACACGAGTAAGCTCTGGTACAATATGTTTAATTTCCTCTTCAATTTCATGAAACACAGAACCTTTAGCTATATGGCGCGGATTCCATATGGCAGTGAAATACCCCCCCCCTGTAAGCACTCTTGCAAATTCAGGTAAAGATTTTTTAGGATCTGTCCAATGAAAAGAACTAGCCATGATTACCCAATCAGCATAGTTACTAGGCATAGTAGTTTCTTCTCCGCTACCTTTATGCCAAATAATATTTTGCAAATTTTGAGTAAATTTAACACCCTCTTCACGCATATTATCATTTGGCTCAACTGCATCTATATAAAGGTCAAACTCATCAGCAAGCATTTTAGTAAGCTTTCCTGTACCTGCACCTACTTCTACAACTTTTAACGTGCTCTTATTTTGCTCATTTACACATTTGATTAACTTTTCTATAAGCATGCTTGAATATGCTGGTCTGTTATGGTAGTGTTTTGCAACTTCGCTAAAATCACCTTGTTTCATGAAACTCCTTTGAAAATTATTTTATAATTATATCTTTTTTATCTTTCTTTACTATTAATTACCATCTAATTCTTTACACATTTTTTCAAATTCTTGATAGTATTTCCAAGAAGCAACTATATCTGGCCTGTACTGCTTAATGTGAGCAAGTTCTTTATCAAGTAATTCTTTCAGTCTAATCCTTAGCTCTTTGTTTTCTTTTAGATATTTTAACACATCATCTTCTTTAAATAATTTAGATTTTTCAATCTCTATTCTTTCTTCCAATGCCTTTATAAAATTTACCAGATATTTTTTTGTGGCTTGCATCAGCTCACCGCTCTGCTTTAACCGCTCATAGTCTTGTGGTTTTATAAAAATACCCAAATTGTCATATTTTAAAGGTTTATCAAAAAAATCACTTACAATGTTGATATATTCTTTGGATTTCCCATAGAATTCAATTAAATTTGTAGATGTTATTTGAAGATGGATACTGTTGTTTTTATAAACAAAAACATCATTGCAATCTAAATTTTTCTCATTAGCAAAAAAATTAATTGGGATAAAACCTGTCAAATCTCCATTCATCACACCCTTAAAAAAACTTTCATCAGTAGGCTTGCTAAATCCAAATTTATTTGCCAAAACACACATTGTATCAAATGCTTTTTCTGGTTTAATTTCCTCCATGTCAATGTAGGTGATATTTTCACTTGGCATCATACTACAAAGTGATGTTTGGTATATTGTATCATCATTAATCCATCTAGGTAGATAAGCCATATTCGGTTTATCTGCATAATAAAATTTTCTTCCAAGACCACCAACATACATTTTATTCTTAAAAACCTTATAATAATCACTATTTAAGCATAAATCTTTTTCGCTTTTTGGATTTAAAATTGGATGATTCACACCCGTCTTTAATCTAGATATAGGATCTCTAACCAAAAAAACAATTGGAATGTTTATCTTCACTAAATTTAAGTATTTACGAATGATATTAGCCCCCTGTGACAAACTATACTGTCCATAAGTTATAATTGCATACTTATCCGAATTTTCATTAAAGCTATAGTATTCTATATACCTACTTTTCATGGGATTCATATGATGATATAAATACCCAATATTACATGCACCAAAAAAAGACATCATTGCTGCATGCCCAGAAAGTCCCCCAGATAAAAACACAAACTTATAATTATCCGGTAAAGGCAAATTCATTTCCCATGCAAGCTCAGCAGGAATATTTTTATAGTTAATTTTTTCATTTTCATCGTTTAGTTTTTTAGGATCAAGCAAAGAAGGATAAGGGTGATTTTCTTGTTTGTATTTTTCTTTAAAATCTTTCGAAGATAGCCAAATTCTAATAAGATCAAAATGTTTTACAAAAAAATCAAAATTATGAAATATATTTTCTAGTATAGGTTTATAATCTTTATGTTGTTTCAAAACATCAATCAAATCTTGAATATTTATTTTATGATTTTTTATTGTTGAATTGTAAAAATGATAGTGTAATTTTTGAGGCAATATGCTGATAATATCTTGAATGTTTTTATATATCTTATATTTTTCTTTTAACAAAGAAGGTAACATAAAGTATCCTCCTTTATACCAAGCTTTATGAGCACAAATCAAAACTTCTCCTAGCATATAGGAAAGATGATACTTATATCTTATGCTTTCATTATAATCTTTACAAGATTCTACTTTAGGATATGCAAGTTGTGGAAATATTTTAATAGTTTGCTTGTATAGTTTTTGTTCTTTAAAATGTTGTTGTTTTATCTTATATAATTTATATGGTAGGGTTATATACCCTCTCCCATGTTGTTTTTTACATTCTATGATAGCAAGACCTAATTTATAAGAAAGTGAATTTTTTATCCTATCTATAGCACTATTTGGGTTAAACATTAGAGTTCCTTAGGGTTAGTTTGTGATTTGGGAACAACCTTTCCTTAAATTTTATCATTAAAGTATTAATTACCATCTAATTCTTTACACATTTTTTCAAATTCTTGATAGTATTTCCAAGAAGCAACTATATCTGGCCTGTACTGCTTAATGTGAGCAAGTTCTTTATCAAGTAATTCTTTCAGTCTAATCCTTAGCTCTTTGTTTTCTTTTAGATATTTTAACACATCATCTTCTTTAAATAATTTAGATTTTTCAATCTCTATTCTTTCTTCCAATGCCTTTATAAAATTTACCAGATATTTTTTTGTGGCTTGCATCAGCTCACCGCTCTGCTTTAACCGCTCATAGTCTTGTGGTTTTATAAAAATACCCAAATTGTCATATTTTAAAGGTTTATCAAAAAAATCACTTACAATGTTGATATATTCTTTGGATTTCCCATAGAATTCAATTAAATTTGTAGATGTTATTTGAAGATGGATACTGTTGTTTTTATAAACAAAAACATCATTGCAATCTAAATTTTTCTCATTAGCAAAAAAATTAATTGGGATAAAACCTGTCAAATCTCCATTCATCACACCCTTAAAAAAACTTTCATCAGTAGGCTTGCTAAATCCAAATTTATTTGCCAAAACACACATTGTATCAAATGCTTTTTCTGGTTTAATTTCCTCCATGTCAATGTAGGTGATATTTTCACTTGGCATCATACTACAAAGTGATGTTTGGTATATTGTATCATCATTAATCCATCTAGGTAGATAAGCCATATTCGGTTTATCTGCATAATAAAATTTTCTTCCAAGACCACCAACATACATTTTATTCTTAAAAACCTTATAATAATCACTATTTAAGCATAAATCTTTTTCGCTTTTTGGATTTAAAATTGGATGATTCACACCCGTCTTTAATCTAGATATAGGATCTCTAACCAAAAAAACAATTGGAATGTTTATCTTCACTAAATTTAAGTATTTACGAATGATATTAGCCCCTGTGACAAACTATACTGTCCATAAGTTATAATTGCATACTTATCCGAATTTTCATTAAAGCTATAGTATTCTATATACCTACTTTTCATGGGATTCATATGATGATATAAATACCCAATATTACATGCACCAAAAAAAGACATCATTGCTGCATGCCCAGAAAGTCCCCCAGATAAAAACACAAACTTATAATTATCCGGTAAAGGCAAATTCATTTCCCATGCAAGCTCAGCAGGAATATTTTTATAGTTAATTTTTTCATTTTCATCGTTTAGTTTTTTAGGATCAAGCAAAGAAGGATAAGGGTGATTTTCTTGTTTGTATTTTTCTTTAAAATCTTTCGAAGATAGCCAAATTCTAATAAGATCAAAATGTTTTACAAAAAAATCAAAATTATGAAATATATTTTCTAGTATAGGTTTATAATCTTTATGTTGTTTCAAAACATCAATCAAATCTTGAATATTTATTTTATGATTTTTTATTGTTGAATTGTAAAAATGATAGTGTAATTTTTGAGGCAATATGCTGATAATATCTTGAATGTTTTTATATATCTTATATTTTTCTTTTAACAAAGAAGGTAACATAAAGTATCCTCCTTTATACCAAGCTTTATGAGCACAAATCAAAACTTCTCCTAGCATATAGGAAAGATGATACTTATATCTTATGCTTTCATTATAATCTTTACAAGATTCTACTTTAGGATATGCAAGTTGTGGAAATATTTTAATAGTTTGCTTGTATAGTTTTTGTTCTTTAAAATGTTGTTGTTTTATCTTATATAATTTATATGGTAGGGTTATATACCCTCTCCCATGTTGTTTTTTACATTCTATGATAGCAAGACCTAATTTATAAGAAAGTGAATTTTTTATCCTATCTATAGCACTATTTGGGTTAAACATTAGAGTTCCTTAGGGTTAGTTTGTGATTTGGGAACGTGAAAATTTTTCATAATCTTGCGGTGTTCCGCAAAATATTATATCACTCAAATTTATCTCATGATATTTAATTTGTTTATCATTTTTGATCAAATAGTTATATAAGGGTGCTATATATAGCTCATTTTTTACATACAGCCTGTTTTCATACGAAAACTTAAAAGAATCTTTAAAGTCTTTGCCTTTTTTAAAATAATATAACCCGCTACTACAAAGATTAGAAATTCTTTCTTTTTCAGTTGTCTTCAAAACATTTTTATCATCACCAGGTAAAACAAACGACCACTGCTCTCCATCGGCCTGAAATACTTCCAAATATCCATCCAACTTTTCATAGTCAAAATCAGGTAAAATATAATTATATCTAAAAGTATCTATATTAAAAATCAATATACTTTCATTATCATCAATATAAGCTTTTTCCAATCCAAGCATAACTGTATGGGCCTGCCCTTGAGTTTCATCATCAAGTTTTACAAGAATTTTATTTTTGATTTTAAGTTTTTCACACTCATCTGCAATAAATTTTTCGGTATTATATATATCCCTATAAATAAAAAGAAAATTGCAATCTTTGAAATAATGCTTAAACCCAAAAACCGCATTATAAAATACAGTTTTATTTTGTATTTTAAGCATATATTTTGGTATTTTATAACCCGCATTTAAAAATCGCGAACTAAGCCCAGCCATAGGAAAAACAATAGTCATACCAAACCTTTATCTTTAAAATAAAAATATAATCTAAAAACATTAGCAAACAAAGCCTTTTGTCTGTCACTATCATCAGCATGCAAAGGAAGCATAGAAGCAAATAGATGTATAGCAATAGAGCAAATTTGCTTATCAATTTCGAACATTGTAAAAAATTCTTCCTGAATTTTAACTATTTCATCACTCACATCTATAGACAAAAATATTTTATCTTTTTGAATTTCACATCTTGAAAAGCCAGAAACAATAAAATCATACAAACCTAATACAGAGTGCACTAATTTCGCATAATCATAACACATATCTCCATAGACTGTTATATTCTCATCAAAATCCATTCCCCTGGGATCAAACGTTTTTATATTCTTTGATCTAAAATCATACACAATATTACTAAAACAAAAATCTCCGTGAATTAATCTTATATCTTGTTTTTGCGATATATTTTTATCTAATGAATTTAGGATTTCGCATATCGATATACTTTCATAATTACCAAAAGAATATTTTTTAGAAAAACTAATTTCCGGATGATTGATTTGTTTTAATCTTTTCAACGTTTTAGCTTTATAATCAAAAACAATCTCTTTATCACTTTTAAATTTATGAATAGTGTTTAAAAATACTTTTATAGACCCAAAAATATTACGCCAAATATAATGTGGTAATTTTCCAAAAACAAACAACTCTAACAAGGTATTGTGATACAAATACTCCAGTCGATAAGAACCTGCTTTTTCACAATAAAATCTTGGCAAGTAGATGTTGTATTCTTGTGGAAATCTTCTATACCAATTGATTTCAGCTCTGATTTTACTATCCCAATTTGAAGACTTTATCACAAAGTTTTCATCAATTAATAAATGATTAAAAGCTCTTTGTGTGCTAAATTTTTTTTTAGAATGAAAATAATTTGTTATCAAACCAAAATCCAGCCATGAGTCATCTTGAACTATATTAAAAGCATGAGTATTGGAATATTCTCTTAACCCATCAACAAAAGAATAATGATTATCCAAAAGACACTTAACTAAAAAGTATGGATATTCAATATTCATAAAACCAGATAAAACCAATTCATAGTCTTCTGAAATGTTGTTTTTTATCCTATAATTCAATACTTTTTCTTTAAATAAGTACGCCCATTTATAATTCTCTTTTACCCTTGAAACCACCAAATGGTTTTTTAAAGACTGTATAGAACTAAAATATGTATCACCGTGTAATATGTAAATCGACTCATTGATTGGAGAATTCATATTAATAGCATAAATCAAAGCTTCTGCTAATTGCATACTTTCAGGAATATATAAAATCTTTACACCTAGTGATTTTAACTTTAGAAAATCATATTCACTAATTTGAAAACTTTGAGGAAGAGTTAATACTATCGACTCGTTTAAGTTACAAAAAAGTTCGATCTGATATTCATATAATCTCTTGTTACCCAACGGCAAGAAAGATGGTGGAATTTTTCCAAATTCTAGTTCAAAATCATCAGAACAATAAGCTGATGACATAATAAAAATCATCTATTTCCTCCATCTTTATACGGATTTTCTTTTTGAAGAATCTCGATAATTTCCTCATAAGAATATTTTGCGAATTCAGAAGGTCTTATAGCTTTATCATCGACATAAAAACCATCGTAACCACACCATGGTTTTCCTATAACAATATCATCATAAGGAACTTTATGTTTATCAAGCCACTCTACAATTATGGGTAATGTATTATGCTTAATTTTTTCAATATCACCCTGATATGTTCTCATATTTCTACTAGTAAATATAGTTACTTTAAAACCTAATTCCTTATAATGACATAGTTGCTTTAAAACATTTGTATTTATTGGCTTATCTTTATAAGGAACATCAGTATCTAATGTTAAAGTTCCATCTAAATCAATAATAATATTCTTAATAGTCTTTCCTTGTTTTTATTATATTATACTTTTTTTATCTTTCTTTAGTATTAATCACCATCCAATTCTTTACATATTCTTTCAAATTCTTGATAGTATTTCCAAGAGGCAACTATATCTGGTTCAAGCTCTTTTAAATCTTTATAATCGCTATTAAAAATATTTCTAAGTGCATTTCTTACATCAGAATTAGCCCGCAAGTAATCTAGAATATCATCCTCGTCAAACATTTTCTTTTGTTCCTTTATTTCCTGCTCAGACATCATTATTAATAAATTTTTGATAAATTTCTGGACATCAAAAAATAGCTTTTGATTTGTCTTTAAAAACATAAAATCTTTCTTTTGACAAAAACAAACTATATTATCAAAATAACATTGATCACCTATAAGCAAATGAGTAATATCAAGATAATGTTCAGATAAAAAAGAAATTTGTCGTGTTGAGATTGTAATTTCCAACGTGTCTTTGTTTGCATTTATTCCATAAGCATCTAATTTTATATCCAAATTCAAAGGCAATAAAACCAATATGTCATTTCTACATACCTTTGCTTCAAAAAAATTTCTATTAGTTGGCTTCTTGAATCCAAAAATTTGAGATAACTCTAAAAATGTTTCAAAAGCATGCTCCTTTCGAATTTTATCCATATCAAAATAATATATCTTATTGATAGAGTGTTGTAAATGCTTAACTCTCCAATTTAATATATTCATGTTTCCATCTAAATATCTATAAATATTGTTTAAACTAGGTATACAATCAAAGCTATGTTTTAACCCATCATTATTTCTTATCGTATTATGATATAAAATAACATTCTCAAGATAAGTTTTATAATCAAAATCCATTGAAATGTGTCTAATAATTCTTTTATTGCCCCCCTGATGATGATTTACCAAAGGTTTTAAAAGAGATATAGGATCTCTAACTATGCACAAATATGGAACTTTTTTTTGAATAAGAAAAAATAACTTAGTAGAATCCTCCAAGACCTTATGACCAGAAAGCACTATAGCATTATAGTTATTTTTGTTACATAGCATATGCTCATAAGCATTCAAATATCTTTTATAGTTATTATTGACCCTTAAATTCATTTTAACACCACAATGCCTTAGAAACTTATCCATTGCATCACTACCTGCACCAAAAATGCCCAAAAACACAAACTTATAATTATCCGGTAAAGGCAAATTCATTTCCCATGCAAGCTCAGCAGGAATATTTTTATAGTTAATTTTTTCATTTTCATCGTTTAGTTTTTTAGGATCAAGCAAAGAAGGATAAGGGTGATTTTCTTGTTTGTATTTTTCTTTAAAATCTTTCGAAGATAGCCAAATTCTAATAAGATCAAAATGTTTTACAAAAAAATCAAAATTATGAAATATATTTTCTAGTATAGGTTTATAATCTTTATGTTGTTTCAAAACATCAATCAAATCTTGAATATTTATTTTATGATTTTTTATTGTTGAATTGTAAAAATGATAGTGTAATTTTTGAGGCAATATGCTGATAATATCTTGAATGTTTTTATATATCTTATATTTTTCTTTTAACAAAGAAGGTAACATAAAGTATCCTCCTTTATACCAAGCTTTATGAGCACAAATCAAAACTTCTCCTAGCATATAGGAAAGATGATACTTATATCTTATGCTTTCATTATAATCTTTACAAGATTCTACTTTAGGATATGCAAGTTGTGGAAATATTTTAATAGTTTGCTTGTATAGTTTTTGTTCTTTAAAATGTTGTTGTTTTATCTTATATAATTTATATGGTAGGGTTATATACCCTCTCCCATGTTGTTTTTTACATTCTATGATAGCAAGACCTAATTTATAAGAAAGTGAATTTTTTATCCTATCTATAGCACTATTTGGGTTAAACATTAGAGTTCCTTAGGGTTAGTTTGTGATTTGGGAACGTGAAAATTTTTCATAATCCTCAGGTATCCCTATATCAATAAAATAATCATCAAAAATTTGGGTTTGTATTTTTAGCAATTTAAAATTTTCTTGCAAAAATTCTTCAAAAGAAAATTTTTTTTCCAAATCAAATTCATCAAAAATATCTTTTTTCAGTAAATATATACCACCGTTGATTAAACCTTGTTTTTTAAATACTTTCTCTTCAAAAGATATTACAATACCTTGATCATCAACATTCACAGTGCCATATCGGTCAAAATTTTGCATTTGTTTGAGTGCGATACAAATTTTACCACCATTTAAAGCAAGCTTTTTTAGATCAATATCAAATATAGTGTCACCATTTAAAACATAAGCTTGATTTTGTATTAACTTCAAGGCATCTTTTATAGCTCCACCTGTACCTAAAAGCTCTTTTTCAATGTTATAGCGTATTCTCATACCTTCAAATTCTTCTTTAAAGTACTCTTGGATGAGTTCATATTTATACGAAACACTTAAAACAACTTCAGTAATTCCTTGTTTTTTTAAATACTCTAAAACAAAGGTTAAAAATGGCTTTCCATTAATCGGCGCCATAGGCTTTGGGAGATCTTGCACTACGCTTTTTAACCTCGTGCCAAGACCTCCTGCTAAAACTATAGCTTGCAATCAAACCCCTTGCCAAAAAGCTCTTCTTCTACTATAGCACAGATGATATGTCCTATCAAAATATGCGCCTCTTGAATCCTTGGTGTACAAGTTGATGGCACTTTAATACAATAATCACAAAGTTCATTCATAGCACCACCGCTAGCTCCGGTTAAACCTATGCTTAAAATTCCTTTTTCTTTGCAAATTTCTAAAGCTTTTAAGATATTTTTACTATTTCCGCTTGTAGAAATTCCTATAAATACATCCCCATTCACACCTTGGGCTTGCACTTGTCTTGCAAATAAATTTTCATAACCATAGTCATTGCCAATAGCCGTTAAAATACTCGTATCAGTACTTAAAGCAATGCTTGCAATACCAGGTCTGTCAAAGTAAAATCTACTCACAAACTCCCCAGCTATATGCTGTGCATCAGCTGCACTTCCTCCATTACCTGCTAGTAAAGTTTTATTGCCATTTTTATAAGCATTGATCACTTTTAGAGATACCTCTTTAATTAAGCTGATCATATCATTATCATTTAAAATCTTAGTTTTAATATCAATTGAATCACTAAAATGAGATTTTATATATAAATTTAAATTTTCCATGATTTTGCTCCTTCTTTAGTGAAGTAGAATTCTTGTACATATCCTTGCTGTTCGTTTAGAATTTTTTTAAGTTTATATTTTTTTACAGGATCAACCATAAAAAACATAAATCCTCCAGCGCCCGCTCCACTTGTTTTGCCACTATAGGCACCATTTTCCATGGCTAAATGATAAATTCTTTCAAGTTCATCATTACTTACTATATCAGAAATGATCTTTTTTGACTGCCATGACTTGCCTAAAATTTGAGCTATTTTGTCAAAATCAGCTCTAAATAACGCTTCTTTCATATCTAGTGCATCTTGCTTTATCGCATGCATAGCATTAAGAGAGTTTTCATCTCCTAGTTTTCCTTTTTTATGTTCTTCTATATCTTTAGCCTCTCTAGTGATATTTGTAAAATAAAGCAAAACTCTAGCCTCAAGCTCACTTGCTATCCAATTTTTAATGCGTAAAGGATTAACAATCACTCTTTTTTGATCATAAAATTCCATAAAGTTAAACCCACCAAAAGTTGCAGCGTATTGATCTTGTGCACCACCTACGATGGCCATATCCTCTCGTTCAATCTCATACGCTAAACGTGCAATCTCATACTCACCTAAAGGCAAATTCAGCCATTCTGCAAATGCTTTGATGATACCCACCACCAAAGTAGAGCTACCACCAAGCCCACTACCACTTGGTACATCTGAATAAGTATGCAAAGAAAAACTTAAAGGTTTTTTAATATATTCTTTTACCAAACGATTATAAATTGCTTTATAAAGATCTAGCTTGCCATCATTTTCTAAAAAATCTTTGCTTTTATACTCTACTTTTACATTTATATCCGATGAATCAAAAATGATTTTTCCATCATCTCTTTCTATCAAAGTACAATGCACATATAAAGATATAGTCGCATTTAAAACATAACCTGTGTATTGATCACAATATAAATTTATATCAGTACCCCCGCCGGCTAAACCTAAACGCAAGGGAGTTTGAGAACGAATTATCACGATTGTTACCTATTTAATGGGATTCTACCCATAGAGATTTCTTTTCTCCAATGATTTAGTAAATCTTCAAACATCTGTCTAGCTGGAATTTCTGGCTTCCAATTGATATAGTTTTTGATTTTAGTATTATCAAACATTTGATAGTCTGCATCAATAGGACGCAATCTTTCTTCATCTTGCTCTACTTTGATATCTTTTCTTGTAGAAAGACTCAAAAGTATATCGATAACCTCAGGAAGCTTAAAAGCCTCTTCACCCGCTATATTAAAAGCTTCACCGCAAGGAACTTTTCCTTTTTCACTTTCTAATGAAAGTAAATAATAGGCCCTTATCGCATCTCTGGCATCTTGAAAAGTTCTTACACTTGATAAATTTCCTACTTTGATAACAGGCTCTTGATAATCCGCTTCAATCAATGCGATTTGCTTTGCAACTGTACTTTCAAAAAACACATCAGAACGTCTTGGACCACTATGAGTTCCCATCCTAGTGACATAAGTTTTTATGCCATAAGCCTCACCGTAAAATCTTCCCAAATAATCTGTACCGATTTTACTTATACTATAAGGACTTGCGCCATGAAAGGTTGTATCTTCGTTTAACTTAACACCTACTTTTGCTCTACCATAAACCTCACTAGAAGAACACACATGCACTACAGGATCATAACCATCTTTGGCTTTTAATAATCTAATATTTTCTAAAATATTTGCTGTGCCTATGATATTAGTTTGTAAGGTTTCTATAGGTATATCAAAAGAAGTTTTTGGGTAAGACTGTGCAGCCAAGTGAAAGATCACATCCGGTCGTTTACTCTCAAAAAGTTTTTGAATACTCGAATAATCATTCAAATCAGCATAAAAAATGCTAATTCTATCTTTTTTATTGATCCTATCACTTAGATGATAGATATTATCCATAGGTTCTTGCCAACGCATCATGCCTATAACATCATGGTCAGTATTTTCTAGTAAAAAGTCCGCCATTTGCGACCCAACTTGACCTGTAAAGCCTGTAATCAACGCTGTTTTTTTCATAAAAAAACCTTTTTTACAAACTATTATAGCAATTTTACCTTAACTTCTTATATATTTTTGTTCTAAATACCAATCATACATCATTTTAATACCATCTTCAAGTTCTATTTTATGTTTCCAACCCAACGAATGAATTTTATCACAACTACCGAGCTTCCGAAAAGTACCTTCAGGTTTTGTGCTATTATAAAACACGCTTCCTTTGAAACCAATAATCTTATTTACTAAAGAAACCAAATCTTTTATTGCTATATCTTTACCAGAACCTATATTAATGTGTGTATTTCTTATTTCACCACATTCAGAGTTATACAAATCATTAAAGTTGACATTTTGCATCACATAAATACAAGCATCTGCCATATCATTAGCGTGTAAAAATTCTCTTCTCGCATTTCCATTTCCCCAAATTTCAACCTCATTTTCAGTGATGCCAAATTTTTGAAGATATTCTTTAGTTTGATCGATATCATCCATCTGTACATCTTTTAACACAAGATCATATCTTTTTTCACTAAGTAATTTTGCTAAATGAAATTTCCTAATCAATGCTGGTAACACATGTGATTTTTCTAAATTGAAATTATCATTTAAACCATACAAAGAACAAGGCATAACAGAAATAAAATTTGTATTATATTGCAAATTATAAGATTCACACATTTTAAGACCTGCTATTTTAGCTATCGCGTAAGGCTCGTTTGTATATTCTAAAGTACTTGTTAAAAGATCTTCTTCTTTCATAGGTTGAGAACAGTTTTTAGGATATATACATGCTGTTCCCAAAAACAAAAGTTTTTTTACATTATTCAAATATGCACTATGTATAACATTGTTTTGAATTTGCAAATTTTGATATATAAAATCGGCTCTATAGGTGTTATTAGCCAATATACCACCCACTTTTGCAGCACATAAAAATACATATTCTGGCTTTTCTTTTTTAAAAAAAAGTTCTACAGCTTGCTGATTTGTTAAATCTAATTCTTTATGAGATTTTAATATGAAATTCTCATAACCTTTTTCTTGTAATTTCTTTAAAATAGCTGAACCAGTTAAACCATTATGCCCTGCAATATAAATTTTAGAAGTATTTTTCATGCAGCCTCCTTGAACATTCTATCACAAGGAAGATAATTATAATTTATTTTTTTGTTATACCCCCCCCGTGAATTTTCTTTTTCTTTTCTATCGTTATATTTTTTAAATACCAATCATACATCATCTTAATACCTTCTTCAAGTTCTATTTTATGTTTCCAACCCAAAGAATGAATTTTGGAACAATCTGTTAACTTTTCCTTAAATCCATCTGGTTTGCTTGTATTAAAAAAGAGCTCTCCTTTAAAACCAACAATTTTTTTTACAAGATAAGCAAGCTCTTTAATAGATATATTTTTATTTACACCAATATTAATATGCGTATTTTTAACTTCTTTATCACCTTTTTTATACAAATCCTCAAAATCAATGCATCTCATTATATAAACACAAGCTTGAGCTAAATCATCACTATGTAAAAATTCTCTAGTTTGCAAACCACTTCCCCAAATTTCAACACTGCGCTCACTGATGTTATATCTATCAAGATATTCGAAAGCTTCATTTATATCTTTACAATTTAAATCCTCAAGCAATTCTTTATGTTTGTTTTCACTTAGTAATTTAGCCAAATGCATCTTTTTTACAAGTGCAGGTAGAACATGAGATTTTTCTAAATCAAATTTATCATTGCTTCCATATAAGTTAATTGGCGCAACACTAATAAAATTTGTTTTATGCTGCAAATTATATGACTCACACATTCTAATACCTGCGATCTTAGCTATAGAATAAGGCATATTGGTATACTCCAATTCTCCTGTTAACATTTGTTCTTCATTTGTAGGCAATGAAACATTCTTTGGATAAATCACAGTTGAAGCAATAAAAACTAATTTTTTAACATTGTATTTATATGCGCTATGAATTACATTGCATTGAATTTGCAAATTCTCATATATAAAATCCGCTCTATAAGTATTATTAGCCATAATTCCGCCAGCTTTTGCTGCAGCTAAAAAAACATATTCTGGTTTTTCTTTTTTAAAAAACTCATCAACATCATGTTGATTAGTCAAGTCCAGTTCTTCATGAGATTTAAATATTAAATTAGTATAACCTTGTAAACGTAGTTCTTGGACAATAGCTGATCCAACTAAGCCTCGGTGTCCTGCTATATAAATTTTAGATTTTTTTTCCACAAATCACTCCTTGCTTGCAGCCAAAATATCTCTTTCTGAAAGGATTGGAGATTTTGTTGGCCAATCAATCCCTATTCTCTCATCATTCCAAGCATAAGTGAATTGTTCATTCGCATCCACATATTCTCCTTTATATGCACATTTGTAGTAATACACTGCACTTTCACTACTTACATAATGTGCATTTCCAAATCCAGCTGGAACTAAAATAATTTTTTGGTTATCTTGATTTATTATAAATTTTTCATGTTTTAAATAAGTAGGTGAATCTTGCCTACAATCAACCACAACCTGATGGATTTCTCCATAAACACAAGTAGCTAGTTTATATGTTTTATAATCCCCATGTACACCTCTTATGACATTATGTCTAGAATGGATAAATTTATCATGTATAAATTGAAGATTATCTGGCAAAAGTTTATCTATAGCTTCACTTGTAAAAGCTGTCCATATTTCTCCGCGTAAATCTCTAAATTTATTGGGAGTTATTATATATACTCCTTTTAAAATTTTCGATTCTTGTATATTAAATTCTATTGCCATTATCTTCCTTTATATCTTTCTTTTATACTTTTGGCTAGATCAATAGATCTCTTAATACACACATCCATATTATAATACTCCCATTCACCAAATCTACCATGTGAGAAAATTCCAAGTGAATTTAAATATGAAATTGCACCTGTTTTTGCTTGAGTATAGTTTAGATCAAAAAAAACATAAGCATGTTCTGTAACATTATAATCAAGTGGATTTTTCAAAAATGGTATTTTTTGCCCTTCTCGCACTAGTTTATCATAAGCAATTTCACCTATCGCCTCTGTTGTACAAAATTTTCCTTTTGGTTGCACTATAGAGCCAGTATTAGAAATTCTATGGAAACCTATACTTGAATCTGGAATATAACCCCAAGTAATATCTAGACTTCCGTCTGTTTCCCAAAAAATATTTGTAACTTTATTATATTTAAGTTTTTTAAAGCAACTTAAAGCTTCAGCAGGAACATCTTTTAAAATTTTAGGCACAAGATCTAATGGACTTGTATTTATCAGTATATCATATTTTTTTTCACCATTAATAACCCACTGACTGTTTTCTTTTTTAATCTCTTTTACTTCATAATTTGTGAGAATATTTACATTTTCTCCTATAGCTTCTATAAAGGTATTTTGATTATTTGTTTTTGGATAATAAAAAGCAGCGTGAGACATTTTATCGGTTGTTTTATCAACCAATGATTTATAAAAACTCTCCTTTGTTGGAACAGGAAGTTTCATTTGCTTTTCATCTTCTATCCATACATTATCCATATTTTTTGGCGCTATGCCCCAAATTTTAGTATTATACGGTATAAAATACTCTTTTGCCAAAGTTGGGCCAAAATGATTTATAAACCACTCTTCGAGATTATTTCCTTTTTCATATGAAGCATTAAACATTTCATTTGTTATTTGAAAAGCCAAATTTGTATCAAAATTATCTATTTCTTTAATTGAAAATTCTATAGGATATGTAATCCAATTTTCTTTAAACAAGATTTCAGCTTTTCTAGGCAAATAATTCCATTTGTCTTTACTTAATACAGTATTAAACACAAAATCCAAAACATCATCGAATTTAGAATTAAAACAATGTCCGCCATTTACATGGTATGGCTTACCATCAACATCTTTTGTTCTAGCGATACCGCCTACAACATTAGATTTTTCTAAAACCTCTACTTCAAAGTCATCTTTTAGAAGTCTTGCAACAGACATACCAGATACACCAGCACCAATAATACCTATTTTCATTTTTTATCCCTATTTTTTTTAAATTCACGCTTTAACTTAGCAATCACAAAAGGAAGTCTAATATACCCTCCTTTATACCAATTCTTATGAGCATTCAAAATAATACTTCCTAAACGATATGAAAAATATTTCATGATTTTCTGAGATTCTTTGTAATCCTGATACTCATGCAACTTTAACGAAGTAATTTTGCGCTGATGCTTAATATATACCCAAAACAACGCCAATGGAAGTTTTACATACCCAAACCCTTTGCTACACCTTATTGTTTCTTGTCCTAATTTATATGACAAATGACTTTTTACTACATCCACCGCGCCTAAAACCATAGTATGATTTCTTTGTTGCAAAACTTCGAAAAAATCAATTATTTCTGGTATTATCCTTTGGTGAGAATTCTCTAATTTTTTAAGATCTTGAGTCAATACATCTTTAATATTAGGAATTTTTAAACCTCTAATGCAAGATGATTGATTAAAGTCCTTTAGCTTAAAATCTTTACCATACAAAGGATAACACCTAATACCATTTACAATCAACCAATTATGTAATAACTGATGCGGCGAAATTTTCAAAAATGGAAAATCCTTAAAAAATGATATATTTTTATTTAATTGTGCGTACTCCCAAATACACATCCACCGCTTCATCGAATCTCGCGGACCGGCGAATTTTTCTCCCGCTGGACCTAAGTGACCTTGCAATTCTAAAATTTCATTAGATTTTAACATTTCAATATGCGCTAACTTTAAAAAACCTTCATGATCCCTATCTGGTCTAGTGGCTACAACATAATCATAATTAAAACCTTTTTCATTTTCGTACTCGCACATCAATTGGTAACTTCTATATATAGCATACCACATTTTACTTCTATTTAGCTTTGTAGTATATTTTTTTTCAAAATTATCGGGGTTTTCAAGACATACTCTTTTTAAATTTGCAATCTCTTTAAAATCAGCTTTTTTAATATCCTTGTAATATTCTTTGGATAACTCCTCAAATACCGATGGAAGCATATTTTTCAATCCCGCATTATTTCTAATTTCAACAGGACTTTTTTTAACAACATTTTCATCAAAAAATCTTTTTACCCAGTTGCCATTTCCACCAAGTCCAGCCCATATATATGCTCTATTCCAAGAAAAAATAAATACATCTGCATTTAATGGTTTAACAATCGTTTCTTCAATATTTTTTAAACTAGCAACAAAATCTCCCCTTAACGCACCGAAAATACAAACCGCCACCCTTTTTCTAGTTTGCACTTGAATATTAGAGAAATTAACATTGCTAACTTTACAAGATAAAATATCATAATATATCTTTCCACCTATAGATGTTAAAAATTCCTCGTGTATTTTATTTAATATTAAAATTACAATTTTATTATTTTCAAAAAAAGCACGGTATGGGAAAAAATAATCAATTACCTTTTTTATGCAAAAGGCTTTCAAAAGAGTATTGCTGCTTTTTAAAATACTTCTTTCCAATAAAACAAATATCAAATCTAAACAACAATGCTTATTTTGCTCGACTAACTCTGTAACCACATAAGCAGCAATATAGTCATCCTTTATGCGATATTTGTTTCGCGTCAAATCCTCAAGTTTTTCCTGCAAAATTGCTTCTAAATCTTGAAGCATCTCATCTTTTGACAAGTCTAGAATTTGAGCAATACTTGGGTATTTTTTTAAAGCGTCCAAAGCTTTTTTAAATTGTCCTGTAAAGATTAAATAACTTACATATTCCTCTAGAAACTGATTTTTCCCTGCACTAATAGAATATATCTTTTCTATTTCCACAAAATTCCATGAATCTTTATATTGTTCTATTAGCTTTAATTGCATATCTTTTTGAACAGCGAATACTAATTCTTTTTTAAAAAGAAGAAAAGATTCAAAATTTAAACTAGAAGCAAAATTGCAATAGTAATCAGATCGTTCGAAATTTTTTCTGTGAAAATATATCTTCGAAACAACATAACTAATAAATGGAAATTTTGATAAATCGCACTTTTTAGATAATGTTAAAAAATTTTCCATTTCACTATGATTTGTCTGTCCAACATACAGCAAAAATAAATTTTTAAAAAAAACTATATCATTCTCTCTAATGGTTTCTTTTAAAAGCTCTTCTAATTGACTGCAATTGCACTCTATTGCGTAACAATTTGCTAAGTAAAGATTGTAAAAAACTTTATTTTCTTTATAAACCCCTATAGCTTGCATAAGATGATATTTAGATATATCTATATCTAACTTTAATTCGATAGATAATAAATATAAATTAAAATATGCATAGCTTTTTCTTCTTTCTGAATTTAATTTTAATATACCAATATTACGCTTTAATATCTCATATCTTTCTTTAGAAGTAAAATAAGTGAAAATATTAATCATCTGCGCATCTCCTATGGCATGTGCAAATCTAGAAAACAAAGAACTCCCTGCTCTATATATTTTTTGAGCCTTCGACATCAATGCCATTTCATAAAATCCCATTTGAGTAATAGAATATTTTGACCTATCAATCAAATCATCAACAATATAAACATCTGCGCCAAAATCTTTTGCCAATTCTTTAGAATATTTTTGCAACTCACGAAGAAGATACAAATCATCACCAAACAAAACAATATTTATTTTCTTTTTTAATTCTATTTTGATAATCTCAAGAGCAATCTCTACAGGAAAAACTTTATAATAACATGCTTTTTGATAAATTTTACTAGCTTCCCCATGAATAATATCACCACCCCTTAAATGCAAAGCAACAAAACTACCTATATTTTTAGAAGTATCATTAGATAACTGCAATACCATATCAATCGGTTTAGCAAATTTTATATCAAAAAAACATGATTTAAAATCATTGTGATATTTTTTTTCATCATAATCATCAAAACCATATCCCAATGGAGCATAATAACCCCAATGATAATGATAAGGTTTCTCTTTTAATGAAAAAATATTTTTATCTTTAAAACCAAATAAAATTCCTTTGCTTTTTAAATAACCATTATAAGAATGCTGCTCTATAAATTTTTTTGAAAAAATGGCATCTTCTCCATCTAACTTCATACCAGCCAAATCATCTCCCTGCTGAAAGTCATGGTTAATTTCTTTCCAAACATAACCGAAATTAAAACCGATCTTCTTCGCTATAATCATGCCATTTACTAAAGCATACATTCTAGAACCCAAAGCATCATCTCTAGCAGAAACAATCAAATCTGTCACATAAGCTTCTAATTTTGAAAATTCTAAGCTCATACAGCCAATAGCACTAACTTTAATATACCTTGTTTGACTTTGTGGTAAAATTTGCAAGTATAATGTACTATCATTCTGACTAAAAACAGACAATTCACACCATTCTTTAAGATCAGAAGAAACTTCAACCTTTAGATTATTTATAGTTTTGAGATCATAAATTTTTACGCTACTACATGGAAAATTTCTTCCTAAATCAACCAAACACCAAGGATTTTCTTCAACTTCAGTTAAAATCCCTTCTTCGTATGATTGTTTTTTATTAGAACTACTACTAATGGTAGCTTTTGAAGCTACATTTAACATATCACTCACTATTTAATCCTTTAAAAATTTCATCTAATTTATACAATATAGCATTATTATACCCAACACAATCAAAATCTTTTCTTTCTATTTTACTTAACAAGTATCGCTCCATTCCATACACCAATCCTTTTATAGCATTATCCACTATCAAACCACCACGATTCTCAAGCACACTAACATTCCCTGGAATATCTGTAGCAACTATAGCTTTATTTAAAACCAATGCCTCTAACAAAGTCATAGGTTGCCCCTCATGGTTTGAACTCATTACGAAACAATCCGCTTTTTTCAAATATGGAAAAGGATTAGAAATCCTGCCAAGAAGAAAAACTTTCTTTTTTAAATCTAACTTTTTAATCAAATTTTGCAAATCTTCTTTTAGTGGACCTTCTCCTAAAATCAAAAGAAGTGTTTTAGGATACTTCTCATTTACAACTTTAAATGCCTCTATAAGCTTGGCTTGATCTTTTTCAACTGAAAGCCTAGCTATATTGATAAACACTTTATAATCTGTTTTAAAATATTTATTCTCAGTTGTCTCATCTAGTTTTTCTTTTGATTTTGTTATGATTTCATTGTAATTAATAGTGTTTTCTAAAAAATCAAATTTGTCTTTTTCAATGTCATATGCATTAGCTAGATTTTTTTCATTTTCTTCATTTGTCTGCTTTGAAACAGAGAGAATTTTTTTATAGTCTTTATAGCATTTAAAATTTTGCTCAAGGTAAGAATATTTTTTTTCAAATTCACCTTGCATATTATTGTGTAAAAAAATCATATTATTATCAACACTAGAAAACAATTTTACCCAAAATACATTGTAACCTTCGAAATTAATCACTGCTTTAAAATTTGCATCTGCATATAATCTTTTAAATTCTCTTTTATAATTTTGCAAAGACTTTTCTTTGTTAAGACTTTCTTTTTCTATATAAAATTCTTCTAAAGTTAAATTTAAGGAACCCACTTTTGGTAAAATTTTAACCTTTTCAGATATCAAATAAAACTGTTCCAATCTTTCCTCATGAGAACATATCGAAGCAGGATCAATAGACACAAAAATATTAAAATCTAAATTTTGTAAATGGTGTACTAAATTTTTAAAAGAACTCATAATGCCATTTGGTATAAATGGTCCTACATAAAATAAAACATTGTTGCAGTTTTTCGTGTCTTTCTTTTCCATATCATCAAAGAAAGTTGAAGCTACTCTCGCACTAGATTTTCCATCTTCTAAATCATAAAATTTATGTTTCAAACTAGTCAAATGTGAATTATCTTTTACAAATAAATCTTTGGAATTTAAAACTTCTTTTACATCTTCTATTGTTTTACAAACATGGCGTGTTATTTCATCTACATCAAAATACAACCCCCTCTCTTGTTTATAATACTCATAATCATACACATAACAAATAATAGGTCTCTCTAAAACCATAAAGTCAAACATTACAGAAGAGTAATCCGTAATCAAAACATCTACAATGGGCAACAACTCATTCATTTCCATATAAGATGGAAGCAAGACATCCTTTAATTGTTCATTATCAAACAAATGCTCAATCTCATGATGAACTGATACTAAAATTTTAAAATTACTTTTTTGAAGTTCCAAGATATCATTCTTTAAACGTTCAAAATCAAAATACTGTTTATTTAAGCCACCTCTCCAAGTTGGCGCATAAAGTAATACCTTTTGATCATCCTTAACTCCCAAATCTTTTTTAATAGAAACATCATTAGACAAAGATAAATCAACTCTAGGGTATCCTGTTAAAATAGAAACACCGGAAAACAAGTCTTTAATATCATAATCATTCTCCAAAATATCTTTTGTATATAAATTTGAATGGATTAAATGCGTTGCATGTAAAAAGTTTCGTTGTACGTTAGCATGCTCCATAAAACCGGTTTTTATTTTTTTACCTAAATATTTAATAGGCGTACCATGCCAAGTATTTAAATATCTCTGTCCTTCTTTTCTAATAAAATAATCAGGAAAGGTTACATTGTTGATGAGATATTTGGCACTAGCTAAATACTTTAAATAAAGATCGCTACCTCTAACAACAAAAACAATATTCTGCATTTTTTTAAAATTTGCTTTTACATTGTTAAGATTATTTACAACCCATACATGAGTATAAGCTTTAAATTCATCTTGCTTTAAAAGATGTAAAAATATAGCATAAGGATTACAAGACATTGATTTTCCATGGAAACTTTCATATAAAATCACATTATCAATGATTTTTAAATTCTCATAACATTCAGTATAGAATATTTTTCTTCTTAAGTTTTTATCTTTCAAAACACTTTCTGATAAACCATAAGGTTTATTTTGAAAAACTTGAGATTCATTTAAAAATTTTGCAGATTCTTCGTATCTGCCTAAAGAATTCAGACATTTACATAAGCGAAAATACCAATAAGATTTATGTTCACTACTTCTTCTAAGAGCTTCTTTATAAAATTCAACTGCCTCTTCAAGTTTTTTTTGTTTTTCAAGTATAAGGGCTAATCTATAGTGAGTGTATGGTCTTTGATAGTTTATCTCTAGTGTTCTTTTATAATAATATTCAGCGTTACAGTAATCATGTAATGTTTCAAAACTAAAAGCTATTTTATATAACAAATCATCATTATTCATTTTTTTTGCTTCTTCATAACGCTTTAGATATGCTTTATTTGCTTCCCTCCAAAGCCCTTGCTTCTCATGAAAAATTCCAACACCAAATTTTTCTGCCTCTAGATTCTCATCATATTTAATGGCTTTATTGTAATATTTTTGTGCTAACTCAATATTTGGCTCACTATCATGCCCTTTACTTTCATAACAATAACCTAATTTATAGTATAATATTGATTCTTTTTTATCACTAAGCTTGATAGCTTGCTCATAATAACTTGCAGCCTCATGATATCTTTTCATATTTTCAAGAGCTATTGCAAGGTCTCTGCATATAAAAAAATTTTTTTCTTTATCTTGGATTTGCTTTTTCAAATCCTCAACTTCCTTCCACCACAATTTTTGTGGTCTAAAAAACATACTGTTTAGGTGATTTTCTGTTTGCATCAATTGAGTGTGCCAAGATTTTTTTGATGGATCTATAATCAAAGCTTTAGATATGAATTCATTTGCCTCTTTCCACTGTTTTAACTTAAAATAACTCATACCAAGTTTAAAGTTGCATTTTGCATGTTTTTCTCTTCTTTTTAGCGCTCTTAAAAAACAGCTTTGAGCTTTTTTATAATCTTTCTTTTTTTGATAATACCACATACCTAAAAAATAATAAATCCAAAACATCAAATATATCCTTTCTATATTTTTTCACCAAATCGCTCTAAATAGAATAATATTTTGTTTTTATTATTTTTCGCATATTGACTCATCAATAATTGATATAAATGAACAATAAATGCTTTGTTGTTTACAACAACGGCATTTGGAGTATCCAAAATATTATCAAAATCTACTTTTTTTATTTTCCAATTTCCATAATTTTCACTTAAATATTTATCAAAATTTTCAAATCCATAATATTCATCACCCATAAAGTTATATTTTCGCAGCTGGAGTGTAGTGTTACACCATTTTACTACTTCTCCTTGATGGTATATCTTATCAGATTCTTTAAAATGTAAAAATACATCTATTTTTACACCATTAATATGCTTTAATTTTAAACCTCCAATCCAATCCAAATCATACTGCACAAAAACACCGTATTTTAAAATTTTATTTTTTATTTCATCATTATAATCTTCACTCCAAATTCCAATATCAATATCATAATCATGACTTATAAAACCACCCTCTCTAATGCAGCCTAAAAATGTCCCGCTAACTAAAAAAAAATCAATATTGGAATTATCAAAAATTTTCTTTATATCTCTTAAAGCATTTATTGCATCTTGTTTTACCAATTTACTTTTTTTATTCACAACCTCCAAAGAAAAGTGTGTTATATTTTTCTTTAAATACTCTTTAGCTCGAGCATAATCATGGTTTTTCTTAAAAGCGGTTATTAAATGCTTATTTATTATCACTTGCTCTTTTTGAGAATAATTCTGTTGAAATTTTAAATATAAATTTTCTAATTTGCTCACATCGTTTTGATTTACAACCATCTTGCTTAAAAACAACCAAGTCTTTATCCTCTTTGTTTGTTTTAAACAACCAATTAAAATTTCCCATGCTTCTTGCTTTTTATCGCATAAAAATAATATTTGAGCCTTAAGATATTTAGCTTCCATATGATTAGGATAAAATTTTAAAAAATAGTCAATATGTTCAAGAGCTTTAAAATGTTCACAGCGATAAAAATCAAGCTCAGCTTGATAGTAATACGCTATCTTTTGTCGTATAAAAATACAAATTTTTAAAAAAAATAGTAATTTCAAGTGATTTATTTTTTTTTGCGATAACATAACTATGCAAAATGCTAAAATTTTTTGCGTAAAAAAAAGTCCTTTAGAATCCCTTAAGGATTTTTGCAAACTAGTCTTAAAGGTCATGTCTTAATCATTTCTATAATTTCAGTAGTAGAAATACTAGGTGTTCTTTCTAAATACACAACATCACATATTTTATCAAAACAGTCAAATTTTCCCTTCCAATCATCCCCCATAACCAAAATATTAGCTTGATATTTTTTAATATATTCTTCTTTAAGCTCTAAAGACTCCTCTAAAAAAACCTCATCAACACATTTTAATGCTGAAATAATTTTCATTCTCTCACATTCGCTACAAATAGGCTTTCGTCCCTTTTTTGCAAAATTTAACATATCTGAAGAAACTCCTACAACAAGCCTATCGCCCAACTCGCTCGCCCTTTCTAAAATTCTTAAATGTCCATAGTGAAACAAATCAAAAGTTCCAAATGTAATAACCGTGACCATCACACATTTCCTATCGCATAAAGTTGTATAATACCTGCTATTTTTTCATTTTGTGTAACAACAATTTCTTTGATCTTATGTTTTAGCATCAACTCTTCTGCTTCGCTTGCCATGGCACTTGCTTCTATGGTTTTTGGACTCTCGCTCATGATTTCTTTGGCTTTAAAGTCAAATCTTGGCTTATCATTTGCTCTTAATGCTCTTCTTAAGTCCCCATCTGTGATAATCCCAACTAATTTTTCATTTTCAACAACTATACAAAGTCCCAATTTACCACTAGTCATCACATCAACTAATTCGTTAAATTCACTGTTAGGGCTGACTATAGGCAGGTTGCTTGATACCATCAAATCACCTACTTTGGTTAAAAGCTTTTTACCTAAGCTTCCTCCTGGGTGAAATAACGCAAAATCATCGGGTTTAAAATTCCTTGCTTTCATTAAAGCCACTGCTATGGCATCGCCCATTGCCAAAGTAGCGGTGGTAGATGAAGTTGGAGCAAGTTGAAGTGGGCATGCTTCTTTTTTTACCGCGATATTGATAAAAATATCAGCCTGTTTTGCTAAGGTAGAGTTTTGATCTCCCGCCATGACAATCAAAGGAATTTTTCTTTTTTTGATCACTGGTATGAGCTTTAAAACCTCTTCGGTTTCTCCTGAATTTGAAATAGCCAAAAGCACGTCTTCACTCGCGATCATTCCAAGATCTCCATGCAATGCTTCACCCGGATGCATAAAAAAACTCGGGGTGCCTGTACTAGCTAAAGTTGCAGCTATCTTGGCTCCTACATGACCTGACTTACCCATACCACTTACAACACACCTGCCTTTAATAGACAAAATCAACTCAACTGCTTTACTAAATTCCTCATTTAAGGTGTCGCATAAATCTAAAATCGTTTTTGATTCGATTTCAAAAACTTCTTTGGCTATTTTAATCGCATCTATTTGGCTCATTGAAAATCCTATATATTTAACACTACATTAGTTGCAATCGCAATTTGATATAAAATTTGTGTTAACATGCTAAAAATTTGTAAATTTTGACTGTCTACTTTCGGTAAAACTAAAATCGAATCTCCTGCTTTGATATCTGCTGAACTTCTACCGCTGTATTTAGTTGCTTTACCATTAGCATTAATCACCAAAACTCTTGATATATCAGCTCTATCGCTAAAGCCACCCGCTAGGTTAATATAATATCTTAATTTTTCTTTATCCATATATACAAATGCACCTGGTATAGAAACTTCACCTTGAACCAAAACAAGATTATTTTTACTAGGTACATTTACCACATCACCTTCTTCTAATACTATAGAATTATACGCTTTAACATTATCAATAACGATCTGTCCTTTTGGCTGAGCTTGCTTTGCACGTGCAATAAATTCTAAAATAGTCTTAGCTTGAGTAGCTCTAATGCTAGCTTGTTCAGCATTAACTGAAGAACTAGTTAAAGCTAGTGTTTCAAGTTCTTTGAGTTGAGCTTCTATTAACTGTTTTTGCGTGGCTGCCACACTTTTTCTAAAAACTTGCAAAGCATTAATGTTTGATTGTTCATTGACTGCGATCATTTTAGCAAGCTCTGCTAAGGTTGTGCCTTTTCTTATCACCACCGAATGCAAACCATTATGCTCACCTTCTATACTAATGCTAATGTTTTGCGCTGTATAATCGGGTCTAAATTCTATCTCATCGCCATTATGCAAACCTACACCTAAAAACTGCTTTTTACTATAAGCTTGCACATGAAGCTTGTGATCTTCTCTATAGCTTTTTACTACTGCGTTGGTAACTATAGGCTTAGCACCTGCGACTCTAGCTATATCTTCTAAATTTAAAATATCATTGCTAAGTTCAAATCTAAAAGGCTTTTGTACATCTCCTTCTACAAATACATATTTTTGCACACTACCTACTAAAATCACATCTCCCATTCTAAAAGGAAATAAATCCATCTGACCTTTAAGTAAAAAATCATACAAATCTACTTTTTTAATGACTTTATTATCTCTTAAAATTTGAATATCTCTAAAACTACCATATTCCAAATTAATCCCGCGTGCTTTATCTAAATACTGTATGATAGAATCTGAACTCAATCCTTGATAAAGTCCTGGTTGATTCACATTTCCTGTGACAAATACTGAAACATTTTGATAAATATCCATATCTGCATATACATAGACATTGCTTTTGTAAATTTTATTAATCGCTTTTGTGATAACTTGCACCAAAGCACTATTTTTCACGCCTAAAAGATTAATCGCGCCAACTTTAGGTATAAAGATATTGCCTTGAGAATCTACCGTTAATGTTTGTATAAACTCTACCGCACCCCAAATTTTTACATTAATCCTATCACCTACTGCTAGTTTATAATCAGGGTTATAAACGTGTTGGGTAAATTTAGTAAAGTTTCCATTAAATAAATGTGCACCAAAAACCTTAGTTGCAGTTTGATTTATATCACTTTGATTATAGTCGTAATTTATTATTTGTGGTTCCATGCTTTGGTTTTGACTTTGAATTTTTGCGATTTGAGAAACATCTACCGCAGAAAATAAAAACAAAGGTAAAATTAAAAATAAAAATAACTTTTTCATTAGTATCTATGCTCCTCTATAATCATTTTAACAAATTTTACAATTCCAAATATCAAAGACAAAATCATAAAAGCCGTAAGTATATTATACAAAGCTTCTGGGTATTTTGCACTTTGTGGTAAACTTGGACTTTGTACAATCACAACTTGTTTGATCTTTCTTAAAGCCTCTATCCTAGCACTCTCATAAGCTTTTAATGCAGCAGTGTAAGCGCTCTCTGCAAAACCTGCTTCTATAGTTAGATCTTGAAATTTAGCTGCAAGATCATTAAGCTTTTGAGAAGATTTTGGTGAAGAAACTTTGGATTTTTCTTTTTGAAGTTGTTTTTTTAATGCATCTATTTCACTTTTGATTGTCACAATTTGCGGTGCATTATCATTAATATAACTTTGCATCATCAAAAGTTCTGCTTCTTTTGCGGCTATTCTTGATTCAAGCTCAGCTATGAGTTTTAAAGTGCCTTCTGCTTGTTTGAGTGGATCAAATACTCCATATTTATTTTGAAAGGCTAAAAGTGCATCTTTAGCTTTTTGGTATCTTTTTTTAAACTGCAAAAGCTCTTCTTCAGCAAATTGCATTTGATCTCGTGCTGCTTTATGAGAAATTTCATTAATAAATTTTTCACTTTCTTTTACTATCGTCGAAGCGATTAAATGAGCACTTTGTGGGTCAAAGCCTTCCACTTCAACCCTTAAAATTCCATTAAAAGAATTATCCTGGATAATTTTAACACGGCTTTGATAATACTCTAAAAAATCTTCTTGGTCTGCATTTGGTGCAATGCTATAAAAAAAATCAAGTTTTTGTTTTTGATAAAGTTCACGAATTTGAATTTTCTCTTCTAAAATATTTAACATATCTAAAGAATGAATATAAGATTTTAGATAATTAATATCATCACTTGAAAAAGAATTGTTAGTCAAAAAAGCAGCTATACCAGTGATAGCGCCACTATCGCCCGTGGTTGATTTTACACTTAACACACTTTCGCTTACATAGCGATTGGCTGCTATAAAGACATAGTAAAATACCACTAGTGCGGTTAAAATTAATACCAATTTAAAAGAATATAATATTTCTAAATTTTTAAGTTTTTTCAACAACTCATTTTTTTGCATTTATTTTTCCTTGATACACTGCTATACCCTCATCTACATCATCATATATCGTAGCTTGTCCATCTTGCATGAATATAATTTTATCACACCATTGTTTAATTTCAGCTACATTATGTGAAACCATAATAACTTTTGATTGGCTAAGTTTTTCTTTATAGATCTTAGTGCTTTTTTCTCTAAATTTAGGATCCCCCACCGCACCTGCTTCATCGATTAGATAATAATCAAAATCAAACGCCATACTTAAACCAAAAGAAATCCTAGCGCTCATGCCTGCTGAGTAAGTATTCATAGGCTCATCAAAAAATTTACCAAGCTCAGCAAAATCTTCTACAAATTTAATCTTTTCTTCTAAAGTTTTTCCTTTATAGCCATACACTCTTGCAACAAAACGTGCATTGTCTCTTGCTGAGAGTCTGTGCTGAAAAGCTCCTGCTAAGCCTAAAGGCCAAGAAAGTTTTTTATTAGTTATAATTTTACCTCTATCAGGAAGCAATGAACCACTTAAAAGCTTCATTAAGGTGGATTTTCCAGCACCATTACGTCCCATCAAACCTATACTGCAGTTTTCAGGAAATTCAAAATTTAAATTTCTAAAAACATAATGTCTTTCACCATTACGCAAAGGAAAAGATTTGGTTAAATTAACTAATTTTATCATCGTACTGCTATCAACTTTTCTCTAGTAAAATAATAAAAAAACAATCCTAAAAATAAAATCACACTTAAACATGCAATAGGATAGTAATAGTTATAATCATCAAGCAAAGGGTAATTTTGAAAAAAATTATATTTTAAAAGCTCCATAATATGCAAAAGCGGATTATAATACAAAATATCCAAAATAGGTTTTGGCACTATCCATATAGGAAATACCACCAAGGCTGTCCAGTATAGTACTATATTTAAATAATTTAATGCCATTTTTAAAGGCTCTGCAAAATGCCCTGCTATAGCAAAACAAAGCCCTAAGGCAAAACCAAACATTACAAGTAAAAAAATCGAAAATAACACTTCTAAAAAATGCTTAGGTATCACTTGCATATGTAAAAACCAACCTGCTAAAAACATTACACAAATAAAAATAGTAAAATAAATACAAAACTCAAGCATGGTTCTAGCAACAAACACATGTATGGGACGAACAGGTTTATACGCAAATAAAGTCAGGTTAGAACTGATACCATTTAAAAGTTGGGTAATAATACTTCTAAACATAAAAAAAGGTATAATACCTACTGCTAAAAATAAAAAGATAGAAACACCTTCGGGCATGATTTGATGATGAAATTCTCTAATAAGTGCAACTATAGAAGTAATTACTAAAACCACCATCATAGGTTCACCAATCACCCAAAAATAGCCTAGATATTTATTGATACCAAATCTTGTCTTTAACTCTCTAAAAAAAAGAGCATGAATGACATTTAACATATTTTTAGCAAACCTTTTTAAATTTTCAAAATTTTTATATTATACTTTTTTATCTTATATTATATTTAACAAAGGTTGAAAAATGGCGAGAAATTTTTTTAATGATTTGGAAAAAATTTTATATCAAAAAGATATTTTTCAAAAAATCCATGATTTTAAAAATTTCTACGATGACTTTAAAGCAAATAAGTGCGATTTTGACCATACCCGTAAAGCCATCATTTGTGAAAATTCACAAGTTAAAATCCTTCATCCTATGAAAATCAGGCGTCCAAAAGAAGCAAATAGCATTCTATCTTTAGCCAAAATCTTACATTCAGTTGCACATATAGAATATAGTGCTATAAACTTGGCTTTAGATGCTAGTTATAGATTTAAAAACTTGCCATTAAAATTTTATCAAGACTGGCTTGAAGTGGCTGATGAGGAAATCAAGCATTTTTTACTTTTAGAAAATGCTTTAAATGAATTAGGTTTTAAATATGGAGATTTTCATGCGCACGATAATCTTGAAAAAGCACTATTTTTAACCAAAGATAATCTTGCTCACAGAATGGGCATAGTTCACAGAGGGCTTGAAGCAAAAGGGCTTGATGCTAATCCTTTTGTTTTGGAAAAATTAAACACCGCAAATCATCCTATAAAAAGTCTATTTAATGAAATTTTTACAATTATACTAAATGATGAGATAAAACACGTAAGCAAAGGCGATTTTTGGTGGAATTACGCTAAAAAAGAACACGATAACTACCTTGATCTTTGCGCTGAATATAAAGAATTCAATCTTTTAGGAAAAATCTACAATAAAAAAGCTAGAATTCAAGCCGGATTTAAAGAGAGTGAACTTCAAGAATTAGAAAGTTTTTATAACAAAAAATAAAATGGTGGTTAGAGGCAGAATCGAACTGCCGACACGCAGATTTTCAGTCTGCTGCTCTACCGACTGAGCTATCCAACCACTGAATTGAAGTTGTAATTATACAAGAGTTTTTTTAAAATAAGTTGAAATTTGCATAAAAATGCAAATTATTCAGAAAAAGCTCCGAATTTAAAGATTTTTTGCATTCTTAATGCAGCTAATTCACGTTTGTCATGTTTTTCCAACTCATTTAAAGCATTTAAAACATAATCACTTAAATTTTTCATAGCACTTTCTTTATCTCTATGTGCTCCGCTTATTGGCTCTTCGATAACATCATCTATGAGACCTTGAGTTTTTAAATCATCAGCGGTTACTTTCATGGCTTTAGTCGCAGCTTCGCTTTTTGATGGATCATTCCATAAAATAGCCGCACACCCCTCTGGAGAAATAACAGAAAATACAGAATTTTTCATCATAGCTAATTTATCTGCAACACCTATAGCCAAAGCTCCACCGCTTCCACCTTCGCCTATAACTACTGCAATGGTAATGGTTTTTAAACTGCTCAACTCATATAAATTTCTAGCTATAGCCTCGCTTTGACCACGCTCTTCAGCACCTACACCTGGATAAGCACCCGGAGTATCCACCAAAAACAATACCGGTATGTCAAATTTTTCAGCCATTTTTGCTACTCTAAGAGCTTTTCTATAACCTTCAGGATGAGGCATACCAAAATTTCTATGAAGTTTATCTTTGGTACCTCTACCCTTTTGTTCTCCTATAACGATGATTTTTTTTCCACCTATATAACCTGCATAACACACAATGGCAGGATCATCTCTAAAAGCACGATCGCCATGGATTTCATACGCATCAGTTAATATAGCTTGAATATAATCAAGCGCATAAGGACGGTCAGGATGTCTTGCAAGCTGCAAACGTTGATAATCACTTAAATTTTTATAAACTTTTTGAGTTTCTTTTTCAAGGTTTTTTTCTAGAATTTTTACCGCTTCCTCATCGCCTTTGATTTTAGCATTTGCTAAATCTTCATCAATTTGCTGAATATTTTTTTCAAAATCTAAATAAGAAGCCATATTAATCTACTTTTTTGAAAATTACACAACCATTAGTTCCACCAAAACCAAAAGAATTACTCATTACAACATTGACTTCGCTTCTTCTTGCGGTATTTGGTATATAGTCAAGATCACAATTTTCATCTGCTGTAATTTGATTGATCGTTGGCGGCAATACACCTTGATCAAGCGCCATTAAAGAAATAACAGCTTCAATAGCACCAGCAGCACCTAGACAATGTCCTGTCTGACCCTTTGTAGAACTTACTAAAGGAATTTGATCCTTAAAAAGCTCTTTAATCGCTGCCGTTTCGTTTTTATCATTAACTGGAGTAGAAGTTCCATGCGCATTGATATAATCTACCTTTGGATTTCCCGCCATTTTTAATGCTTTTTTCATAGCACGTAACGGTCCTTCTAAAGTAGGCGAAGTGATATGATGTGCATCTGCACTTTCTCCAAAACCAACTAACTCAGCATAAATTTTTGCACCACGCTTTTTAGCAGCTTCATACTCTTCAAACACTAAAGCACCTGCACCCTCACCCATTACAAAACCATCTCTTTCTTTGTCAAATGGTCTTGATGCTGTTGCTGGATCATCGTTTCTAGTAGAAAGTGCTTTCATAGCAGCAAAACCACCTATACCCACAGCGCAAATAGCTGCTTCAGCACCTACTACAAGCATTTTATCTGCATTGCCCAAAGCTATACTTTTATAAGCTTCTCCTATGGCATGAGTTCCTGCTGCACACGCTGTAACACAAGAAATATTTGGTCCTTGTAAACCATGTTCGATCGAAATAATCCCACCAAGCATGTTTACTAAAGCAGAAGGTATAAAAAATGGAGTAATTTTACGCGGTCCACGCTGAGCACAAGTAACAGAATTTTTTTCTATGTTTGGTAAACCACCTATACCAGCTGCTGAAACTACACCAAATTCTTCTTTATTTAAAGTATCATCAAATTTAGCATCTTCCATAGCTTCTCTTGCTGCTTTAATACCAAGTTGAATAAAACGGTCTATCTTTTTAACCTCTTTAGCATCACACACACTCAAAGGATCAAAATTTTTCACTTCAGCAGCAATTTGCACTGGAAAATCAGTGGTATCAAAAAGAGTGATTTTATCAACACCGCTTTTACCATCACAAATAGCCTTAAACGAACTATCTTTGTCTAAGCCAAGGGCATTGATCATTCCTATACCTGTTACTACAACGCGTTTCAAACCGCACTCCTTATTTATATAAAATTAAAAATTATTTTTGAAGATTTTCGATATAGTTAACAACATCTTCAATTTTTACAAGTTTTTCAGCATCGCTATCTGGAATTTCTACATCAAATTTTTCTTCTAATGCCATAACTAATTCAACTACATCTAAAGAATCAGCACCTAAATCTTCAATGATTTTAGATTCCATTTTTACTGCATCTTCATCAACGCTAAGTTGCTCTACAACTACTTTTTTAACATCATCAAAAATTGCCATTTTTATCTCCTAGTTTAAAAAATTAAACCACATTTTACAATAAAAAAATAAATTTCTTGTTTAAAAAAACAAAAATTAAAAATTATTACGAAAAATTTAATTATCTATGTTTAAATAAAAGCTTTAATCTAAGTCTAATTTAAAGAAAGGAAAAATATGCTTTTAGATAAACTAATAAAAGAAAACAAGGCCATTTGGGATAAATACATTCATCATGAATTTGTACAAAAACTCCAAAATGGGACCTTAGAAAAAGAAGTGTTTTTGTTTTATCTAAAGCAAGATTATATTTTTTTAAATCATTATGCAAAGTGTTATGCTTTGCTAGCTTTAAATGCAAACAATGCTAAAGAAATTCAATTTGCCATTAAAAATCAAAATTATACACTAGAAGGTGAACTAGAGCTTCATAGGAGTATTTTAAAACTTGGTGTAGATGTTGATTCATTAAGCTATAAAGATGAAAGTTTGACTAATATCGCTTATACAAGATACTTATTAAGCGTAGGACAAAGCGGGGATTATTTAGATATGCTGTGCGCATTAAGCGCATGTGCTATAGGGTATGCTTATATTGGAGAGACTATTTATAATGACTTAGACGAAACAGCATTAAAAAACCATCCTTATAGAGAATGGGTTTTGACCTATTCAGGTAAAGAATTTCAAGATGAAATTCGATCTTTTAAAGATTTTTTTAACGCCTATACCAATAGCGTTAGTGAGAAAAAATTTAAAAAACTAAGTGAGATTTTTTACACCACGGTAAGACTTGAAGTAGCTTTTTGGCAACATTCTTTAGAGCAAAAAATGCAAATCTAATCATCAGTTGATGATTAGTTTAGCTATATTCACTCCTATCAAAGCAATAAAATACGCACTCAAACAAGTAAATAAAAATAAATATAAAGTGTATTTTTTACTTCCTGATTCTTTGCTAAAAACTATAGTAGCTGCAAAACATGGATTATAAATCATCACAAATAAAACATAAGCAATAGCTGTGGTAAATGGGATGTTATCTTTGATCGCTTCTTTTAAATCCAAACTTGTCTCATCAATTTCATCTCCTAAAGAATAAAGCACTCCCATGGTAGAAATCATCACCTCTTTAGCAGCTAAACCACTCACTAAAGAAACACTCAACCTCCAATCAAAACCAAGTGGCGCAAATAACGGTTCTATTGCTTTGCCAAATTCTCCTAGATAGCTTTTTTCTATCTGAAGTTCTTGACTTAATGCATTATGAGTTTTGTCTTCTTGCATAGGAAAATTACTCGCAAACCATACAAGCAAAGACGCAATCAAAATAAACGTGCCCGCTTTTTTTAAATACATTTTTGCTTTATTAAACACCATAAACCATACTAAATTCCAATTAGGCATTCTATATTTTGGCATTTCCATAACAAAAGGCTCATCTTGCCCTCTAAAAGCACTCATTCTTAAAATTTTAGCTGCGATCAAACCCAAAAAAGCACCCAAAAGATAAATTCCAAAAAGATAATTTCCAGCCACTTCAGCTGGAAAAAATACTCCAATAAAAAGCACATATACAGGAAGCCTTGCACCACAACTCATAAAATTAATAATAAAAAGCGTTAATAATCGATCTTTTTTATTTTTCAGAGTTCTTGTAGCCATAAATGCGGGCACAGAACAACCAAAACCGGTGATTAAAGGAATAAAGCTTTTACCATGCAAACCAAATTTATATAAAATTCCATCAAGTAAAAATGCAACACGAGCCATATATCCGGTTGTTTCAAGCAAAGCTATACCAAAAAATAAAATCACGATATTAGGCAAAAAAGTTACAACTGCACCAACACCGCTTAAAATTCCATCAGCCAAAGCAGAAGCGATAAATTCATTGCTAATATTATCTTTTACCTTATCCCCTAAAAAAGCAAAAAAGTTTTCAATATAGTCCATTGGAATTTGACCTAAGGTAAAGGTTAGTTGAAACAAAGTCCACATTAAAAATAAAAAGATAGGAACACCTAGGTATTTATTGATCAAAATAGCATCTATTTTTTTAGTATGATTTTGATGTTTGGTATTTTTACTTAAAACTTTTGCACATATTTTATTTGAAAAAAGAATTAACTCTTCTTTTAAAATACTCTCTATATCATTGCTTTGGTATGTTGTATGAATTTTTTCTAAAGCTTCATCGAGTATTTTTCTCAAAGCATGTGAAATGACTATATTAGCTTCTTTTTTAAGTAAAGCAAGCGCTAAATCTTTTGTAGAATAGTCCAAATAAGTGATTTCATTTGCCTCTAAAAATTCGCAGATCTTTTTAAGCTCATCTTCCATGGTATTACCATACATTTGCTCTTTTGTTTGAAAAGCGCTTTCATGTGTTGTAATGATCAAATCCAAAAGTGCATGTAAATTTTCTTTTGTTCTTGCACTCACACCAATACAAGGAGTATTTAAAAGCTGTGATAGAGTTTTAAAATCTATATTAAAACCTTCTTGACGTGCTTCATCTTGCATATTTAAAGCCATGATCATTTTAACTTTTGCTTCTAACAAAGAAGCACTTAGTATTAAATTACGTTCTAAATTTGTAGAATCTAACACATTTACCACAAGGTCATATTGACCTTTTTGCAAAAATTCTTTTGTGATTTTTTCCTCTTCACTATAACCATCTAAAGCATAAGTTCCTGGCAAATCAATCAATCTTATTTCATAGTTTTTATAAAACACTCTAGCTTCGGCTTTTTCTACTGTTACTCCACTAAAATTACCTACTTTCATATTAGCTTTACATAACACATTAATCAATAAACTCTTACCCACATTAGGTTGACCTACTAAAGCAACGGCAATTTGTCTCATTTTAACTCTTTTGTAATTTCTATAATTTTTGCTTCACTTGAACGCAAAATCACACAAGTAGTATTAAGCTCGATCATAATGGTAGAATTTGTCATAGAAGATCGTATTTTTTTGATTTTTTGATTTTTAGCAAAACCAAAACTAAAAAGTCTTGCTTGTAGTTGTTTATCAGCATTAAAGCCTACTATAATAGCCTCTTCATTATCTTTTAATGCATCTAAAGTCATGTTTTCCTCACAAAAACCAAGATAAAGCATTATATAAAAAATTAAATTATTTATTTTTTAAAATATTTAGAGCAACCTCAAAAAATGAGATTGCTAAAAATGAAAATCGCCTAGTTTTTCTAGATTTTGCACCTTTTCGACTAATTCCTCAGCCTTTGTTAAAGAAAGACTTACTGTAGCATTAGAAAGAAATTTGCTTTTAAGTTCTTCAAAACTCAAAGGATTGTCAAAATTACCCTTATTAATCGGCATGTCTTTTTTTATTATTTTACCATCACTTAAAATAGCCTCTAAGTGTCCTGGAAAATACTTTGGAAAGCCGCTAGATTTTTTCTTCTCATAGCTAATTTTTTTAGCAAATTCTATCAAATCCGCTCGGTTTAAATCCTCGTAAGATTTTAGAGTAATTTTACCATCAAAAAACGCTAAAGCCATTAAAAAAGGCATAGAAAATTTGGCTGCATAGGCACTTTTTGGCGCGTATTTTGCTTCGATTGGATCACATATAAACGCAATTGGCACCTCATCTACAAAACATCGTATGCTTACAATATCTTGTGCTTTTAAACCATCATTTCTTAAACTCACCGCACAATCAATAAGCCCATGTGCAAAATGACAACTTGGATAAGGTTTTAACGAAACTTGCATTACTTGCCAAATTTCACTCAAGCCTTTGTAAAGTTCATTTTTATCGCATTCATCTTCTAAGCCAAAAGCTCTAAAGATATTATCCCTTCCTTCAAATATACTCAAAGGACCACTCATATTAGCTTTTGCAAAATTTGCCACCAAAATTCCATTTTTTAAAGCATTGGCAATATGCAATACTTTAGAATTAGAACCATTAGATAAAAACTCATTCACTCCACTTGCAAAACTTCCTGCTAAACCTAATGCATTAATAATTTGCTCTTTATTTAAATCCAACAAAACACAACTTGCGGCCACACTACCAAAAATTCCTGCTATAGCAGTAGTATGAAAGCCACGTTTGTGAAAACTTCCTTTGCTTGCTATACCCACTCTAGCAGCAATCTCCCAGCCTGCAATAAAAGCTTTTAAAACTTTTTTTCCATCTTTACTTACACTAAATCCATAAGTTAAACAAAGCGGAGCTAAAATCGCACTTGCATGCAAGATAGCCTCAGTATGAGTATCATCAAAATCAAGAGCATGTGCTGCGATAGCATTTACCATCGCAGCATAGATTACATCAAGTTTTTTATCTTCACACCAAATTTTTTCACTAGGATTTAAACTTAAGCTTTCAAAAGCTTTAGTTGCATTAAGCACACAAGATTCATTTTTAGCTGCTAAAGCCGTTCCTAAAGCATCTAACATTAACTCTTTTGCTCTTTGTTTTACTTCATGAGGGATCATCTCGTAGTCTAATTTGACAATAAAATCAGCTAATTTTTCACTTATATACATTGGTACTACTTTAAAATTTCAGCATTAGCGATTTTTTCTAAAAATTCATCAACTAGCTTTGGTGCATATCCCACATAAGTTGTCGCATCCATCAAAGCATCAATATCTTTTTCGCTTAAAACCTTACTCACACGCTCATCATCAAGCAAGACTTCTTTGAATGTTTTATGGTTTTCTATCCCCCTCATGGCATTTTCATATACAATTTCATGCGCATGTTGCTTACCATAATGATCACTCAAAGCAAACATTACACGCTCTGCTAATACAAAACCATCAAGTGTGTTAAGATTTTTTAACATTTTGTCTTTTTTAACCTCTAAATCTTCGAAAACAAATTTCATATTTGCCAAGATCACAGAAAGCATTAAAAAAGCTTCTGGTAAAAGTTTCCACTCCATTTTCCAAACTTGTCCATCTCTTTCATGCTCATGTCTTTCTATATCGCCTATAATTGCAATATTTGCTCTTAAAGCATTACTTACTGTTACAGCATTTTCGCTTACAGCAGGATTTCTCTTATGAGGCATAGTAGAACTTCCCACCTGACCTTTTCCAAAAGGTTCAGCAATTTCGTCTATTTCATTGTGAGTTAAGATTAAAAGTTGATGTGCGATTTTGTTAAAAGTTGCATTGATATTGCCTAAAACATAACCAAGTTCCACAAAACGATCTCTTGCTGGTTGCCATGAGATATCAGGCACTTCTAAACCTAAACTCTCCAAAGTAAGCTTTTCTACCTCATTAGCCTTTTCACTTAAACTTGCTTTAGTTCCTACTGCACCTACGATTAATCCTACATATAATCTTTTTTCAAGCTCGATAATTCTTTCATAGTGGCGATTTAACTCACTAAGCCAAATTGCAACTTTATGTCCAAAGGTTATAGGTAAAGCTTGCAAAGCTAAAGTTCTTCCCATCATTGCAGTGTTTTTATGTTCTTTAGCGATTTTTGCTAAATTTTTTGCTATTTCTTTTAAATCCTGTTTGATTAAAGCCATAGCTTCTTTAAACTGCAAAACCAATCCCGTATCGATAATATCTTGAGTAGTTACACCAAAATGTACATACTCACCTAAACCATTTTCGCAAGCTTTTTCTAAACCACGCACAGTAGGGACTAAAGGGTGTTTGGTCTTTTTAAACTCAGCAAAAATATAATCCATATCCATAAATTGATAATGAGCCTTTTTAGCTATTTCCACAGCCGCCTCATTAGGAATAATGCCGAGTTTTGCTTGAGCTTTTGCCAAAGCAGCTTCTACATCAAGCCATTTTTGAATTCTATTTTCTTCACTGAAAATAGCTCTCATTGCAGGAGTGCTCCAAGAATCTTGAAGCAGTCTCATATCAAATACACTTACACCCATGTTTTATCCTTTTAAATTGATTTTTTCAAATGCTTGTTTTAAATCAGCAATCAAATCCTTGCTATCTTCAAGACCTATATGAAATCTCACAAAAGGCCCTCTTTTACTCCAATCTGTTGCAGTTCTAGGTGGGGTTGTAACCGTAGCCAAACTCTCATATCCACCCCAGCTTGCTCCAATTGAAAAGTATTCTAAGCTATCAACAAATAAAATAGCTTGTTCTTTAGAAATATCATCTGCAAATTCAATCGTAACCATACCATTAGCACCTTTATGATCGCGCATAAATACTTCATGATTTGGATGAGTTTTTAATTTTGGATAAAAAATCGTTTTAACCTCTTTTCTACTTTGCAAAAACTCCACCACCTCATCTGCGCTTTTTTCATGTGCTCTCATTCTAACATCTAAAGTTCTCATACCACGAAGCACCAAATAACAATCATCAGGACTAGTGGTAAAACCTAAAGCTTCTGGTAATTTGTCAAAATTTTGCCACTCTTTTTCATTGGTTATAACTATACCCATAGTCACATCTGAATGCCCACTTAAATACTTAGTTGCAGCAATCACTGAAATATCCGCTCCATACTCTAAAGGATTGAAAAAATATCCACTTGAATATGTATTATCAATCGCTACTGGTATGTTATACTTATGCGCGATTTCACAAAGCTTTGGTAAGTCAATGATTTCATATAGTATAGAACCTGGACTTTCGCAAAGTATTAGCTTAGTGTTTGGCTTAATTTTTTCTACCACATCGCTTGCATCTGCTTTTAAAAAATCTATTTCTACGCCCATTTTTGCCAAAAATAAATCACAAATCGTTCTAACAGGGCCATAAATAGCATCAGTGATTAAAATATGCGCATCCTTGCTCGCATAATTTAAAAGCACCATAGCCAAAGCTGCAAGACCCGTTGGAAAAAGCTGTGCTCTATATCCACCTTCAAGCTCACAAATTAGTTTTTCTAATTCAAAATTCGTTGCCGTGCCTCTAGCTCCATACGTTAAAACACGATCTGTTTTTCTTAAATCTCGGTATTTTTGCCATGTGGCATGATCTTTAAAAAGTATAGTAGAAGCACGCATTAAGGTAGGGTTAACCGATCTTGCTTCAACATTTTGATCACCTCTTCCAAGATGAATAAGTTTAGTTTTATTGTTCACTTTTTACTCCTTTTTACAAATAAATATAAGTCATGATCATATTCACAATAGCAGCTACTAGCATAGGGATAAGTGTTCTTTTTACCACTTGCAGTGGATTTACTTTTGCCATAGCTGAAATAGCTAATATAGCAGGTGCAATCGGCGAAATACATCTACCAAAGCCTGTCATGATTTGAATAGGTGCGATCATGGATATAGTATCTACTCCAAAAGATTTTGCTATATTAGGAATGAGTGGAGCAAAAGAAAAAAATGCTGCATTTCCAGATCCCATTAAAAATGCACACACAGCAAGCAAAATAGATACTGCTATAATAATAGCAAACACACTAAAACCTGCATTTTTTGCAAAATCTATCAAGGTATCTACAAAACCAACCGATAAAAGTCCACTTGCAAAAACTTGACCACATATAATCAAAGACACCGTAATCACAAACAAATGCCCCATACCTTTAAAAAATACCATAATAGAATTTAAAGTATCAACCAAACTTCTATAACGAATAATTTCAAATGCAATTGCTATAAAAGTTGAGATCATCATCGCAACTGGTACATTCATTTTAATAGCAGTAGATGAAGCTGCTGTCACTTCTTCTATGGTGGTAATTCCCATTAAAATCATAATGCTATCTACAACACTACTAAAACCTAAAATCAACACCAAAGGTAAAATAGGTAAAATTGCATAAATTCTAGGTGGTTTTTTCAACTCTTCATTATTACCATCATGCTCTGCTAATTCTCTTTCAACCTCATCACGATTAAATACAAAATTTTCTTTTTTATCAAAGTATTTTGAACAAAAATAAACCGCAATACCTACTGCTATAATAATAGGGCAAGTTGTAGGAAGTTGATAATGTACAAAATACACCGCAGGATCAATCTCTGCTGTTTTTGCAGCCAAAATCACATTACCGCTACCTGGCCCATGATCGATGTATTGACAAATAGCAATAATTGAAAGCGCTGAAAGCTTGGACACGCCAGTACGCACTAAGATTGGATACATTGTGACCATCAACAACAGTGCTAAACCTGCATGTGAAGGTATAAAAAGCACTAAAAACTGAACAACAAAATAAGAAACTAAGAGTAAAATATAAGGGGATTTTACTACTTTGAGAGGTTTTTCAAATACCTTAAACAACGCATAACTTGCACCTACATGATCCATATAAGCTGAAAAACCTGCCACACACATCAAAGTAAGTCCAAGTCCTGCTAAGGTGCTTGACATTTTAGTATTGACTACTTGGAAAATATCAAAAAAACCTAAATGCAACGATTGTTTTTCACCAATAATAGGAGAAAGTCCAAAAATTCCCGCCAAAGACAGCAATAATAAACCACTTAAAAGCAACGCCATATGGGCGTTGACTTTTTTATAAAGCATAAAAACAAGTAAAATTATAGAGCATAACGCGAAGCATAAACCTAACATGCTTTATCCTTTATGAGCGATAACCTCTATCTCCACTTTTGCTCCTTTTGGAAGATCTTTTACCGCAAAAGCACTTCTTGCAGGATATGGAGCTGCGAAAAATTCAGAGTACACTTCATTGAAAGCAACAAAATCATCAATATTTGCTAAAAAGCAAGTGGTTTTTACCACATTATTAAAATACAGATTATTTTCCTCTAAAATAGCCTTAATGTTTAACAACGATTGTCTTGTTTGATCTTTTACATCTTCACTTTCTATATTTCCACTTTCTGGGTTAATAGGAAGTTGTCCTGAAATAAATAATAAACCATTAACTTCTCTATAAGCTGAATATGGTCCTATCGCTTTTGGATAATTTGCCATGTTTACTCCTTGTAATTAAATAAATTCACAATATAATATTATCATCATAATAATAAATTGTCAATATTTTTTTATTATAATAATAATTTTTTTTATTATAAGTAAATATTAACAACTTTGATGAAATATTTTGTAAAATAACAAAAAACAACAAAAAGGTCTAGATCATGGATGAACAACAAAAAGAATTATTTATTAAACTTACGCAGTTTTTAGGGCAAGTTCTTGGGAAACAATATGAAATCGTTTTTCATGTGATTTCAGATGAGGGATCTTATATAGCAGCTATTGCAAATAACCATATTAGTGGAAGAACGACTAGCTCGCCTTTAACTTCTTTTGCAAGCGAACTAGTCCAAGAAAAAGAGTATTTAAACAAAGATTTTCTTTGTGATTATAAAGCAAGAGTGGGAAAATCCAAAATTGTTACCGGATCAACTTTTTTTATCAAAAATCAAAATAAAATCGTAGGGATTTTATGTATAAATCACGACACAACAGAACTTAGAAGTGCTATTAGTAAAATCATAGAACTTGAAAAGATTAACGATTTTAGTGATTTATTAGATATTCATAGTCAAAATAATGTCAATTTACACAACATGAGTAATATAGAAACACTTAGTCATTCCATAGAAGATATTTTAGCAGAAAACATTGATTTAAAGTATCTCAATTCAGGCTATAGCTTAAGTACTGAACAAAAAGATGAAATCATCAAAAAACTACACTCAAAAGGGATTTTCAATATCAAAGGAAGTATATCTATAGTTGCCAAACTACTAAATATATCAGAACCTAGCGTTTATAGGTATCTTCAAAAACTTAAAAATAATCTCTAAGCTTAAAATACAAGCTTAGAGATAAAATAACCTGCGATAGTTGCACTAAAAACTAAAACAAACCCTGGTCTTAAATACGAATGATTAATCACAAATTTGCCAATTCTTGTTGTGCCTGTTCTATCAAAAGCAACACAAGCTATTTGATTAGCTCCTGGCACTATGAAATCTCCACATACACAAGGATAAAGCACAATGAGAATATGAGGAGGTATTCCTAAGCTTACACCCAAAGGCATTAACGCAGCCACAGTAGCCGAAGGAGAAAAAATCACCATAGAAAAAGCAAATAAAGCTACCCCAAACAAATAAGGATAATCCTCTACAACATGCGATAAAGAATCACTAAATAATGGCTTATAGGCTTCAAAAAATGTTCCTGTCATCCATGCTATACCAAAAACCCCTATAACCCCTATAAGTCCCGATCTAAACACCGAAGCTTCACCAAGTTTATTAGCAGGTACTTTAGCAAAAAGCATGATTAAGCATGCTGTTGCTAGCATGATCATTTGAATTAAATTTGGCGTAGAGAGTCTTTCAATATTGCCATTTGAAAGCTCATAATGAGGCAACAAATTTGTAAAAGTACCAAAAAAAATAATGGCTAAAATTCCTAAGGCAAAGACATATAAAGATCTTTTTGCCATAGGATTGTGCTCACTATCTTTGTTTTGTAAGTCTTCATTTAAAAAATGATACTCTCCAGCTTTTATTCTTCTTAAAAATTCCTCATCTTGTTCAAGCTCTCTACCTCTTTTAAAAACACTTAAACACGCAAAAAATACACCTATAAAAAAAGCGGGTAAGCTTATCATTAGAATTTGCACTATTGTTGTACCACTAAAAGCTAGTATGGCTACCATAGCAGCAGTAGCTGCACTCATAGGAGAAGCTATCACCCCAATACCCGCTGCAATCACTGAAACCGAAAGCGCTCTTTCAGGTCGAATTTTAGCCTGAGCAGCTACTTCAGCAATCACTGGATAAATAGAAAACGCCACATAAGTAGTACCACAAAAAATCGTAAAAGTAGAACTGATCAAAGGTCCCATAAAGACAATAGCTTGAGGTTTTTTCTTTAAAATTTTTTCTGCTATTTTCACTAGCAAATCAAGTCCACCTGCACTCTGTAAAACACTCACACAAGTAATCACAGCTAATATGATAAACACAACACTCACAGGAAGTGAAGCAGGTTGCATACCAAAAACCAAAACCAAAATACACATGCCTAGTCCACCTGCAACCCCAAGTCCTATACCACCATATCTACCACCTATGGCTATCATAGAAAAGATGATAAAAAGTTCTAATATAAAAATCAAATCCATTCAACTATGCCTTGTTTTGAACCAACAACGCTTTAGCATGTTCAATTTGTTCTAACACAACCTTAGTACCAGTTCCACCATAAGATACTCTTGCATCTACGCAAGTTTCCAAAGCAATTGCTTCATAGATATCATTTTGAATACTTTTGCTAAATTGATGTAATTCTTCCATACTAAGTTCTTCAAGCATTTTCCCATGTTTTATACAGTAATTTACCGCAGAACCTACAATGCTATGAGCCTCTCTAAAAGGTATGTTTTTTCTTACTAAATAATCAGCCATATCAGTTGCATTTGAAAAGCCTTTTGCTGCAGCTTTTCTTGTATTTTCAGCATTTACTTGCATTTTTTCTATCATAGGAGTTAAAATTTTCAAACTTGCCATTAAAGTATCCATAGAATCATAAACTTGCGCCTTATCTTCACTCATATCAGTATTATAAGCAAGTGGAATTCCTTTCATGATGGTCAACATAGCCATAACATTCCCATACATTCTACCTGTTTTACCACGCATTTTTTCGGCTACATCAGGATTTTTCTTTTGAGGCATTATGCTTGAACCAGTGCAAAAATCATCACTTAATTCTATAAATTTAAAATCTTGACTTGAAAAGATAATCACTTCTTCACAAAAACGACTAAGATGCATAAAACACATCGCTGCAATAGAAGTAAACTCCACCATATGATCTCTATCGCTAACACTATCAATGCTATTTTCAGTTGGCTTGGCAAAGCCTAATTCTTTTGCGCAAAAATGCCTATCAATATTAAAAGTAGTTCCCCCTAAAGCAGCTGCTCCTAAAGGACACTCTTGCATTCTTTTATATAAATCTTCAAAACGAGAATAATCCCTGCTTAACATCCAAAAATACGCCATAATCCAATGTGAAAAAAGTATCGGCTGGCCTGTTTGCAAATGAGTATAACCTGGCATAATAGCTTTAATATTTTTTTGAGCTTGATGAATAATCTCTTCTTGTAAAGTAGTGATTTGACTCAAGATCTCTTTAATAACTGCCATCATATGCATTTTTGAATCAAGGGTGGTTTGATCGTTTCTACTTCTTGCTGTATGAAGCTTTCCTCCCACAGGACCTACAATTTGTGTCATTCTTTTTTCTACAGCCATATGAATATCCTCATCAGCTATATCAAACACAAAAGTACCATTTTGAATTTCTTCTCTAACTTGCTCTAAACCCTTAATGATAGCCTTTGCTTCATCTTCTTTGATAATGCCTTGTTTTGCAAGCATAGTGCAATGAACTATGCTTCCTTGTATATCAAAAGGAGCAAGTCTTGGCTCAACCGGCAATGACGCGGTGTACTCTTCAACCAATTTATTTGTAGGCAAATCAAAACGTCCACCCCATAATTTCTCTGCTTTTTGCGACATGTTTATCCTTTTATTTGCAAATAAAAGGATAATTTTATAATTTTTATTTTTTCAAAGAGTTTAACTTTGTTTTCTTTTGAAAATTTTTAATACAAGCAAGGCTGTTTTTTTGAAAAAATTCTTTTGTGATTGCTGAGTTAAAAACTCCACTATATCTCTATGACCAAACATCAATGCAAAACTAAAAGGTGTCATACCAAGACCATTATTTTCATCTATATTTGCTCCATATTGAACTAAAAGTTTACACATAGGCAAATAACCTTTAAAACACACCCCTGCTAATGGAGTTTGCCCTCTATCATTTTTCTCATCTACACTTGCACCATTTTCTAGTAAAAACTTTGCGCATTCATAAGCATTATGGTAACTTGCAAGCATTAAAAGACTATCACCTTTGTGGTTTTTTAAATTGACACTCAAACCTGCTTCTATCATAATCTTTAAATTTTCTACATCATTTTTTCTTGCAAAATCAAAAGCCATAGTGCAAAGCTCTTGAATTCTTTTTTCTTCTTCATTGTTAAACATATTTTTCCTTTTATAATCTTTAGTTTGCCACTTTTAAAAGTGGCAAGTAAAAATTACATATTTAATGCTTTTTTCACACCATTTGCATATTCACTTGAAATTTTTTCAAAATGTCCCAATGCTCTTTGTATGATTTTTTCATCAACTCCAGCCATAGATGCTGCGATGTTTTTAAACAGTTGCTCTTTTTGATCTTGATTCATTATATCAAACAAGGCCTTTGGTTGAGTGTAAAAATCATCATCAAGTGGAGCATATCTTTGAGCATTACCTTCAAGTATCAAATCAGGCTCTAGGTAATTTTTATCTTCTTTTGGACTATCATCATAGCTATTTGGCTCATAATAAGCTGCACCATTTTTATAAGTATCAAAATTCATAGCACCTGCTACGTTGTAGGTATTAACCTCGCTTTGCGCACGATTAACTGGCAATAAATGATAATTTGTCCCTATGCGGTATCTATGTGCATCAGGGTAAGAAAAAATTCTTGCTTGTAGCATTTTATCAGGACTAAAACCAATACCAGGAACGATATTGCTTGGACTAAATGCAGCTTGTTCTACTTCATTAAAGTAATTTTGTACATTTTTATTTAAAATCAATTCTCCTACTTCTATCAAAGGAACCTTACTGTGTGGCCATACTTTGGTTAAATCAAAAGGATTAAAACCTAATTTTTCTGCTTCATCTTCTTTTAAGACTTGAATTTGGAAAGTCCATTTTGGAAAATCTCCTTTTTCTATGGCTTCATATAAATCTCTTTGATGACTTTCTCTATCATTAGCTATTAAACTAGCAGCTTCTTCATTGGTTAAATTTTTAATACCTTGCTTGGTTTTAAAATGAAATTTCACCCAAAATCTTTCATTTTTATCATTAATCAAACTATAGGTATGGCTTCCAAATCCATGCATATGACGATAACTTGCAGGAATTCCCCTATCACTCATTAAAATAGTAACTTGATGTAAGCTTTCAGGACACAAACTCCAAAAATCCCATGCGGCGTTATTACTTCTTAAATGACTTCTTGGATCTCTTTTTTGAGTATGGATAAAATCAGGAAATTTATACGCATCTCTTATAAAAAATGTTGGAGTGTTATTACCTACCAAATCCCAATTTCCTTCTTTAGTGTAAAATTTAATCGCAAAACCTCTCACATCTCTTTCTGCATCAGCAGCACCTGCTTCCCCTGCAACAGTTGAAAATCTTATAAACAAAGGTGTAGTTTCTCCAAGTTGTAAAACTTTTGCTTTGGTATATTTAGATATGTCTTTGGTGATTTTAAGCTCTCCATAAGCACCACTTCCTTTTGCATGCACCGTTCTTTCTGGAATTCTTTCTCTGTTTTGATGAGCAAGCTTTTCAAGTAAAATATAATCTTGCATTAAAAGTGGGCCTTTAGCGCCTGCACTAAGTGAGTTTTGATTATCGGCGACAATATTTCCAAAATCATTGGTTAGTTTTCTCATTTTTTTCTCCTTTTTTACAAATAATAATTTTTATTATTTGATAAATTATATTATCTAAATATTAAAATAAAATAAAATTCGTAAGAAAATAAAAAATGATTGTAAAATTATTATTTTTCAAAAAATAATCTTTTTTTAAGCATAAATATTTTTATTTTGTATTAAAATTGTTAAAAAATAAGAAAAGTAGTCTTATTTTAATATTTTTACTACAAAATCGACACAAAAAAAGGGGAACTCATGGACAAAGAAACAAGAACATACTATATTAAATTGGTGAAATTTCTTGCAGAGGCTTTAGGAAGAAACTACGAAATAGTCTTACACGATGTAAGTGAAGATGGCACTAACATAGCAGAAATCGCCAATAATCACATCAGTAAAAGAACTATAAATTCACCTCTTACAGGCTTTGCTATCGAGATGATCAAAAACAAAATTTACCTTGAGCGCGATTACATCACACACTATAAAACTTCAGCTAAAAGCTCACAAGTGATGTCAGGATCAACATTTTTTATCAAAAAAGATGAGAAGCTTGAAGGCTTGCTTTGTATCAACCACGACACCTCTGCGTTTAAAAAAATTTCTGATGAAATTTTAAATCTTGGCAATATCTACGACAACTCTCATGAAAATCCAGAACAAGAAAACAAAGAATACATCAAGCTTAACTTGGAAGAAATCATCGAAGATATCTCAGGTGTAGACATAGAAACATTTAAAAATAAAAGCTTAAAACCCAAAGAAAAGCAAAAAATCATTGCAAGTTTGTATGAAAAAGGAGTGTTTAATGTCAAAGGGGTTATCCCTAAAGTTGCTGATATTTTAAGTATTTCAGAACCTAGTGTTTATAGGCATTTGCAAAAAATCAAGTAAGGGTAATTTTTCAAAAAAAATAATTTTTGATACAATAACGCTTTAATAATTCTAACAAAAGGAAAAATATGGCTGATGATATGATAGATGAACAAGGCGAATCAAAGAAAAAAGGTGGCAATACCTTAGTAATTATTATCGTTGTATTTTTATTTGTCTTTTTACTTGTGATTGTAGGTGCAATTGCTTATTTGATGTTTAGTGGTGGTTCAGAAGAAAATCCAGCTCCACAAGCTGAAGAAAGCGCACAAGTTGCACAAGCTCCTAAAAAAACTAATGCAGTAGCAACAAGAGGGAGTGATTATTCTAACATCGGAGTGATGTATCCTTTAGCGCCTTTTACTTTAAATTTATTAAGTGATGGTGGATCAAGATATGTAAAATGCACCATTCAACTTGAACAAAATGTCGAAACTCTAACTCCTGAATTAGACAAAAAAGTTGCTATTATTAGAGATATTATCATTAGAACGCTGACTTCAAAAACCTTTGAAGAAGTAAGCACAACCAAAGGCAAAGAAAGATTAAAAGATGAATTAACCGCCAAAATCAATGAGGTTTTAACCGATGGTTTTATCAAAAATATCTACTTTACCGACTTTGTAGTTTCTTAATGATAGGCTGTGATATCGTCGTATGCTCTCGCATAGAAAAAATTTATGAAAGACATAAAACGCTTTTCTTGGATAAATTTTTATCCAAGCAAGAGCAAAGCTATATTAAAAACACCAACACCCTAGCAGGATTTTGGGCTATCAAAGAAGCTGCTTCTAAAGCTTTGGGAGTTGGGATTTCTAAAGAATGTTCTTTTTTTGATATCATCATTTCCAAAGATGATAAAAATGCTCCTCATGTTTGCTTTTCTCAAAAAGTAATGCAAGAATTTAAAATCAAATCAGCTAGTGTAAGCGTAGCACATGATGGTGGTTTTGCTATAGCAGTAGTTGCTATAGAAACCAAGCAAGGTTAAACCTTGCTTACATATAAAGTCCACCATTGACTTTTAAAATTTCTCCTGTGATATAAGAAGAATGATCACTCAATAAAAACGCCACAGCTTGTGCAACTTCACTTGCATCAGCAAAACGCTTTAGAGGAATGTTACTAATATAATTTTGTTTGATTTCATCACTTAGAACTTCTGTCATATCACTTTTTATGAAACCTGGGGTAATGCAGTTATATCTTATATTTCTTGCTGCACCTTCTTTAGCAAAAGATTTAGTTAGCGCTATCATACCACCTTTACTAGCACTATAGTTAGTTTGGCCAGCATTTCCCATTTCTCCTACTATAGAAGCAATATTTACAACCGCACCAAAACGTTTTTTACTCATTGTTTTTAATGCTTCTCTACAACCTAAAAAGCTTGAATTTAAATTTGCATTAATCACTGATGAAAAATCTTCCATGCTCATTCTAAGCGCTAATTTATCATTAGTAATACCTGCATTATTAACCAAATAACTAAGCTCACCATCACTTTCTACGATAGTTGCAATGGCACTTGTGAATTCTTCTTCAACGCTAGCGTCAAATTTAATCACTGCTGCACTACCGCCATTTTTTTCTATTTCTTCTTTTAATGCATCAGCTAGTTCAGGTTTGCTTCTATAATTAATCCAAACTTTCAAACCACAACTTGCTAATTCTTTAGCTATTGCAGCACCTATGCCTTTACTTGCACCTGTTATCAAAACATTTTTTCCACTAAATTTCATTTTTTCTCCTTTCAATTAAAATAAAGCCTCATCCATTTCTTTTGGGATAGGTAAATTTAAAATTTTAAGCACACTTGGTGCTATATTACTAAGCCCCATGCCTTCTTTTAACTTTTCTACCCCGTTAGCTTCCACAAAAGCAAAAACATCAAAGGTGGTGTGATTAGTGAGTATATTTTCATTTTCATCTCTCATCGCTTCACAATTTCCATGATCTGAAGTGATGATAAAAGCATAACCATGCTCTCTTGCTTTTGCAACAACCTCGCCCAAACATTCATCTACACATTCTACCGCACTAATAGCTGCATTAAAATCACCCGTGTGTCCTACCATATCGCCATTTGCAAAATTAACTACGATAAAATCTATACCATTTTCTATACCCTTAACCACCTCATTTGCGACTTCTTTAGCACTCATTTGAGGTTTTTCATCGTATGTTTTTACCTTAGGACTTGGGATTAAAACTCTTGTTTCATTACATTCTAACTCTTCTTTTCCCCCATTAAAGAAAAAGGTCACATGGGCATATTTTTCCGTTTCGGCTGTGTGAAGTTGGCTTAAATTTGCATTAGCTATTACAGAAGCTAAAGTATTGTTTAATTCTTCTTTTTCAAACATCACAGGTAGTTTAAAACTCTCATCATATAAACTCATGGTAATAGCATTTTTCACAAGCATTTCTTTTGGAAATTCATTAAAACTTTCTTGGGTCAAAGAAGCAACTAACTGACGCATTCTATCGTTTCTAAAATTAATAAAAATCACCCCATCTTCTGCTTTGATCCCATCAAAGTTTTGGCTAACAACTGGGGTTAAAAACTCATCTGTGATATTTTCATCATAATTTTTTTGTATAAATTGTGCAAAATCATCACACTTTGGCGCTTTAGCAAATAAAGCATCATAGTAAGATTTAACTCTATCATAACGCTTATCTCTATCCATAGCATAAAATCTTCCCGCCAAAGAAGCAAGATGAATTTCTTCTTTTTCGCAAAATTCTTGCAAAGATTTGATCAATTCTAAAGCGGAATTTGGCGGACAATCTCTACCATCGCTAATCGCATGTGCAAAAACATCTTTACTCGCAGATTTGCAAATTTTTAATAGCGCATTAAAATGCGTATGCATAGAATGCACCCCACCATCGCTATAAAGCCCTACAATATGCACTCTTTTGCATTTTTGCAATAATTCTTTTAAAGCTTTGTTATCTTTTAATGTATCATTTTCTATAGCTTTATTTATCTTGACCAAATTTTGATAAATTATTCTTCCACTGCCTATACACATATGCCCTACTTCACTATTACCCATTTGCCCCTCAGGTAAACCTACAGCCAAACCACTAGTTTGGATCAAAACATTAGGCGTGTTTTTAAAAAGCATATCATAAGTTGGTTTTTTTGCATGAAAAAAAGCATTATAATTGGAATTTGTATTATGTCCCATACCATCAGTGATGATTAAAATGCATTTTTGACTCATTTTTCACTCTTTTTTATAATTTATTTATGTGATTTTACTAAAATTATGCTTTTAAAAAACAAATATAAGGTTAAAATTTTGCTTTATCTTACAGAATACACAAATTATATGTTTTTTTCTTATATTAGCGTGCGTGCTGGATTTGCATTTTTTGTTGCATTATTTTTAAGTTTATTTTTAATGCCAAAATTTATTAAATGGGCACAAAATAAAAAAGCAAATCAACCCATTTACGAATACGCCCCACAATCACACCAAGCTAAATCTCACACTCCTACTATGGGTGGACTTGTCTTTATTTTTGCAACCATTGTGGCTAGTGTTTTAAGTGCTGATTTAAACAATGCTTTTGTGATTGTTGGTTTGTTATGTTTGGTATTGTTTTGCACCATAGGTTTAGTAGATGATTTAGGTAAGATTTTAAAAAAAGACAATCATGCAGGATTAAGCCCTAAAATGAAACTTTTAGGACAATTTAGCGCAGCTTTTATTTGTATTGTGCTATTATATTTTTTCAATATAAACACTGAATTTTATCTACCATTTTACAAGCATGCTGTTTTTGATGGTGGAATATTTATGGTATTTTTATGGGTTTTAGTTATCGTATCAAGTTCCAATGCTGTAAATTTAACCGATGGCCTTGATGGTCTTGCGACGGTTCCTTCTATTTTTTCACTACTGACCCTAGGTGTATTTTTATACTTATGTGGCAATGCTATTTATAGTTCTTATTTATTTTTACCTAAAATTCAAGGTTTAGGAGAACTTGTGGTACTAAGTGCGGCTTTAGTAGGTGCGCTTATGGGATTTTTATGGTATAACTGCTATCCTGCTCAAGTTTTTATGGGAGATAGCGGAAGCTTAAGCATAGGAGCTTTTATAGGTTATCTTGGCATAGTAAGCAAAAATGAAATTTTGCTTTTACTTATAGGTTTTGTTTTTGTTTTAGAAACCATTTCAGTCATCTTGCAAGTAGGCAGTTTTAAAATTTTCAACAAAAGAGTATTTAAAATGGCACCCATTCACCATCACTTTGAAAAAATTGGCTGGGTAGAAAACAAAATCATCGTACGTTTTTGGATGATAGCTTTGCTTGCAAATATCATCGCATTGATTAGTATAAAGTTAAGATAATGAAAATTTCACTTTTTGGCTACGGAAAAACTACCAAAACTTTTGCACAACGTTTTGGAAACTGCGATATTTATGATGATCATTTTACAAGTATTAGCAAAGATGAATTTGGCAATACTCTTTTACCACCTTGCAACTTCAACCCCTCTAAAAGTGACTTAGAGATTCCAAGCCCTGGCTTCCCAAATGATCATTCTCTCATACAGCAAGCAAAAAATTTAAGCAGTGAATATGATTTTTTTTATGATGCTATGCCAAAAAGTGTATGGATTAGCGGAACAAATGGTAAAACCACCACCACGCAAATGACCCACCAGCTTTTAAAACACATCAATGCACAAATGGGAGCAAACATAGGAACTCCTTTAGCACAAATGGATACTAATGCTAAATTATGGATTTTGGAAAGTTCTTCTTTTTCGCTTTTTTATACCAAGGTAGCCAAACCTGAAATTTATGCGCTTTTACCTATTACACCCGATCATCTTTCTTGGCATAAAAGCTTTAAAGATTACGAACAAGCAAAACTTAGCGTACTTGATAGAATGAATGAAAACGATGTAGCAATTTTACCTAAAAAATACGAAAACTACCCAAGTCATGCTTACATCATCAGCTATGAAAACGAACAAGATCTTGCCCAAAAAATGCAAATTGACTTAGAAAAAATTCATTTTAAAACACCATTTTTACTTGATGCACTAATAGCCTTAAGTATAGAAAAGATCATTTTAGACCGTTGTTCTTATGAGCTTTTAAATAGCTTTAAAATGGACAAAAATAAGCTTGAAGAGATATTTGATCATAAAAATAGACTTTGGGTAAACGACACCAAAGCAACCAATCTTGATGCTTGCTTGGCTGCCCTAAAACGCTATAAAGATAAAAAAATTCATCTTATCCTAGGTGGAGATGATAAAGGCGTAGATCTAAGTGCTTTATTTGTTTTTATGAAAAGTCTAGATATAGAGCTTTACGCCATAGGAAAAAGCACCCAAAAAATACTTGATTATGCAAAACATGTTAACCTAAAAGCGCATTCTTGTGAGATTTTAGCTCAAGCTGTAAAAAAAATCCACCTGAGTCTAGCTCACGATGAAGTAGCCCTACTCAGTCCTGCTTGTGCAAGTTTGGATCAGTTTATATCCTATGAAGAAAGAGGTGAAGTTTTTAAGCAGTGCATTCAAGATCTAAGCTAGATCTTTTTGGATACAAAACTTTAAAAACTCACATAATTTACTAAATTTTTCATTAGGCTTTTTGCTTTTGTGATAAATCAAACAAAGCTCTCTTGAAATTTTAAAATTTTTTAATCTCACTTGAAATAACTTTTTATTTTCAAGTTCCTCTTTGACACTAAATTGCGGTAAAACCGCCAAAAAATCGCCATGCTTTACAAGTTCTTTAATCATAGCCGTAGAATTAAGCTCATAAGCGATATTTAATCTTACATCTTTTGGCAAAGCACTCATAAAAACTTCTTTTGCGCCAGAACCATGCTCACGTGTCAACCATTTAAAAGAACTAAGCTCATCTATGAAAAAAGCTTTTTTTAGATCTTTATTACTCACAATAATAAGCTCATCATCACAAATTTTAATCTTTTTTATATCCTTATCTTTACAAATTCCCTCAATCAAACCTATATCCACCTCTTTATCTAAAACCGCTTTGATAATGTTTTTGGTATTGTCTAAAGATAAAATAAGCTTAATATTTTCGGTTTTTTGGTCCAAAAAACTACCAAGTAAATACGTGCCAACATTTTGACTAACCTTTAAATTTAACTCATAACTTTGATCATTTTGCATGGATTTTTCTATGCGTTCTAACTCTAACATCAAAGGTTCTACTTGCTTTAAAAAAAATCTACCTTTTTCATTTAAACTAAAAAATTTAGCATTTCTATCAAACAAAAGGGTATTTAAGCTTTTCTCAAGTTCTGAAATCGCTAGAGACAATGCTGATTGAGTTATGTTTAATTCCTTAGCACATGATCTTAAATTTAAATTATGACACAAGGCTTGAAAATACCTTATCTGCTTTAAAGTCATTTGCGCTCTTTTTGATAAATTATTTACATCATTATATCAAATAAAATTAATTTTACTTATCATTAAAAAGACAATAAAATTGCATAAACGATCACAAAAAAGGAAACCAATGCATAAAAATATATATAAAAATAGAAAATTTGAAGCATTTTTGCTACTTTTTACTTTAGCTTTTTGTTCTTATGCTATTTCTGAACTTAGCTTTTTTAAAAATCTTGGAATTTCAGCTTTGATTATAGCTGTATGTTTAGGGGCTTTGATAGGCAACTTAGCACATCAAAATGCTAATTTGCTTAAAAAATCAGGTGTTATTCAAATTGCTACTAAAGAAATTTTAAGACTTGGGATCATACTTTATGGTTTTAGAATTACTTTTTATGATCTAGAAATAGTTGGAATAAATGGTATTTTACTTGCATTTTTAGTAGTATTTTCTACTTTTTTTATAGGACTTTTTCTAGGAAAATCACTCGGACTTGATCTCAAAGAAAGTATACTCATTAGTAGTGGATCTAGTATTTGCGGAGCAGCAGCTGTAATGGCAAGCGAAAGCGTAGTTAAAGGTGGATCTGCTAAAGTTGGTGTGGCAATTTGTACTGTGGTGGTTTTTGGAACACTAGGAATGTTTTTATACCCTTTGGCTTGGAATTTGGGCTGGTTTGATTTTTTTAGTCTAAAACAAATGGGTTATTTTATGGGAGCAAGTTTACATGAAGTCGCCCATGCAGTTGCAGCAGGTGAGGCAATACAAGCAGGCGATGGCGCAGTGATAGAAAAAATGATGCGTGTTTTAATGCTAGTGCCTTTTTTACTTTTTTTAACTCTTTTTTCTGTAAAATTTTTGAGCAAAAATGACAATAAAATTTCAATTAGGTCAAATATTCCTTATTTTGCCTTATGGTTTTTAGTAGCATGTGGAATTAGCTCGCTTGAAATACTCAACACTAATTTTGCATTAGACTATATCAAGCCAAGCATACAAACCTTAGACACCCTTTTACTTTCCATGGCTATGGTAGCCTTAGGAGTAAATATCCATAAAAATGTTTTAAAAAATGCAGGTTTTAAACCATTTTTAATGGCATTTTTACTTTTTATATGGCTTATATTTATAACAATTAGCTTAATTTTGCTTTTTAATTTTTAATTTGTTTCATATGGTAACAAAATTTTCCATATTATATTTTTTTATTAATTTAATATTTATTTTTTTAAATTTTATATTTAATTAGTATTATAATTGGTATGGAAAATTAAATAGCTAAAGGAGCTAACATGTTTACACCTAAAACAAAAAGTGAATTAGTTGCTCTTGTAAGAGAAGAGCTTATTGCTTTAAATGAAATCGATGTAAGCTTGATTACAGATATGTCTTATTTATTTTACTATTCTACTAGAACCAATTTTAATGGTATCGAAACTTGGGATGTGTCTAATGTCAAAGATATGTCGTATATGTTTTATTGTTGTAAAAGCTTCAATAGTGATATTTCCCATTGGAATGTTTCCAATGTTGAAAATATGGAAGGTATGTTTTTTGACTGTGAAGCATTTGATCAAGATTTATCTTCTTGGGATATGTCCAATGTTAAAGATACAAACTATATGTTTTGTAATTGCCTTAAATTTAACCATAAGGTAGATAATTGGGATGTGCACAATGCCATCACTATGGCACATATGTTTGAAAACTGCAAGCAATTTGATCAAGATTTATCAAAATGGGATGTGCACAATGCCAAAACTTTAGCATATTTACTACACAATTGCACCAACTTTCATCATGATGTTAAAAAACTCGATATTAATAAAAACTGCAATACTCAAAAAATGCTAGGACATGAAGAAATCAAAAACAAATTCGCCCTAAAACGATAAAAGGTAAGCATATTTGCTTACCTTGACTTAACCAAAAAGCTAGCGAATCAACAATAAAGGCTTTTTAGCCTGAGTTAAAATATCATTAGTTAAACTACCAAACAAAATACTCTTAAGCCAATGATGCGAATATGCCCCCATGATCAATAAATCAATATCGTTTTGTTCATTAAATTCAAATAAGGCTTGCACGATTTCACCATTTAAGTGCTGAGTTTGCACACTCAAGCCTGCCTCGGTAAAAATTTGACTCACTTGCATTAACAACTCACAAGAAGTCTTTTCATCTTTAGATACATTTACCACATAACGCTTTGCTTCTTTAAAAATAGGTTGTTTAATGGCTTGTTCTATAGCTTTTTTAGCTAACACACTTCCATCATAAGCCATCATCACGCTTTTGATTTCTTTGAATGCAGAATTTACAAGCAAAATGGGCACATTTAATGCTCTTACTAATTCTTCTGTATGAATGCCTATTTTATTTTTCTTGCCTCCACCTTTTAAACCAGCAATTGCCAATCTAATTTGACCGTTGTATTCTCTTAACACTTCTTCTAAGTCTCCATCTTTTTGGACACTTAGACATTCTTTTACGCCTTGTTCCTTTGCATAAATGCAAAATTCTTCTAGAATTTTTTGCCCTTTTTTGCAAAGACTCTCATTTTTTTGACTTTGTTCTTCTACCAAATCCTCAATCACACATCCACTTGCTTCTATACTAAAACTACAAGCTAATTCAGCATTAGTAAAATTTGGCTCTATGGTGTATAAGAACATCAAAGGCAAATCTAGCTTTTTAGCTAAATATACCCCATAATGCAAAATATCTTTACAAGGCTCTAAAACATCAACACAAACTAGAATTTTTTGCATATTGCTTCCTTTTGCGCTTTAATCTTGTGCTTTTTGTGCTATCAAAACACCTTCTATAATCTTTTTAATATCTCCATCTAAAATATTATCAACCTGTGAAAACGCTTCATTAGAACGTGTATCTTTAACCTGCTGATAAGGAAAAAGCACATAAGAGCGAATTTGATGACCCCAACCTATCTCACTTTTTTCGCTTGAATTAGCTTCATCTTGTTGTTTCATCAACTCAAGCTCATAAAGACGCGATTTTAGCATTTTAAAAGCAGTTGCTTTGTTTTTATGCTGACTTCTATCATTTTGACACTGTACCACTATACCACTTGGCATATGAGTAATACGCACTGCTGATTCGGTTTTATTGACATGTTGTCCACCTGCTCCACTTGCGCGGTAATAATCAATCCTTATGTCTTTTTCTTCAATTTCTATTTCTATATCATCATCAAGTTCAGGAGAAACCATCACGCTAGAAAAACTCGTATGACGACGACCCGCGCTGTCAAAAGGAGAAGTTCTTACCAAACGATGAATGCCATTTTCAGCTTTTAAATAACCATAAGCATTTTCGCCTTTTACCAAAAAACTTACATCTTTAAGCCCTGCTTCTTCACCTTCTTGAAAGTCAAGTGTTTCTACTTTAAACCCTTCTCTTTCGCAAAATCTCAAATACATTCTATAAAGCATGCTAGCCCAGTCATTACTCTCAGTCCCACCTGCACCAGGGTGAATGGAAACTATGGCATTTTTACCATCATTCTCCCCACTTAAAAGCATAGAAATTTCAAGATTTACAATAAGATCTTCTAGCTTGTTTGCATCTTCAAATAAAGCTTCTATGGTATCTAAGTCATTTTCGCTATTAGCAAGATCAAAAAGTTCACTTGCGTCATTTAAAGCATTAAAAGCATTTTCGTAGTTTTTTAATAAATTTGAGATTTTAGTTTTTTCTTTACCTATAACCCCTGCTTGTTTTACATCACTCCAAAAAGAAGGGGAATTTTCTAAATTTTCTATTTCTTTTAACCTTGCTTTTATCTCTTCAGGCTTAATAATAGAAGCGATATTTCCAACTTTGTTTTTTAATTTTTTTAAAAGTTCGCTGTATTCGTAATTATCCATAAAAATTTTCTTTCTAATTTTGATATAATTTAATCTTATAATTTTAGCAAAAAAATAAAATATTTAAAGTGAGAAATATGCCAAAACTTTTTTTAATGTCTTTAGGTTGTAATAAAAATTTAGTTGATAGTGAAATCATGCTTGGAAGATTGAGTGATTATGAAATTTGTGATGAGCCAAGTATAGCTGATGTTTTGATTGTTAACACTTGTGGCTTTATCGATAGTGCAAAAAAAGAAAGTATAAATGCGATTTTAGACTTACACGAGCAAAGAAAAAAAGATTCATTGCTAGTTGTAACAGGCTGCTTAATGCAACGCTACCGCGAAGAATTGATGAAAGAACTTCCTGAAGTTGATCTTTTTACCGGTGTGGGAGATTATGAAAAAATTGATGAGATGATACTTAAAAAAACTAATCTTTTTTCTAATTCTACTTACTTACAAGATAAAAATACTAATCGCGTGATCACAGGCTCTAACTATCACGCCTTTATCAAAATAGCTGAAGGCTGTAATCAAAAATGTTCATTTTGTGCTATACCAAGCTTTAAAGGAAAACTCAAGTCAAGAAGCTTAGAAAGCATTATAAATGAAGTAAAAGAACTTGTTAAAAAAGGCTATAAAGACTTTTCTTTTATCGCTCAAGATACAAGTTCATATTTGTTTGATCAAGGTCAAAAAGATGGACTTTTAAAACTCATTGAAGCCGTAGAAAATATCCAAGGTGTAAAATCTGCTAGAATTTTATACCTATATCCAACAAGCATTAGCAAAGAAGTGATAGAAAAGATCATCCAATCAAAAGTTTTTGTAAATTATTTTGACATGCCTTTGCAACACATTAGTGACAATATGCTTAAAATCATGAAGCGTGGAGCCAATAAAGCTAAATTAATCGAACTTTTAAATTTAATGATGCAAGCACCAAATTCTTTTTTGCGTACAGGTTTTATCGTGGGTCACCCCGGAGAAAGCGATGAGGACTTTGAAGAATTATGCACCTTTATCAAAGAATTTGGTTTTGATAGAATTAGTGTTTTTGCATATTCTAAAGAAGAAGATACTGCAGCTTTTGATATGGAGCAAATTCCAAATAAAATCATCAATGCAAGGTTAAAAACTATAGAAAAAATCGTTGATGAGTGCATAGAAAAAAGCTTCAACCAACAAGTTGGCAAAAAAACTTTAGCATTTTGTGAAGGTCAAAGCTCTGAAGGAGAATTTTTCATCGGTGCAAAAGACTTGCGTTGGGATAGAAATATAGATGGAGAAATTCTCATTAATGAAAGTGATTGTGGAGATTTAGAAATGGGTGAACTTTATGAGTGTGAAATTACACAAAGCTTAGACAAAAAACTCATTGCAAAAGCCTTAAGAAAGCTTGATGATTGATAACAAATACTTAAATCATTTAAAGCAAGGGAAAAATCTTTTAGCATTTTCTCACGGGAGTGATTCTAGTGCTTTGTTTTTCATGCTTTTAGAAAAAAACATAGATTTTGATCTTGCTTTTATAAACTATAAAACTCGTAAAAATAGTGACAAAGAAGAGCAAAGTGCTAAGGAACTAGCCAAGCGTTTTCATAAAAAAATCTATATCAAAACCGCACCCAAAATAACTAAAAATTTCGAAGCACATGCAAGAGCTTTGCGTTATGAGTTTTTTGAAGAACTTTGTCAAAGCCATTGCTATGACAATCTTTTACTAGCTCACCATTTAAATGATAAACTAGAATGGTTCTTAATGCAATTTTCCAAAGGCGCAGGGCTTAGAGAGTTGCTTGGATTTAAAGATATTGAAAAAAGAAAACATTTTACCATTATAAGACCCTTGCTTCAAACCCCAAAAGAAGAAATTTCAAACTATCTAAAAGAAAATAATATCAGCTATTTTCATGATGAGAGTAATGATGATGAAAGATGTTTTAGAAATTTTATACGCAAAAATTTTGCAAATGAGTTTTTAAAGCTTTATCCAAATGGGGTTAAAAAAAGTTTTACCTACCTTGAAAAAGATTTAAAAGAAGAAAATATTTGCGAATTTAAAAATATCTACATTACCCATAAAGATGAAAGCTTAATCGCAAAATGCTTTAAGAAACTCGGAGTGCTTTTAAGTGCCAAACAAAGGCAAGAAGCATTAAAAGGCGATGGGGTAATTTCACATAAAATAGGCATTGTTTATATGCAAGAAAAAGTTTTGATTTTTCCTTTTGTAAGTTGTGAAAAAATACCAAAAGACTTGAAAGAAATTTATAGAAAAGCAAAAATTCCTAAACTCTTAAGAGCATATTTATATACAAAAAACATTGATACAAAAGAGCTTATACAAGCTCTTTTGTGATAGTTTCAAAAAGTTCTTTTACTCTTGCTTCTAAAAAGTCTTTAAATTCAACACTTGTAGCTTCAGCACGCATGATAAGATACGGACTAGTATTAGAAGCACGCAAAAGCGCCCAGCCTTCTTTAAAGGTGATTCTAACTCCATCAATTTCATTGCAATCAAGCACATTTTCAAAAGCATTAGCTTTTACTTTTTCTTTAAATTTTTCTATAATTTGAAATTTGTTTTCTTCGCTTACTTTAAGCTTGATCTCTTCACTTGCATACAGTTTTGGTAGTTTTTTAATGAGTTTTTCTAGATCATAATCATTCGCCAAAAGCTCTAAAGTTCTTAAAAATGCGTAAATTCCATCATCATAACCAAAATATCTATCTTTAAAGAAAATATGGCCGCTAAGCTCTGCTGCAATGTCGATATTTTGCTCTTTCATCATTTTTTTAATATTCGAATGTCCGGTTTTACCCATCATAATAAAACCAAATTTTGCCACCTCATCAAAAAGATTTTTAGAACATTTTACCTCGCCTAAAACTCTAGGATTTTCAATATTTTTAGCAAACAAATAACAAAGCTCATCGCCTTTAAATACATAGTCTTTACTTGCCACCACCAAACGGTCTCCATCTCCATCAAAAGCAAAACCCATTTTTGCGTTTTCATCTTCATTTAACGCAACTTGCAATGCATGTAAATTTTCAAGCTCTGTTGGATCAGGTGCATGATTTGGAAAGGTTCCATCAGGATTTTCAAATAAAATTTGTGCATTAAGGTTTAATTTTTCTACCAAAGGTTTTATAATCACTCCAGTAGCCCCATTTGCACAATCAATGATGATTTTTTCTTTATAATCCTTAAGATGTGAAAAATGCTTCACTAAAAAATCTATATATAAACTTTTTATATCATAGTTTTCATATCTTAAGTCATCATTTATTTCAAGTTCTAAATACTCTTGCACTTTTAAAGAAAGCTTTTTTAAGTCAGCACCAAAAAAACTTTCTTTGTTGATTGTGATTTTAAACCCATTATACTCCTTTGGATTATGTGAGCCTGTTATCATGATATTTGCGTCAAAAATCCCATCGAAAAACAAGCTAAAATATCCCATAGGAGTTGGTGCTAAGCCTATATTAAACACTTGCATATTAGCTTTATTTAAACCACTAATTAAATAATTAAAAAGTTCATTAGCACTATATCTTGCATCATAACCTACGCTGACTTTCTCACAACCTCTTGCTCTCATTTCCAATCCCAAAGCATAACCTATAGCTTTTACACTTTTTTCATTAAGTTCACTCGGGTAAAGTCCTCTTATATCATACTCTCTAAAAATCAAATCCAACATCTTAATCCTTTTGTTTTCTAAGTTCTAATTTTGCCTGTCTTAAACTCTCTTCTAAATTTTCATTTTTGCTTGATAAGCAGAGTTTAATGTCTAACTTTGCTTTTTGCTCTTTCAGTTCAAAAGTGTATTTTTGTATGAAATTTTCAAGCATTTGAAGTTTACTTTGCACAAAAGCTATATTTTCATTTTCAAAAACAATGATAAAACAATCCTTATCATCTTTAAAAATTCTAGCATGTAAAGCTTTTTTTAAAATTCTTCCAAAGTTATACAACACAAACTCCCCCATTTTCAAACCATTTTGGTGGTAAATTTCATTGATGTTTTTAACTTCCACCAATGCTAAATGAAAATTTTCAAGTCCTTGTGCATATCTTCTTAAAGCTTTTAAGTTTGGCAAATTAGTTAAAGTATCAAAAAAAGCTATTTTATAAGCTTTATACGCTAAAAACCCTATCAATACCAAAGAGGCAAATTCATAATAACCTAGGTCAATATTATTATAAAATAAAAACTGCACGCTTAAACCCATATAAGCTAGTAAAAAATGAAAATCATTATTTTGAAAATATGAAAATAATAAAAATATAAATCCCACCCAAAACACGCAATAACTCAACTCACTAATAGGGGTAAAAAAATGCGTTGATAAACCAAAAATTTCACTTGTAATACTTGCGTTAAAGTTGGTGCTTGTGCTAAGTATCAATGCTACCAACCCCATAAAAGCTAAATAAGCAAATTTAATAAGGTTAATTCTTTCAAATACAAGCTTGCTATCTTGTAAAAACACAAAAAGCACAAAAGAAAAAGGTAAAAATACCGAGATAAATAAATGCGCTTGATATTCACTTGCTACCAAAGATAAAGCTCTAGCGCATAAAATCAACAAAAGTAAGAAAAAAATCTTATTTTGCTTTAAAAAATAAGCTAAAAATAAAGCTAAAACATTAAAGACCAAAGTCATACTTGGCAATGTTTTTAACAATAAATATGAAAAATCCAAAATAATAAACCTTTTTTTGTTAAAATTATAGCAAAAATATTTTAAGGATATTAATGGTAGAAGTAAAAAATCTCACAATGCGTTTTGCAAATCAACTTTTATTTGAAGATGTAAATTTAAAGCTAAACCGTGGTGAAAGATATGGCCTTATAGGTGCAAATGGGGCAGGAAAATCAACTTTTTTAAAAATTCTCTCAGGCGAAATCGAATCAAGTAGCGGTGAAATTTGCATAGATCCGAATTTAAAAATCGCCGTATTAGGGCAAGACCAATTTGCCTTTGAAAATTACACTATCAAAGATGCGGTAATGTGCGCTAATAAAAGATTATATGATGCGCTAAAAGAAAAAGAAAAATTATATATGAGCGAAGAATTTACCGATGAAATCAATGATAGGCTAAGTGAGCTTGAAATCATAACAGCAGAAGAGGATCCAAACTATGATTGTGAACTTAGATGTGAAAAAATTCTTAGCTCATTAAACATTAAAGATTTTAATGCGCTTATGAGTACTTTACAAAGTGCGGATAAATTTAAAGTTTTATTAGCACAAGTGTTATTTTTAGGTGCTGATGTATTATTTTTAGATGAGCCTACAAACAACCTTGACTTAGAAGCTATTTCTTGGCTTGAAAATGAACTTTTAAGACATGAAGGAACCTTGGTAGTAATTAGCCACGATAGACATTTTTTAAATAAAGTCTGCACAAGAATTTTAGATGTTGATTTTAAGCAAATTAGAGATTTTGCTGGAAATTATGATGATTGGTATATGGCTTCGACCTTACTTGCTAAACAAGCCGAACTCAAGCGCGATAAAACTTTAAAAGAAAGAGAAGAATTAGAAAATTTCATACGCCGTTTTAGTGCTAATGCTTCAAAAGCCAAACAAGCCACAAGTAGAGCTAAAGCTTTAGAAAAACTTGAACTTGAAGAGATTAAAACTTCAAGCAGACGCGATCCTAGCATCGTTTTTAGAACTAATAGAGAAATTGGAAATGAAGTTTTAGAACTAAAGGGTATTAGCAAAACTTATGATAAAACTTTATTTGAAAATTTAGAATTAAAATTAGAAAAAGGTGATAAAATCGCCCTAATTGGTGCAAATGGCGTTGGAAAAAGTACTTTAGCTAAAATCATTGCCTCAAAATTAGAACCTGATAGCGGTCATATTCACCTTGGTGCTACTATAGAAATGGGATATTTCTCACAAGATACAACCAACTTAATCAATGAAGATTTGAAACTTTATGAATGGCTGATGAGCGAAAAATTCAAAGATTTAGACGAAATTCGCAAATGTCTTGGTAGAATGCTATTTAGCGGAAGCGATCAAGAAAAAATGGCTTCTAGTTTAAGTGGGGGTGAAAAACATCGCTTAATGCTTTCAAAACTAATGCTAGAACGCGGAAATTTCTTGCTTTTAGATGAACCAGATAACCATTTAGATCTTGAAAGTATCATCGCATTAGGAGAAGCTTTATACAACTTTAAAGGTTGTGTAATATGCATAAGCCACGATAGAGAGCTAATTAGTGCCTTTGCAAATCGCATATGGTTTTTAGAAGATGGAAAACTAACCGATTTTAAAGGAAGTTATGACGAATTTTTAGGAGGTTTAGAATGAATTCGTTTAAAATAAAATACGCAGCTGGTTTTGGGCATTTTACTCAAAATCACAGAGGTTTTGGACCAACAATTTATGTCGAAGAAAGTATAGATTTTCAAAGCGAAAAAGATTATTTTGATTATGTAGAATTTTATGAAAAATTTAGCAAAAAAGATGATACTTATTTTCATATTTCATTCTTAGAAGATCGTCCTTTAAATGCTCAAGAGCTAGAAAGCAGAAATGCGTATAGAAAATTAAGAGATGAGCGTTGTGCAAATGCGAGAGAAGAATTTATAAAAAACAATGAAATCGACGCAGAATATTACCCTACGCATGGTGATTAAGGAATAATTTTTGCTTGTTTTTTCCTTGTAATATTTTTTGAAAGGAGAAAACATGCAAGTTAACCATGATAATTTATCGGTTAAGGAGTATGGGTATGGCCAAAGCAGTGCTTATAAAAGCACACAAAGTTCTGGCGAAGACTTTATGTCCTTGCTAAATCAAAGTAGCAATGAAAATTTAAACGAACAAAGTTTAAAACTAGATGAGCTTTTCTCAAAAGCTATGAATCAAGATCAATTTAGCACGGGAATTTTTAGCTCTAATATGTCAAATATCTATAATTACCGCTTTAGGGGTCAAAACGAAACTAGTGTACAAAATAACATAGAAGAAAAACAAGAACCACAAAAAGATATGGTAAAAGATCTTTTAAATTCTTTATAAAACGAAGTAAGCATTTGCTTACTTCCAAACAAGTCCACTAAATTCAAATTCTTTTGCAAATTTTTTAAATTCTTCTTCTTCTTTAGCGTTGACACTCACACTAAGTTCGACATTTTCCAAAAACGTCTTTTTACAAGAGATATTATTTTTGTTTAAAAAATGCTCAAATCGTGCATAAAAATGAAAAGGGATACTTAAATTTAAGATATTTTTGGTTTCAAACTCTATAAGATTAGCTTTTAAAATCGCTTCATTTGCTGCATCGCTGTAAGCTCTAACAAGCCCGCCTGTGCCAAGTTTTATCCCACCAAAATAACGCACCACAATCACCGCACAATTAACCAGCAAAGCCCCTCTTAAAACATTTAAACAAGGCATTGCAGAAGTTCCCTTTGGCTCCCCATCATCGCTTTTATCTTCTACAATTTGACCCAACTCATTTAAATACCTATAAGCATATACAAAATGCACAGCCTTTAAATGTTCACTTCTTAGTCTTTGCATTAATGCTTGAAAATCTTCAAAAGGACATAAAAAAGATAAAAAAGTCGATTTTTTGATTTCTATTTTTGCTTGATAAATCTGATCAATTGTTTTCATTTTTTCCTTAAAATTAGCTATAATATTTAAATAAAATTATAATCAAAACAACTTATAAAATTTTAAGGATAAACTATGCTTCAAACTTGTATTTTTCCTGCGGCAGGCTATGGTACTAGATTTTTACCTGCGACCAAAACCCTACCTAAAGAAATGCTGCCTATACTAACTAAACCCTTGATTCACTATGGAGTAGATGAGGCTTTAGAAGCAGGCATGGAAACCATGGGCTTTGTAACAGGGCGTGGAAAAAGAGCTTTGGAGGATTATTTTGATATTTCTTATGAACTTGAACACCAAATCGCAGGTACTAAAAAAGAATACCTTTTAAGCGAGATTAGAAAGCTTATTGATCGTTGTACTTTTACTTTTACAAGACAAAATGAAATGAAAGGCTTAGGAGATGCGGTTTTAAAAGCAAAACCTTTAGTACAAGATGAAGCTTTTGGAGTGATTTTAGCTGATGATTTATGTGTCAATGAAAACGGAGTTAATGTTTTAGCCCAAATGGTCAAAATTTATGAAAAATATCGTTGCTCTGTTGTGGCCGTGATGGAAGTTGAACCTGATCAAGTTTCAAACTATGGTGTGATCGCTGGAAATGCTGTGGAAGAGGATTTAATCATGGTAAATTCTATGGTAGAAAAACCTGATCCAAAAGATGCGCCAAGTAATTTAGCGATCATAGGAAGATACATCTTAACACCTGATATTTTTGGTATTTTAGAAAACACCAAAGCAGGTAAAAATGGTGAAATACAACTTACCGATGCCTTGCTTTCACAAGCAACTAATAATATGGTTTTAGCTTATAAATTCAAAGGGAAAAGATTTGATTGTGGGAGCGTAGAAGGCTTTGTAGAAGCGACAAATTATTTTTATGAGAAAAGCAAAAATGCTAAATAATACTTTATTTTTTAAAAGTCAAGATTTTAAAAAAATTACCGCTTATGCTAGTAGAATGAATGATGAGTTAGAAAGTGGCGATGTAGGGTATTATCATCTAGTAGATACAAGCTTAGACTTGATTAAAGAAAGCAAAGAATATATCGCAACCAAACCTCATATAAATAGCATTGTTTTAGTAGGTATGGGCGGATCAAGTTGTGGGGTTAAAGCTTTAAAAGAACTTTTATTTGATCATGTAGAAGAAAAAAAACTTTTTATTATAGACAATACTTCCTCACACACCTTTACACATACTATGGATATGCTTGATCCTAAAACTACGCTTTTTATCATTGCAAGTAAATCAGGCACAACTATAGAAGTAATTTCTTTATTTAAGCTTATCATGGCGCATTTTGACTTACAAAAAGGAAATTTACACGAAAACTTTGTATTTATCACAGATTTTGACTCCAAACTTCATAAGTTAGGCGATGAGTTAAACATAAAATGCTTTTTCATACCTAAAAATGTAGGAGGTAGATTTAGTGTTTTATCTGCGATTGGTATTGTTCCTTTGACTTTTTGTGGTTATGACACCAAAGCCTTGCTAGAGGGTGCAAAAGCTTGCTATGTAGATTTTTTTGAAAAAAAATGCGATCAAATTTTACAAAAAGCTTATCATTATTGTACTCACAAAAGTGCACATATTAATGTGCTTTTTTCCTATGGCGATGCATTTAAAGGTTTTAATGAATGGTATATTCAACTCATTGCTGAAAGTTTAGGTAAAAAACAAGGCTTTAAACGCATAGGATTAACTCCTATTGCTTTAATTGGAGCTAGAGATCAGCACAGTTTTTTACAACTAATCATGGATGGACCTAAAGATAAAACTGTTACTTTTTTAAAAATCAAAGACAGTCAAAAATCACCCAATATCCCAAATATCAGTTTTAATCATTTGCAAAATTGTGACTTCACTAATGAAGTTAACCTGCATGATCTTTTAAATGCCCAATGTGATGCAACCATGCATGCTTTGATTGCTGAAAATTTAAGTGTAGATGTAATAGAACTTGAAAAACTAGATGCATATCACTGTGGATATTTGATGTATTATTATGAACTATTTACCTCAGCTTGTGGTATTATGCTGGGGATAAACACCTATGATCAACCTGGTGTTGAAGTAGGAAAATTAATCCTCAAAAATATGCTTAGTAAATAAATTGGTTTTATTGCAAAAAAAGAGTATAATGAATACATCAGTATTTTATAATATAAAATTTATTAGATAATAATAATTATTATTTAAGAATTCTATGTTATAATTTTACAAATGAAAAAAAGGAGATAACATGTCAGTAACAAAACATTTATTACAATTACAAGCAGATGCACATAGCCTGTGGATTAAATTTCATAACTATCACTGGAATGTAAAAGGCTTGCAGTTCTTTTCTATCCATGAGTATACAGAAAAAGCTTATGAAGAAATGGCAGAACTTTTCGATGATTGTGCTGAAAGAGCTTTACAACTTGGAGAAAAAGCTATCGTTTGCCCAAGCACTTTACTAGAAAACGCAAAAGCACCAAAAGCTCAAAAAGACTGCTTTACTCCTGTAGAAGTACTAGAGCTTATTAGAGAAGACTATAAATATCTTTTAGCTGAATTTAAAAAACTTAACGAAGAAGCTGAAAAAGCAAGTGATACTACAACTGCAGCTTTTGCACAAGAAAATATTGCAAAATATGAAAAAGTTCTTTGGATGCTTAACTCAACTATCCAAAATACTTGCACTATGTAGGGTTTTAAAACCCTACAATGTTTTTTGACTTACAAAATTTCATCATTCTAAGTCAAAAAACTACTTTAAACCCTCACAAAAAAACACTACTTCTTCAAATCCAAAACAAATTTAAAGAAAATATACATTTACTGCAAGAACTATATGATTACAGTTTAGTAGCATACTGTGCAAATGTATTTTTAGGTCAAAGTTTGCCAAAACAAGCTTATTTAAAAAACAAGTTCATTCTTCAAGCTTTAACCAACCCATTCTACAAAAAAGACAAAATTCCAGTAGGCGGATTTAACAACGCGTTTTTGGCTTATCGCTTTATCAAAAACTATGAGATATTAGAACATATCAACGAAAAGCACTCTTACTCTAAAATGGGTTTTAGAGCTAATTTTATTTACGATAAAAAAAGAAAAAATTATATCTTAGCTTTTGCAGGAAGCGATCTAAATCCCTTATGTTTTGATTTTAAAGACTTTTACAGTGATTTTTTCATTCTACTTGGAAAAAATCCTAAAGGTCAAATTCAATCGATGTATTATTTTTACGATCAACTCAAGCAAAAATACCCTATCGATAAAAATCTCATCATTATAGGACATTCTTTAGGAGGATATCTAGCTCAAGCTTTTGCAAGATCCTTTCCTAATGTAGTAAAAGAAGTCTATGCCTTTCAAGCACCAGGTTTAAAACAAAATTTTCAAGCTTATTCTTATAAAAATTTCCATATAAATACCACCCACAATCTCAATTTTAAAACTTATAAATGGTGGAATTTTAATTTTGTGCAAAAGTTGTATCACAAAAACAGTCAAGAAATTTTACTCCACACAGGTAATGTTAAACACCATCCTAGTGTGTGTATTTATAAGCTACATGAGTTATTTAGAATTCTTAACCCATAAGGGTTAAGAATTAATGCAAATCTTCATTAAGTTTCACTGCTTTTTTATTTAAAGCAACTATCATCACTCCACTTTGCGAATCTTGTCTAAAATGCAAACCATTTAAGCCTGCTAGCTCTAGGCCTTTGTATATATCTTTGTCGAATTTAAAATCAGGGTTGATTTTTTGCAATTCTTCTTTATTTTTTAAAGCAAACTTAGTTCCTTCTAAAACAGCAATGCCCGCATCAACGATACAATTATCCCCCAAAGGAATTCCCGTTACCGAATTTGCACCCAAAAGACAAGCCTTACCAATGCTAATAGCATTGCCACTAGTACCACTTAAAACACCAAGTATAGAAGCACCGCCTCCTACATCACTGCCCTCGCCCACAATAGCAGAAGAACTAATACGCCCCTCCACCATACAAGCACCCGTTGTACCTGCATTAAAATTCACATAAGCAGCTCCTGGCATTATAGTAGTACCCGCAGCTAAAACCGCACCCATTCTTACTTTAGAACTTTCTAAAATTCTAGTATTATCTTCAGGAATTACATGTGCTAAAAATCTTGGGAATTTATCTACATAATCAATCCTTGGATATCTTCCACTCATTTTCAAATCGATTTCATTTTCTCTTAAAAAGTCCAAATCAATCGCCTTGTTATCACTCCATGCAACATTAGGTAAAATTCCAAAAGCACCTGTTAAATTTAAACTTCTCAAAGGTACTTTTTTATTTGAAAGCAAGTAAAGTTTTAAATATACACTTTCTAAGCTTTTTGGTGCCTCATCTTCAAAAATACAAACAAAAGAGAAGGCATTTTCTCTAAAATTTTCTTTTACAGCTTGGATTACTTCTATGTTTTTATGACCTGCTTCTTGTAAAAATGGTGCAAAACATTCTAAAGCAAATTCCAAATCCTCTTTGATCAAAGTAGCTACAAATTCACTTTCACTAAAATCAACATCAACCCCTCTTCTAAAAAATGCCTCAAACATCACCGCTGCGGCTGCGTAATTTTGCTCAAAATTGATCACACCAAAACTAGCCTGTAGTTTTTTACTAGGATCTACTTGACTTAGATCAAGTCTAGCTATCCCAAAAGCTTTAGGTTTTTTATAGTTGATTCTTTGTTCAATTTGTTTAATTAAATTTAAAAATTCCTCTTTGCTTTCTATTGCCATACTTTCCTCCTTATTGCGAACACGCACTTTTACCATTCATCACAGGTTGAATAGCAGAATTATCTACCATGCCTTCTTGATTTACTTTTTCGATAAATTCCCAAATTTTTTCAGCTGCTTGTAGATATCTTTTAGAACTGACACTCTCAGGCATATAAAAACTCACAGGCTTTCCACTATCTCCGCCCTCTCTTACACTCATCTCGATAGGAATTTGAGCTAAAACATCACAATTGTAAGCTTTTGCCATTTCTTCAGTCGTACCTTTTCCAAAGATGTCGTATTCTTTGCCATTATCAGGACATAAGAATCCGCTCATATTTTCTATAATACCCGCAACAGGAATATGTAATTTTTCAAACATATCCAAAGCTCTTTTACTATCATCTAAAGATACCACTTGAGGAGTGCTTACACATACACCTGCGCTAACTGGCACACTTTGAGCTAAAGTAATTTGCGCATCACCAGTTCCAGGAGGCATGTCAAGCAACAACACATCAAGTTCAGGCCAAAGCACATCAGCTAAAAGCTGCTCAATCGCTTTCATGATCATAGAACCACGCCACATTAAACCTTTGCCTTCTTCTATCAATACACCCATACTCATCATATAAACACCATGAGATAAAATAGGTCGAATCTTTTGCCCTACAATTTCAGGCTTACTCTTACTCTCACCTAACATTCTTGGTATGTTTGGTCCATAAATATCTGCATCTAAAAGTCCTACTCTTTTGCCCATTTTTGCCAAAGAAATTGCTAAATTTAAAGTTGTCGTACTTTTACCTACTCCACCTTTTCCACTTGACACCATAAGGAAGTTTTTAATTTGTGGGGCGATATTTTTTCCACTTCTTGTGTTGCTTTTTTCTTCAGGAATTTTTGGCTGAATGATTTCTAAATTAAGCTCTAAATTCAAATCTTTTAAAGCATTTGCGATATTTAGTTTAAGCTCTTGAGCAATTTGTGCATTAGCTGAAACTATCTCCACTACAATATGCGCTTGATTTTCATTTGCTTCAATCTTTTTTACAAAACCAAAACTAACAATATCTTTTTTAAATCCTGGATATATAACTTGTCTTAGTCTTTCTTCAATTTTATCCTTCAATTTTTCTCCTTATTATTTAAAATGATTAATTCTACTAACATAAATATAAATTTTGGCTTTTATGGTGTATAATATCGTAACATTAATAAAAAATTAAGGTGCAACAAATGCTAGATATTTCCTTGATTATGCTGTCAGCTGGGGAGTCTTCAAGGTTTAACGCTCCAGTAAAAAAACAATTTTTAAGGCTAGGTGATCAACCCTTATGGCTTTATGCAACTAAAAATTTAAGCTCTTTTTACCCGTTTAAACAAATAGTTGTTACTTCTGGTAATATTTCTCACATGAAAAAATTTGCTCCTGAATATCATTTTGTTCAAGGTGGCTCCACAAGAGCTCAATCTTTACTTAATGCTTTAAGTATGGTTGAAAGCGAGTATGTTTTAGTTAGCGATGTAGCAAGGGTTTTGATTTCTAAAAATCTTTTTAACAATATCGTAGAAAATTATGACAAAGCAGATTGTATCACACCTGTGCTAAAAGTAAGCGATACAACAATTTATGCGCAAGAAGCCATTGATAGAGATAAAATCAAGCTCGTACAAACCCCACAACTTTCTCGTACAAGTATGCTTAAAAAAGCTTTAGAGCAAAACGCAAATTTTACTGATGATAGCACCGCAATACAAGCTATTGGCGGTAAAATTTGGTATGTACAAGGAGATGAACTTGCTAAAAAAATCACCTTCAAAGAAGATCTAAAAAGCTTTAATCTTCCCACACCTTCTTGGGAAATTTTCAGTGGAAATGGTTTTGATGTGCATGAATTTGGAGAAGAAAGACCTTTGCTTTTAGGCGGAGTTAAAGCACATGAAAGCATGGGATTAAAAGCACACTCTGATGGAGATGTGCTAGCCCATGCTTTAGTCGATGCATTATTAGGAGCAGCGGGGCTTGGGGATATAGGAGAGCTTTTCCCAGATAATGATATGCAGTATAAAAACGCTGATTCTATGCTTTTGTTGCAAAAAGCTTATGCTTTGGTGCAAAATTATGGTTTTGAACTTGTAAATGCTGATATTACCATCATCGCTCAAACTCCCAAGATGAAAGAGTTTAAAGAAGCCATTGCTTTTAATATCGCCAAAACACTAAAAACCACACCTAACAAAATCAACATCAAAGCTACCACTACAGAACACTTAGGTTTTATTGGACGCAAAGAAGGGATCGCTGTTTTAGCAAGTGCAAATTTAAAATATTTTGATTGGATGAAATTATGAAAGTTTTAATAGTAGAAAATGAATTTTATTTGGCGCAAAGCATAGGTTCAAAGCTTAATTCTATAGGCTATGAATGTGACATTATCGCAAATGTAAATGAACTTGCCCACCGTGATTATGAGGTTATTTTACTTTCAACAAGTATGAATAATTTTGAGCATATTATCGAGATTTTTAAGCACAAAATCATCATTTTACTAATATCCTACATCAGCTCAGATACCGTTTTAGCACCGCTAAAAGCTGGCGCAAGCGACTACATACAAAAGCCTTTTATGATAGAAGAACTCGTGCGTAAAATCAAGCATTTTCAAGAATTTAAAAAAATAAGTATCTTAAACCACACCTATCAGTCATATTTAAAACATAAATTTGAAACCGCAAAATTACCTATTTTTGATTATAAAAAAATCAAACTTCCTTTGATCATAAAAGCTAACAATCAAATTTTTGCAGACCATTTTGTGTTTAACTATACTAACGAACATAATATCGCAAATGTCTACATCGACCTTTCACACCAACAAAATTTAGATAAAATTTTCAAAGACAATTCTTTGCATTATCTTGTAAATTTTCAAACCCTCAAACCTTTGGAAAAAGAAAAGGTGTTAAACCTTGCTTTAAAAAAAGCTGTTATTATACATACAAGTACAAATGTCGAACATAATGATTTTCAAATTTTAGAATTAGGCGAAGATGAAAAAAACTTTGAAAGCAATGGAATTTTAACTATTGATGATTATGTTAAGCATATTATCATTAGCTATCAAAACATTTTCCCCGATACTGATTTATCTAAAAAGTTAGGAATTTCAAGAAAGTCTTTATGGGAAAAAAGGAAAAAATATGGCATCACAAAGAAAAAATAGCATTATAATTTCAGAAGAAGAATACGAGGTTTTATGTTTCATCAAACAAGGAATTTTCGGCTCTTTTACCAAGTTGATGAATCAAAAAGAAAGAGATGAAGTTTTAGCTACAGGAATGATCCATAACCAAAAAATTCCTTACACTCTTACCTTTGCACCTGCTAGCACCAAAGAAAACAATGCGGTTTTAGAAAATGCAAAAGTAGGCGACAAAATAGACTTTATCTGTAATGATAAAGCCATAGGACATATCATCTTAGAAAGCAAATTTGAAAATGATAAAAATAGCAATGATATTTTTAGACCAAATGCATGCTTGATTCAAGACTTTGGAAAAACTTGCATTAGCGGTGAATTTGAAATTTATCACAATCACATTAAAGCTATAAAAGAAGACTTTGAAAAAATCAAAAAAAGACTCAATCCTTCCAACATCACTGCCATTGTTTCAAGCTTTGATCCATTTCATAGAGCTCATGAGAGAATTTTAAGATGGGCTATAGAAGAATCTGACTTAGTGATCATCTTTCTCATAGAGTCTTATGAAAACAACGGTCTAAGTTTGAAGCTTAAAAAACGCTGCTTTGATGTTTTTGCGCAAAATTATTTGCCATCTTCTAGAGTTTTACTCATACCTTTGCACAATATCAAAATTTTTGCCTCGCATTTAAATCCTGTGCTTGAATGTGCTTTAGCTAAAAGCTTTGACTGTAACAAGGTTTTTGTAGGGCAAAATCACGCAGGACTTGGAATGTATTTTAACCAAAACAGAGCCTTTACTGTGCTTGATGATTTTGCAAAAGATTACAACATAGAAGTTACCATACTTCCTGAATTTGTATTTTGCGATGAATGCAAGATGATAGTAAGCACTAAATCATGCCCACACGGTGCACATCATCATATGAAATACCACGGAGATTCTTTAAAAAATTTACTTAGACTTGGTATCATTCCGCCAGCAGTTTTTATAAGGAGAGAAATTTCAGCTTTGATTTTATCCGAGCTTTTCCCAAATCGCTTTCATAATAAACAAAATATCTATAGCAATCTTTTCCCTACGCATGGTATTTTAGAATATCGAAGCGACAAAGAATTTTACGAACAACTTATAAAACTTCATCAAATGTCATATATGGTGTAACTATGCAAAAATTATTTTTAACTTTTTTTTATTCAGGTAGTGTCAATAAAGCCCCAGGAACCTTTGGTACAATAGCAGCGTTAATTCCTGCTTTTTTTATTTTAAGGTATTTGGGTATAGAAACTTTGATTTTAGTAGCGATTTTACTTTTTTTAATCTCTATTAAAGTCATCGACCAATACGAAAAACAAACAGGCATACACGATGATAAACACATCGTTATAGATGAAGTTGTCGGGGTGTTTTTAGCCTTAGCAATTTGCGGACAGAGTGTTTTTACCTTTTTACTTTCTTTTGTTTTGTTTAGATTTTTTGATATTACAAAACCTTCTATCATAGGTAAAATTGACAAAAAAACCAAAGGTGGTTTAGGTGTAATGCTAGATGATGTTTTAGCAGGGATTTTCGCAGGATTATTCTCTGCGGTGATTTATGGAATTTTGCTTAAATTTGATCTTTTGTGGTTTGATATAAGCATTATGGAGATATTTTAGCTCTATAATTTTTGATTTAACTTCATTTATGATAAACTTTGCAAACTAAAAGAAAAAGGATAAAAAATGATTAAAAAAACAATGTTTGGTGCTTTAGCATTAATTTCTTTTATAGCATGTGCTAATGGAGTAGATTATAAATATGATCCAAGTAGAGGTTCTAAAGGTGGTTATGATTTATTCATTAAAACTTTAAAAAAAGATTATGGCTCTAATGTTGTGATAAAAAGCCTTAAAGATGTTGATTTAAATGCTTTAAAAGAAAAACACCCTGAAGTAGCTGAAGATTTTGAAGGTATTAAAATAGAACAAGATGGATTGCTAGGAGATGTTGCAAGAGGCGAAATAGAATATGGAGATGTTGTTTATATCAACTATAAAAATGGCGATTTGAATAAACATAAAATAGTTTATGGCATGTGTGATACAAGAAAATGGAATAAAGAAAGATGTCAAAATAGTGGAGCAATTGTTGATATGACTGAATAAGATCAACTTATCAAATACAATATAATTTTTCTAAGATAAGATTTGCCTAATCTATCTTAGAAAAATCTCAACTACATTTTTCTTATTTTTTATTACAATAAAATAATTTTAATTTTTTAAAAAAAGTTAGTATAAAGGGTGCAACGCCAAAGGGGTGCAACCCTTTAGCTTTTTTTATTTTATAAATCCACTAGCAAGCACTAAATCTTTATCATAAAATACTGCCATTTGTCCGCTAGCAAGCCCATAAACAGGTTCTTGTAAGATAATCTTAGCACTTTTATCTTCATTGATCAAAACCTTGCATGGTGTTGATTTTGATCTGTAGCGTATTTTTACCTCACACTCTAATTCTTTAGCATCAACAAATAAATTAATAGTATCTAAAACAAATTCGCTGATTTTAAGCTCGTCTTTTTTACCTACTATGATTTCATTTTTTTTAGGATCGATTTTTAATACAAAATGAGGTTCATGAGCCCCACGCACTTCAAACCCCCTTCTTTTACCTATGGTATAGTGCATATAACCTTCATGTTTACCTACTTCCTTGCCGCTACTATCTCTCACAATACCTGGAATTTTAGTATCCATAAATTGATCTAAAACTTGCACATAAGTATCTTCCACAAAACAAATTTCTGAACTTTCTTTTTGCGTTGCAAAAGATTTTAAAACATCGATCGTTGATGCAAATTTTTTCACATCTTCTTTCTTCATTTCTCCAAGAGGAAAAATCAAATACTCTAAAGCTTCTTTGTCTGCATTAGCTAAAAAGTAACTTTGGTCTTTACTCTCATCAACCGCGGTTTTAATCAAACCATTTTCTATCCTTGCGTAGTGACCTGTGGCTAATTTTTCACAGTTTAAGCTCTTTGCGAATTCTAAAAGTTTACCAAGCTTGATAAAACGATTGCACAAAGCACAAGGATTTGGTGTTTTACCTTCTTTATAAGTATTAACAAAAGGCATATAAACTTGATTTTTAAAGTCTTCTTGTAAGTCTAAAATATGATATTCGATGCCTAAAAATTTAGCAACTTTTTCTACTTTTTGTATGTTTTCTTCATGATAATTAGGTTTTCCATGAAGTTTCATATAACAACCAATCACCTCATGTCCTGCTTGTTTTAATTTATAAGCAGTTACAGTACTATCCACACCCCCACTCATTGCAACAAGAATTTTCATCTTTTTCCTTTATCATTCTTATAATTTCATCTAAATCATCACTTATACTATACTTTAACTCATCATTTTTAGATATAGTTCCAAGTCCTAGTAAAGAAGTTTTGATAAATTCATCAAGAGGTTGCCAAAATTTTTGCCCAACTAAAATAATAGGAACATCTTTTTTAAAACTAAGTTGTTTAAGCGTAAGAATTTCAAACAATTCATCTAATGTCCCAAAGCCGCCTGGGAAAATCACAAAAGCTAGACTCTTTTGAATAAGAGCCATTTTGCGAATGGCTAAGCTCTTAAAAGTGATATTATACTCTAAAAAGTCATTTGCTTTTTGCTCAAATGGTAAATGTATATTAAATCCAAAAGATTTTAAATGCTCGGCATTACTTTGCATAGCCCCATAATTTGCAGCCTGCATAATACCACCGCCACCACCACTAATGATACTATACCCTTTATCAGCTAACTTGGTAGCTAAATTTGAAGCTAGAATACAATACTCATTTTCTTCTTTTAACCTAGCTGAACCAAAAAAAGTTACAGCATTTTGAATTTTGTCTAAAGCTTGAAGCTGCACGACATCTTCGATAATGCATTTTTTCATCTTAATTGTTCTAATCTTTCTTTTTTAGATCCAATCTCGGTGATTTGTACTCCAAAGTTTCCATCTACGATAACCACTTCCCCATAGGCAATCTTTTTGTCGCCTATTAAAATTTCTAAAGGATCATTAGCTAATTGATCAAGCTCGATAACCGAACCTATATCCATAGTCAAAACATCTTTTAAAAGCATTTTTTTACTACCAATACGCACCCTTATAGGTAAGCGCACATCCATGATCAAACCGATATTTCTTAACTCTTCAACATTAGCTAAAGCTTTATGATCTTGTGGGTGATCTTCATTCGTTGCTACGATCTCTTCTAGATCAGTTTTAGTTAAAACCTTATAAATTTTTTCATCAAAAACCAAAGCAACTTTTTCTTCTAAATCTGCAATTTGTACATTGTATAAATATAATTTATGAAAGCCGCCAAGCTCTAAAGTATCTGCGATAAATTCACAACTTTCTAAACTAAAATCCATTTTAGGAATTTCTTTTTGCGCTCCCAAAGTAGTAGAAAAAGCTGAAACGATATTTTGTATAGCTTCTTTAGCCGCGTCCATTTCATCTTCATTGAGCTCGCTATTTTTAGAGATCTCTTCTTCTCCCATCATCCATTCGCCAATTGCACTCATTAAAACCGCACTAGCTAGGATTTTGATTTTCATTTCATTGTTTACATTAAAAGTAGCACTTACCAATGGTGGAGTCATAGAGTCTTGAGAATTTACATCATACTCATAATACTCGCTAAATTCAGCACTTTTTCCTGTTAAACCCTCTATTGTACTTACACATTCATTGACAAATATGCCTAAAAAATCATTGATCATCGTCTTCCTCTTCTAGTTCTTCATTATCATCATACGAATTTGCTTTTGCTCTTCTTTCATCTTCATATTTTTCAAGCATTTCTTTGATCTCATCTTTATCGGTTTTGATAAGTTCTAAGATCTTAATTGACTTTCTAAATCTATGAAGCCCCACTTGAGCTAAAAATACCTCTTTTTTATCAATAGCAACTATGGCTTTATCATCTGCGCTTCTATCAAGCTTTAAAATATCTCCTTGTTTTAAGTCCAAAAATTCATTTACATTGATAAAAGTCTTACCAAGCATAGCTTCATAAATCACTTCAGCACGACCGATTAAAGTTTTAAGCTCTTTATTTCTTGATTTCTTAGCCGAAGTTTCACCCATCATAATATCACGATTTGCCAAACGGCTTAAAATACTCTCTAAATGTACAACCGGATAACAAATATTCACCATACCGCTTGAATTTCCAATGATGATCTCCATTACCACCATGATAACAATTTCATTTTGAGAAACAATTTGCACAACATTTGGGCTTGATTCTTTTGCTTCTACGCTTGGATAAATTTCTGTAACATTCATCCAACTTTCTTTAAGTCTTTGCATAATAATACGCAAAATAGAATCAAGCAAATTAAGCTCAATTTCTGTTAGTTCTCTTAAAGTATCAAAACTCTCCCCTTGACCACCTAAAAGCCTATCTATCATAGGAAAAGCGATACTTGGATTGATCTCTAAAACACAGTTTCCATCTAAAGGTTTAATCGAAAAAACATTGAAACTTGTCGGCGAAGGCAAAGACATCAAAAATTCACCATAAGTCATCTGATCCACCGAATGCAGCTTGATCTCCACTATACTTCTCATCATAGATGAAATTTGTGAAGCAAGGTTTCTTGCTAATTTATCATGAATACCCTTAATCGAACGAAGCTGTTCTTTTGAAACCCTATTTGGACGCTTAAAGTCATATACGACAATATCTCTTTTATCTTCTATATCTTCTAATTTAGAAGATGTTGCTCCATCATCGCCATCATCATCAACAACTTCTAAAAGAGCATCAATTTCTTCTTGTGAAAGTATCTCAGCCATTAAACTAGCCTTTCTCGAATCTTCTTAAGCAAACGCTTATGAATTTGCGAAATTCTCGACTCACTAATCTCCAAAATCTCTGCAATTTCTTTTAAATTTAACTCTTCATAATAATAAAGCTGAATCACTAACTTTTCTCTTTCTTTAAATTCATTTAAAACCGCATTGATTTTTTCGATCAATTCTTCTTTTTCTATTTGTTCTATGATATTGCTATCATTAAAACAATTTAACTGCTCATCTAAAGGCATTACAAGCGATATAGCATGAGCTGCTCTTGCTTCTTTAACCTTTTCTACTTCTAGATTAAGTCTTTTTGCTAAATATTCATCATCGGGTTCTTTTTCATTGTCTTGATAAAACTCATCCACAATAGCATCAATATCCTTGATAATTTTTCTATTGCTTCTACTCATCACATCAAGACTTCTTAGATAATCAAGCATAGCTCCATTAACTCTTTTTCTTGCAAAACCCCAAAAATTATCATTTTGTTCTTTATCATAACGGCGTGAAAGCTTGATCATCTCTTCTACGCCTATACTGATTAAATCATTTACATCAATACTAGCTGGCAAACGCTCTTTGAGTCTAAAAGCCATAGCTCTTAATGCAGGCATATAAGAGATAACTAAGTCATCTTGTTCTTTTTTTAGCGTAGAAGCGTAGGCATTATGCGGCTGCATGTTTTACTTTTCTCTTTACCGAGCCTTCAGCTTTCTTAACATCTTCACGCTCTTCTTGTAGTTTTTCAAGTAAATAGTCCATTTTCTTTTCTCTTGCAGCTAATTCTGCAATAAAGCTATTATTTTCGTTTTCGTATTTTTCTTTATTAAAGCTTCTTCCGCTAATTTTATGCACATCTACAAAGATCATAATCACAATATGAATTAGCACATAAAACACAAAAGTAATCAAGCAAGTGTATACGACTATTTCTACTGCATCTTCTATATTAACTATGGTAAACATTAATCCTATAAAAAATCCACAAACAGTAAAAAAAGCAACAAAATTCTCTGGTCTCATCTTTTTCCTTCAATCTAAAAACGATCCAAAAGCTTTTTGAAAAAACTCATAATGCTTTTATCTCCTACATTATTAAGCACTTTTTGTTCCAACCTATACAAAAGCTTAGAAGCTATAGCTTTAAGCTCATCGCTTGAGTTTGTATCCTCATCACTAAATAAAGTTCTCTTTTTTATACTAGAACTAATATCTTTACTTTGACCTAAAAATCCTAAAAATTCCAAATTTAAATGATGTTTGATGTTGATATCTGCAACTTTTTTAATATTATCAAAAATTCTCATTGCTTCATTTTCATTTTTAACAACATTAAACACCATCAATAAATTTTCTTTAGTTTTTGAGGTAGTTTTGATAGTAGCATATGCATCAGTGATCGCTGCAGGATCAGGCACAGTGATAACAATAACCTCATCAGACATTTCCAAGAAATTTCCTATATTACCGCCAATACCTGCCCCCGTATCGATGATCAAAAAATCTAAATCATCTAAAATACTTGTTTGGTTTAAAAATCTTTCATAAATATTTTTGTCATTGTATTTTAAAATTTCATCACCACTTTCACCCGGAATAAGCCATAAGTTAGGTTTTACTTCTATCAAGATATCTTCTAATGAGCATTCGCCTTTTAAAACATGCAAAAGATTTTTCTCTACACGTACATTTAAGATCACATCTAAATTAGCCAATCCAATATCTGCATCAAAAAGTCCAACTTTATAACCATTTTGAGCTAAAACATTACCTAAATTTGCACTAAAAGTACTTTTTCCAACTCCACCCTTACCGCTAGTAACTGCGATAAAATGAGTATGTTTTGTGTTTGAATTTTCGTTTTTTACTAGATCTTTTAATTTTTCTGCTTGATTACTCATTCTCATCCCTTCTAAAACCTTCTAACACACAACGTACTAAAAAGTCACTATTTGCTACTTCTATATCATCAGGCACTTCTTGACCTATGGAAAAAAAGCTCATCGGAGTGCTAGTTTCATAAAGCAAAGAAAACACATTTCCAAACACTTTAGTTTCATCAAATTTTGTAATGATTAAAGTGTCTATATTTAAAAATGAAAAATTATTATAAGTTTCTAACAAATCTTCATATTTTGTATTGGCAGAAAGTACCAAATTTACATCAATTTGTGCATTAGAATGCGATAAAAACTCTTTTGTTTTTTCAAGTTTTGCTTTATCATACTGTGAATTTCCGGTTGTATCGACTAAAATAACCTCGCAAGTATTTAAGCTTCTAATCGCATCATCTAAATCATTTGGTTCTATACTATCAATAATAGGAAGCTTCATCATCTTAGCGTATTGGAAAAGCTGTTCTACTGCGCCTATTCTATAAGTATCAAGCGTAATAATGCCTGTTTTATAGCGTCTATCTCCATAAGCGTAACGAAAAGCGAGTTTAGCTAAAGTGGTAGTTTTACCTACTCCTGTGGGACCCACCAACATCATAATTTTTTGCTTTTTAATTTCGCTTTCTAAGCGACAAGGGAGCATATTACGCAAAAGCGAGTAAAAATATCTTTGCACCGCTTCTTGATTTGCTTTCATAGTGCTTGGCATATTTTCAATAGTCGCTTTCATAATCGCTTCTAAATGCGCTTCTTGCATGCCACTTGCCTTAGCTTGCTTATAAATACTTGCAAATTCAGGTGGTATAGCTAGTTCCTTACGTAAATCTGCCTTATCATCCCACATCATATCTACTAATAAATTCATTTTATCATTGAGTTTATTCATTTGTTTTTCAAAGGCTTCGATTTTTTTATCATAATTTGGGCTTGGCATGGAAAAATCTTGATAATTTGAAACTTTGCTGATTTCTGAACTTACTTGAGAAAGTTTATTTTTTAAATTTAAGAAATTATCATCTTTTTTATTTGCATTTAAATAAGGATTAATAGGTTTTTGCTTGGCTTTTGAAGAAAATTCAAGCACCACATCTTCTTCTTTTTTTTCTTCTTCTTGTTGGGGAGCTTGAATTTTAGCCTCAGGAAAACTCGCGGTGCTTGGTTTTTTCTTCGCTGGTTTAGCAATATTGTTTTGTCTTAAATGTTCTTCATAATCAGCTTCTTCAATCGCTACTATAACCTCATACAAAGGCTTTTGGTTAATAGTTTTTGGACGAATTTGCTTATTGGTTACGATTAAAGCTTTATCGCCATAATCTTGCTTAACCTTAGGTATAATCTCATCTGTGCTTTCAACTGTAAAAGTATGAATCAATTGTCCCATATTTTTCCTTATCTTAATAAGCCCAAAGGCAAAGTTACGCTAATTCTATCATTTACCCCTACGTGAGGTACTGTACAATACTCATCTTTACGCGCTTTTTTTGAAAAATACAACAAATCCAAATCAAGCGTTCTAGGAGCATTTTTAAAAGTTCTTTTTCTCCTGAATTTAAACTCGTAAAAAAACAAAACTTTTAAAAGTGCTCTTGCATGCAAGCTTGTACTTACAACCATCACTGCATTGGTAAAGTCTTTTTGATCTTCAAAACCAAAAGCCTTATTAATCAAAAATGGCGATGTTTGCAACACTTGCAAGCGTCTATCTTGCATCAAATGCCTAAACAAAGCTCGAAAGCGTTTTTTTTCATCTTCTATATTGCTTCCAAGTCCTATAATGGCTATATATTTTCCTTTTTTATCAGCCTTTGAATAAAAAGGAAAAAAACGAATTTTTTCTACCCTTCTAGCTCCTTTAATCAGCAAGTTACAATACCACTGCCTTTTCTTTGTCAAGATAGACCATGTCTTCTATCCTAATGCCTAGTTTATCTTTGATATAAATTCCAGGTTCAATGGTAAAAACCATACCCTCTTTTAACTCATAATCACTTCTTGGGCTAATATTTGGTAATTCATGTATATCAAGTCCCACTCCATGCCCTAAGCTATGAATGAATTCTTTTTCAAAACCTGCATTTTTAATCACATCGCGTGCAATCAAATCAAGTTCACTTGCTTTCATACCAACGCGTGCTTTTTCAATAGCTTGAAGCTGGGCTTGCTTAACTACTTCATAAATTTGTGCCGTTTCTTTGTCTTTAAAATTTGGCTTATTTTTATCAAAGACTATGCCATTTTCATCAAAGCAAGCTGTTCTTGTACGATCAGAACAATACCTTTGATAAACCACACCCGCATCAACTAGTAACAAATCTCCATATTTTAAACATTTATCACTAGGTAAAGCATGTGCCTTAGCCGCATTTTCATTAATAGCCACAATAGGTGAAAAAGAAAGCCCCAAAGCGCCTTTTTTTTGAAAAATTTCACACGCTTTAAAATGAAGCTCTTTTTCACTTTTACCTAAGCCCTCTTGGCTGATATATTTAGCCAGTTCTTCAAAGCATTCTTTACCAAAATTTACAGCCTTTTGCAAAAGCTGTAGTTCTTTAGCATTTTTTATAATGCGTTTATTTTTACTTAGATCTAATTTTTCTTCAAAAACGATATTTGCACTTTTACTAAGCTCTTTAAATTCAAAATAGCTAAAGTCTTTTGGGTCAAAACACACCCTATCAACCCCCGCTTTTTCTAAAAGCTCTCTAGTGCTAGCAAAAAGATCTTGCGCTAAAACTACTTTAGCATTTTTGATCATTTCGCTAGCTTCAAAACTATATCTTGCATCGGTGATGAAAAATGCTTCATCTTCAAGTTTTAAAAATAAAGCATTATCACAAGAATAGCCGCACTCATAAAAAAGTGCATTTTCGTTTTTTAAGATAAAATTCATTGATTTGCTTGTTGTGCTTTTGCTTGAGCTGCTTTATACGCATTGATTTGATCAAAAATTTGAAAAAGTCCCATTAAAGCCATGTGGTAACCAAAAGGACCAAAACCTACCACACTACCCGCACAAACTGGTGCTATCATGCTTTTTTGTCTAAATTCTTCTCTTCTGTGGGTATTGCTAATATGCACTTCAATCACTGGTAAATTAATCGCTGCAATCGCATCACGAATTGCTATAGAAGTATGTGCATAAGCAGCTGCATTAACGATCACTCCATCTACGCTACCTAAACATTCTTGAATCTTATCAACTAATTCACCTTCAAAATTGCTTTGAAAAAATTCAATCTCAGCATTAGCCTGTTTTGCTGCTATTTTCATTTGTTCGTGGATATCTTCCATTTTCATATTGCCATAGATGTGAGTTTCTCTTACACCAAGCATATTAATGTTTGGTCCTTGTATCACCATAACTTTCATAATCTAACCTTTATTTAGTAAAATTTACTATATTATAGCATTTTAAAGCTAAATTTTAGCTACAATTTACCTTTTTAAAGGAAGTAAGATGTTTATCATAGCACCCAAGATTATCTTCACTTGTGATGATGAATTTAGTATTTTGGAAAACAAGGCGGTTCTTTTTGGTGATCGGATTTTAGAAATTGATTGCTTAGAAAATTTACAAAAAAACCACCCGCAAGCTAAACTCATACCAACCCCAAAAGATACGCTACTCTTGCCTGCATTTATCAACCCACATGCACATTTAGAATTTAGCGTAAATAATGGGAATTTAGCCTTTGGAGATTTTTTAAAATGGCTTGATAGTATTTTTAATAACCGCGAACAACTCAATGAAAAAGCCAAAGAAAAATTAATCTCTCAAAATATCCATAAAATGCTAAAAAGCGGCACTTCTACTATAGGTGAAATTTCAAGCTTTGGGAGTGATTTAACTCCTTGTGTAAACTCACAAGCTAGAGTGGTATTTTTCAATGAAATTTTAGGATCTAGTGAGGATTTTATCCAAGCCAAAAAAGAGGAATTTCTAACTCGTTATGAAAAAAGCATGAGTTTTAAAAGTTCTAAATTTATCCCTGCTATTTCAGTGCATGCACCTTATTCAACTCACCCAGAGCTTGCCAAATTTGCCATAAAACTTGCTAGAGAAAATGATCATTTGCTAAGCACACATTTTCTTGAAAGCAATCACGAAAACAACTGGCTAAGGTTTAAAAAAGGCGGTTTTAAAAAAAGCTTGGCTAAATTTAGTAAAAATCCTACGCCATTTTACATCCCGCAAAGCTTTTTAGAGCTTTTTAAAGATCAAAGGACTTTATTTACTCATTGTGTGTATTTTAAAGAATGGGATTTATTAGATAAAAATTTACACTCTATCACGCATTGTGCTTTTTCAAACAGACTTTTAAGTAAAAATACTTTTAAATTAAAATCTGCTTTAAAAAATGGTGTTAATATCCATCTAGGAACTGATGGTTTAAGTTCAAATACTTCTTTAAGTATGCTTGATGAAATGAGAGCTAATTTACTTATACATGATGATTTTGAGTTAGAAAATTTTGCTAAAATATTGCTTTTAATGGCGACTAACAAAGCCGCAAAAGCCTTAAATTTAAACCTAGGGCAAATTCAAAAAGGCAAGATAGCTGATTTTAGTCTTTTTGCTTTGCCAAATAGTGTGAATTTAAAACAACTTCCTTTGCAGTTTATCTTACAAAGCAAAGAAGTGTTAAAACTTTTTATAGAAGGAAAAGAATGCAAATTATAAAATCATTTTTTAAAGGAATTGGAAAAATCATTTCTTATATCAATACTTATTTTAAAACCTTTGTGTTTTTATTTATCGTGTTTTTAATCCTTGCTCCAAACGGGGATAATGCCAAACTTTCTAACGCAAACTTAGCACAAATTAATCTTAAAGGCGAAATTAGCGATGCGAGTAATCTTTTAGAACAAATTTACAAAGTCAAAGAGGATAAAGCTATAAAAGGAGTTTTACTTTTTATAGATAGCCCTGGTGGAGCTTTTGCACCAAGCATGGAAATAGCTTTAGCTATACAAGATCTTAAAGCCAAAAAACCTGTGGTAGTGTATGCAGGTGGAACTATAGCAAGTGGGAGTTATTTAAGTGCAGTGGGAGCTGATATGATTATCGCTAATCCCGCTAGCTTTGTAGGGTCTATTGGGGTAATCATGCAAGGCTTTGAGCTAAGTGAGCTTGCACAAAAACTTGGCATAAGTGAACAAACCATCAAAGCAGGAAGCTATAAAGAAGCAGGAACTTTCATGCGTAAATGGAGCGAAGATGAAAAAGACTTTTTACAAAATTTAGCCAATCAAAGCTATGAGCTTTTCACACAATTTGTCGCTAAAAATCGCAAATTAGACTTAAACCAAACAAACTCATGGGCTGATGCGAAAGTATTTTTAGCAAATGAGGCTTTAAAATTAAAACTCATTGATAAAATAGGCAATTATGAGCAAGCCAAAAAAGAGTTAGAAAAACTAGCCAAAGTACAAAACCCTATATGGCAAAAAGAAGATGCTATCGATAAATTTTTAAAACGATTAGAAGAGCAAAGCGCTAGCTTTTTTGCTAACACTTTAGCACAGTTTTTCACACAAGTAAGCTCACAAAAAATTTATTAAGATTTAATAATCTCATAAAATCCATAAGTATCATTTTCTAAAAAGCCTTTGTATAAAGGCTTTAGCTTTAAATCTAACTTAACATTTTCAAAAGTATTTAAATTCGAGCTTGAAAAAATCAAAAGCATATCCAACTCATCTTTAAAGGCTTTTAAAAAATTCTCCCCACCCTCATACATGATGAGCTTAGCCTCACTAGGAATGTTTGTAAAAATTTCTCTCTCAGGCACGCTAAATAAAGGAATGTTTGGATCAAAACTTTCTAAATTTTGACGGCTTAGTATGCATAAATTTGGTGCCTTAGCTTGAGCTAGCCTTGCATCTAAAATAGGCCTATCATGTCTTATAGTTTCTCCACCTACTACAAGTAAATCGAGCTTTGAACGTAATGTATGAGCATAAGTTCTACTTGCTTTAGAACTTACGATTTTACCATAAGCAGAACCATTCAAAGAAAGGGCTAGTTTAAAAAATTTAAAGCTTGATTTTTGCCATTTTAAAAAAGGCTTTAAAAGCTCTTTGGCTCTTTGTTCACAAATTCCCATGTGAACTTTTATGCCTTGATCTTTTAAAAACCCTGCTCCACCACTTGCGAGCTTGTGCTCATCTTTAGTAGCGATAAAAACTTCACTAAAGCCAAGTGCGCTAAAAAGTTTCGCACAAGGTGGGGTTTTGCCCTGATGATTGCAAGGTTCTAAACTCACATAAGCACTAGCACCTTTTAACAACCCCTGATGATTTTGACAAATAAACTCATGTAAATCGTTTGCATTTTGTGGTAAGTCTAAATTTGGATTAAGCGCTTTTAAGGCTTTACTCACTGCTTCAAGCTCTGCATGAGCCTTGCCCGCTTCTTTGTGTGCTTCTATGCTTAAAATTTTGCCATTTTTATCCAAGATCACACAGCCTACGGCTGGATTAGGGTAGGTTAAAAGCTGATATTTCCAAGCTTCATCTATGGCTAAATTCATATAAAATTCGTGATTCATATTACTTCCTAAAAAGGCAAAGGTGCAAAAAACACCTTAAGCTTTACATGTTCATCGCAAGCTTTTAAAAAACCTTGTGCTAAAAACTTAATATCTTTAGTTTTTAATTTCTCTCTTAAGTCAAAAGTTCTCTCACATAGAGGATAAATAAGATAAATTTCCTTTATCTCGTATTTGTTTGCATAAGCAAACATTTGGTATAAATCGCTTTGCGATATGCCATGCTTTTTCTCATCTTCGTTATCATCTGGAATTTTCCATTTGGTATCTAAGATCATTTTATTTTCTATATATAAATCAGGCTTTAACATAAAACATTTTTCATCATTTTTTGAAATTAGATACTTTCCATGACTTTGGGCTTTTATATTTTTACTAGGATTGGCGAGTTTAAACATATAAGCTACATAGTTTTCAAAAAGTTTTTCCATAGGAAAAAGCAAAGCAAAAGCTTCGTTTTTGCCTTTATATAGAGTAAAGGTTTTATTTTGTAAAAATATCTTACACCAAGAAAGTATATTTTCATAATAATCAAAATGTCTTGAAATTTTAAAACTAAAATCTTTTTCGTAATTTGTAGAAAACTCTACCTCATCAAGCATTTGCATAGCTTTGATGATTTTAAATTTATTCAAGCTTGTTTTGGATTTTAAAAAATTTAGCGTTGATTTTATCAAGCGATTTGGAGCTATGTCTAAAACAAACTCATCGCTACTTGTGAAAAATCTTTCTTTGTGTATTAAATTTGATTTTATATGCTCATTAAAAAGTAATTTTCCTTTTAAAAAAGTTCTGTTTTCTTCGCTACTTACATAAGATCTCATCAAACCTTTTTTATACACACTATCAAATTCATCTAAAAACATCGCGATAAATACTTCAAACAAAGGCATTTTAGCAATTTGTAAAGATGAAATTTGAGATTTTTTAAAGGGGGAATTTTTTAAGGTTTTTAGCATGTTGATTAAAAGATTTTTGGGGTTGAAATTTATCTCTTTTATACTATACCATTTTTTTATTTTAATGTTTTTCACAATTTTATATTCTTGAAAATAGCTAAAATTAGTATATAATTTATTACCATTGCTTATTGTATAGGCATAATTTAACTTGCTCTTTGAAACTTTCAAAGATTTATCTTTTTTTTCTTTATAGCTATCCAAATTTGTGCATTTTGGCAAGATTTCTAAAACACCGCTTTTAGTCTGTATAATGCCGACATAATTTTTAGCTTTTAAGGCGTTTTTACTTTTAAAGCCTAGAAGACTTTCATTGTTTTTTGCGAAGTCTTCTAGCTCTTTATAAAACATTTCAGCTTTTTCTTTGAAGTTTTCTTTGAAATCTTCTTTAGAAAAAGCTTGATATTCGATGATAGAAAAGGTGTTATTCATTTTCGTTTTTTGTTTTATTTGTTATTTTATCATCATAAATTGCTTGATATGTTTTTATATTGCTCCAAATTTCATCATCAAATGGAGCGATAGTATAAATATTTCTCTCATTATCAACATTATATAAATTCTTTTTTTGAAGATATTTATCATCTTTTTTATCTTCAAAAATCATACCATTATCATTTAAAACTGCATTTATCAAAGCATAATCATTGTAAAAATACTCTTGCAATAGCGGAATGATTTTGTTTTGAAAAACTTTTTTTAATTTCTCTAAATTATCAATGCCTATAAAAAATGCATGTCCTATAGTCTTTTCTCTATCTAGTAAGTATTCTATGCGAGTATTTATAGCTTCTAATAATTTTTTTAAATTTACATCTTTATATTTTGATTTTTCTAACTCTTCAACATCAGGCATCATCTCGATAAATTCAAAACGTCTTCTTAATGCTGTATCAAGTGAAGCTATACTTCTATCAGCCGTATTCATAGTGCCTATGATATAAATATTTTTAGGCACTCCAAAATCTTTACCACTATAAGGTAATTTTACTTTTATTTCCTCTTCTTCGCCTATCCTTTTGCTAGGCTCTATCAAGGTTATAAGCTCACCAAAAATTTTACTTACATTACCACGATTAATCTCATCTATGATAATTATGTAAGGTTTTGAATCCGGCTTTTTACTAGAATTATTATCTACTTTATAATCTTGTTCTCGCTCTTTAAACAATTTAACTAGCTGAAAATAGTAACTATCGATTTGTCTTCTATGTTTATGATTTAAAATTTGTTTAATGCTTCTTCCATTTATAATCTTATCTTTATTTTCCAAAAGAATTTTAAAAATTTCCAAATTTAAATACAAATTTACATTAGTATCATCTGTGATAATTCTATATTTTTCATTATATTCTTCTAATCTAAATCCACCACTTTGAGTTTTTTCTATAAATTTTTGTTGATCTACTAATTCATCTAAAAAAAATTCTATTTTATTTTCTAAATCCTCATTCTTTACAAATTCTTCTTGTGTTAATAAAGATGCTTTGTAATTATCCAAAGCTTTTTGACAAAGTTCTTTAAAAATTCCATCTTTTATTTCATACTCTACTTCCTTAGAATTTTCTCTATCTATGCGAGGCTTTATACCTTCTACAAATTCTTCATATCCGTAGCTTTGATGAAAAGTAGTAAAAACTATTTGCCCTTTTTTTACATATTCATCAAATAACTTTTTTCTATTTGTTCTATCATCTTTGCTTGGAATTTGTATTTTTTCTTCTTTTGATATAATCTCTAAAGCCTTATCTATCGTTTGATAAGTTTTTCCTGTCCCTGGAGGCCCATAAAGAATTTGATTTAAAGGTGGATTTTCTACATTCAATCCTTTATTTGTTTCTTTGTTATTATAAAACTCTTTATCGGAAGAATTAATCAGAAAATCTCTATAATATTTTATAGCACTTGAATATCTATTTTTATTTGTAGAATTCTGATCTAAATATTTTTTATTATTTTCTAATTCTTTACATTTAAAATCAAATTGTTTTATATCACATTTATATAGATTTACATTCAAATATTTGGTAGAAATTCGAGAAATATCTTCTATATAATTTTCTTTAGTTCCTTCACTTAGTTTGCTACCATCTTTTTTAGTAACTTTATTTAAGTATATAGAAAAATTAATTTTATTTTGTTCGATTGTTTTAGTATTCAAATTTGAATAATGCTCCCATAATGGAACCGAAACATCATTTCTCATGCTATCGAGTGTATAAATTTTATCTTTTAACAACTTTTTATGTAATTCATAAATTTCTAAATTGCTTTTAAATTTATTTTTACATATTGCTTCTAATATATCTTTTTTAAATATATTAACAATCTTAATATCATTTGGATTTTGATAATGAAACGCTATCTTCCATTTTAAACCAAAAGGTAAAATTTCATTTAAAATTTCTTTATCAATGCATTTTAAATTATTATTTTGCGAATATTCTATAACTTTAACTATTTCTTTTTTTACCTTTTCAAAAACTTCATCTTTAGTATTTCCAAGATTTTTTCTCCAAGCATATCTATTATCATACAAATAATCATCTTTTTTAGGTGGTTTTTTATAACGATAAATTCCAAATTTTCCAGCATCATTTCCTCCAAATCCTGCATATTCTTTTAATAAAACATCTAACCAATAACAATAATAATTTGGGTTTTCATATTTAAGATTTGTATATTCCTCAAGACTCATACTTTTAACTTTTTCTAAAGTCCAAATTCTTTGAAATTCTAAAAATTTATTACTTTCTTTTTGTTTCTCATCTAAAATAATATTCATATCTAAATCCTATTTTATTTTATAATAAATTAAAAAATAATGTATTTAAATTTAATTATATAAAAAATAAGTAAAAATTTAGATTTCTAAATTTTTACCATTGTATGAAGGTTTTAGCTTTTCTTATGTCGCTAAAATTTATAGTAGTTTTTTCTTGAGTTTCTAAATTTTCTAAAGTGATATTTTCACCATCTACAGCGATAATTTTTGCTTCAATTTTTTCTTTTTCACTAGTTGTGATTTTTACAAGTTCATTAATGCTTTTTGCAAAATGCTCGATTTTGCTAAGTTTTCTTTCAAGCCCACAGCTTGATACTTCTAAAAAATACTCTCCACTCACGGGTGGTTCTACATCAAAAATAGGCGATAAAATCTCACTAAGCCTAGCACAATCATCAAGATTTACCCCGCCTTCTTTTTGCACATAAATTCTATAAATCTTTCTACCATTTTCACTTGTTAGCTCATCATCATAAAAGCTAAGTCCTACTTCTTTACAAAGTGCTTCAAGATTCATTTTGTTCCTTTTTGATTTTTTCAAACAAAGCATCCATGTGGTTTTGATACTCCAACCTATCATCAAACTTAAAGTGAAAATTCGGACATCTATACCACCCTTGCTCACTCATGCAGTAATTTTGCAAAGCACGGGCAGCTTTTTTAAGTTGATTGAGTATGATGTCTTGCTCTTGGGTGTTAAAAAACATTTTATCTAAATACACAAAAGCATCATATCTGCCTTTTTTACACTCTACATCCACTACGCACAAGTTTTTTAAAGCCTCGTTGTCTAAATTTGCTAAAGCTTCCGGTATAAGCTCTTTTAAAATACTTTCTGTGCGTAGCTTTTTGATCTCAGCTGGGTTCATAGGCTTACTTGTTCCTCAACTTCTTTGTAACTTTCTATATAATCGCCCACTCTCATATCATTACAACCTTCTATACCTACACCGCATTCATAGCCTTTTGCAACTTCTCTTACATCATCTTTAAAGCGTTTAAGTGAGCTTACATTACCTTCAAATACCACAACCCCATCTCTAATGAGTCTGATTTTCGCGCCACGATTGATCGTGCCTTCTGTTACCATACAACCTGCGATTTGTCCTAGTTTTGGCACATTGATCACTTGGCGAATTTCAGCTTGACCAAGTTGTTCTTCAGAGATAATAGGACTCATCATGCCACCTAGTAAGGCTTTTACATCATCGAGTAAGTTATAAATAACATTATAAGTTTTTATTTCTACGCCTTTATCTTTAGCGCGTTCTTTGATCTCACCAGTTGGGCGTATATTAAAGCCTAAAACGATAGAGTTTTCACTCGCACTTGCAAGCTCTATATCACTTTGAGTGATACCACCCACCCCACTATGGATGATATTAACCTTGATCTCATCATTTTTGAGTTTTTCTAAACTCGCTTTAATCGCTTCAAGCGAGCCCTGCACATCTGCTTTTAAGATCACAGGAAGGGCTTTTAAGTTACCTTCTTTGATTTTAGCACCAAGCTCATCTATACTTACTTTAGTGGATTTGCTTAATTCTTTTTGGCGGTTATATTCATGGCGTTTGTTGGCATATTCTCTTGCTTGCTTATCACTATCTACAGCTATTAAAGTTTCTCCTGCATCAGCTACTTCGCTAAGACCTATGATCACCCCGCATTCACCTGGGCCTATTTCTTTTAAAGTTTTGCCTTGATCATCACTCATAGCACGTACTTTACCATAAGCCTCCCCTGCTACGACTGTATTTCCCACTCTTAAAGTACCATTTTGCACAATGATAGTAGCCACAGGTCCTCTACCTTTTTGCACTGAAGATTCTATAATGCTTGCTTTAGCATGGGCTTTTGGATTTGCTTTAAGCTCTAAAATATCAGCTTGTAATAATACAATTTCAAGTAAATCCTCTATACCATCGCCTTTTTTAGCTGAAACTGGTACAAACTCATGGCTTCCACCCCATTCTACCGGCATGATGTCCATTTCCGCTAGTTGGGTTTTTACCATGTCAGGATTTGCGTTTTCTTTATCCATTTTATTGATAGCAATGATGATAGGCACATTAGCTGCTTTTGCGTGATTGATCGCTTCTTTGGTTTGTGGTTTTACCCCATCATCTGCAGCCACTACGATAATAACAATATCCGTTATACTAGCCCCCCTTGCACGCATAGCAGTAAATGCCTCATGGCCTGGAGTATCGATAAAGGTAATTTTTCTACCATTTTTTTCTACCATATAAGCACCAACGTGTTGAGTGATCCCACCTGCTTCGCCACTTGCAATACGTGATTTTCTAATATAATCAAGCAAAGAAGTTTTACCATGATCCACATGCCCCATGATCGTGATGACCGGAGCTCTTTGGCTTAAATTCTCTTCTGTTTGATTTTCATCATAATCTTTTACATAGTCAAATTCATCAGCTTCATCAATGATATTAATCTCCACGCCAAATTCTGCAGCAAGAATTTCAATAGCATCTTCATCTAAAAAGTCATTTTTAGTCGTCATCATACCAAGCATGAAAAGTTTAGAGATCACTTCACCGGTGTTTTTGCCAAGTTTTTCGGCAAATTCATACACACGAATTTCTTTAGGTATGCTCACGCTTGTGATCGCTTCACTTTCTTTTTTCTCTACTTTTTTAGGTGGCTTTTTGCGACTTCTTCTTTGTATACCGCCTTCACCAAATGGGTTGATAGAGTTATTTAAAGACTGTTTTAAAATACTTGGTTGTTTTTTATTGACCGGTTGTGTTGGTTTGTTTTCTTTAACGCTAAAATCAGGTAAAACCACCATATCATCATCTTCTAAAGAAATATCAGCAAAATCTTTATCTCCTAAAAGATCCATTTTAGTGGTGTTTTCTTTTTTGCTTGCCACAGGGTGGTTTTTCTTCTCTTTTTTCTTTCTTTTTAAACTCTCATCTGAATTTGAAAAAATCATGCTAAGACTTAAGCCTTGCGTGCTTTGTGTATCAGTTTTTTCTTCTTTGTTGACAAAATTTTCTTTGTTTTCTTCTTTTTTCTTTTTAACGATAACCAAGCCTCTTCTTTTGGCTAAATTTAAATTAGAACCTAGTTTTTCATCTAACTTTACTTCTTCTTTTTTTGCTTCTATAGTTTCGTTTTTAATAGGATTTTCAGGCTGTTTTTCTTGAGTTTTTAACTCTTCTTTTTTTTCAATTGCTGTTTTTGTATTGATTTTATTTTCTTTTTTGACTGTGGTTTTTTTCTCTTCTTTTTTATCTTCTTCTTTTTTAACAGTAGCTTTTTTTACTGTTTTTTCTTTCTTAGGTTTTGCTACTTTTTTAACCACATCTAATATTTCGCCTGATTGAACGTATTGATAAATCGCTTCTGCGATTTCAGAAGATACTTTTTTGTTAGGTGATTTTATATCTTCTAGGCCTATTTCATTGGCTTTTTCTATAATTTCTTTGCTAGTGTATCCTAACTCTTGAGCGATCTCGCTAATTTTTACATCTGCCATTAAAAAATATCTCCTTTAAATCCTGCTGGTTTATACTGCCATGAAAATTGCCTTTGCAAGCTCTCATAAAAGCTCTTTGCAGTGTTTTTTCATCTTTATCTAAGCACGGATTGCAAATATACAAACTTCTACCAAATTCCACTTTAGTGATAATTTGAGAATTTTTTATCTGAAATCGATGCAAACTCTGCTTTTCATAACGACCTTTGCAAACAATGCACATTCTAATGGGTATATGATTTTTCAAAATTATATCTTTTTTTTGGAATTTTTAGCAAATTTTAAAGCCCTCATCATCAAAATCTAAAAGCTCGACTCTAAATTTAGCAAATTTATTTTTGATTTTTTCTTTGATTTTTTTAGCATCATCTTGATAAGCCAAAGTAAAAAAACTCGAACCCGATCCTGAAAGTGTACTCATGAGAGCATTATTATCTAATGCTAGTTTTTGTACTTCAAAAAGTTCTGGTAGGAGCTTCATTCTTTGGTATTGGTGTAATTTATCTAAACTAGCGTATTTTAACAAGTCATATTTTTTTTCTAAAAAACATGCAGTCAAAAATGAAGCATGGCAAAGATTAAAAACCCCTTCTTCTAAGTTGATTTTTTTTGCTAAAACCGATCGTGATTTTTGTGTATTCATAGGTACATTCGGGATTGTGATAATAGCTTTTAAATTCTTATCTATTTTCTTTTTGATTGCCAAAACTTTATCTTGATGGACTAGCGCACACACAAAACCACCTAGTGCCGCAGGGGCTATATTATCAGGATGATTTTCATACTTTAAAGCTTCATTGAGTATTGTATTTTTATCTGCCTTAAACCCGCTTAACTCATATGCACAAGCTATTGCCCCAACAATCACAGCAGAAGAACTCCCCATGCCTCTTGCCAAAGGAATATTGTTTTGAAAAACAAAACGAAAATTATCTTTTCTACCACTTAATCTTTGATATACTTCATAAAAGATATTAACAAAGGTGTTATTTTTTTTAAGATAAATATTATTTTCACCTTCTCCATGCACGCTAATACTAAAAAATTTTGACTTTTCAACTATGGCTTGATTAAAATACTTTAAACTCAACCCTAAACAGTCAAAACCAGGACCCAAATTTGCACTTGTTGCAGGAATTAAAATTTTCATTTATTACCTTAATTAATCGCATCTAAAACATAAAAAGGTGCATTGTCTTTACTTAAACCCAAGCCCTTTAAACTCTGTGGCATAAAAAAACTCCCTGCTTGTGTTTTTTCAAGTACAATTTCATCATTTTCTTTTTTTACAAAACACAAATGTTTATTTGCAGGTATAGGGGTGTTGTTGTTTAACTCAAAAGCACTCACTGCTTCTAGTGGAATATTTTTCACTATGGCTAAGGTTTGAAAAGATACATATGAAATCTTTATCCCCATGTAAGAACCTGGACCATGTACGTAAATAAGTTTTTGCAGTTCGTATTTCAGTAACAATTTTTGAATGATACAAGGCAAGGTTTCGCTTACCTTTAAATCACTCTCAATCACTTCTAGCAATCTATCATCTTCATAAATACCAAGCATTAAAGGTTTTGCTATGGCATTTAAAAGCAAAGTAACCTTTTTTATGCAAAAACCTTTTCATAGACTTTATGCGCGCTCTTTTCTAGGCTTACTATTTCATATGCGCTTGGGTCTTTTAAGAGTTCTTTAGTCAAGAGATGATTAAGTTTATGTGAGCCCGCATAGGAGGTATAATCTCCAAAAACTCTACAACCAAGCAAAGTCAAATCTCCAATAGCATCTAAAATTTTATGGCGAACAAACTCATCTTTAAAACGCAAACCTTCAGGATTTAAAATACGATTTTCATCAATCACAACCGCATTTTCCAAACTCCCTCCAAGACCCAAATTCATAGCTCTTAAAGCTTGTACATCTTTTAAGAATCCAAAAGTTCTTGCTCTTGCGATTTCGTTGATATAATTTTCTTTACTAAATTCAAAACAATAATTTTGTTTACCTATGATAGGATTGTCAAACTCTATAGTATAGTTAATCACAGGCATATCTGTTGGACTTAAGCGTACAAATTTATTACCTTCTTTTACCTCCACGGGTTTTTTTACCACTAGGATTTTTTTAGCTCTATCGAGTTCTTTCATACCTGCTTCTTCAAGCATCATACAAAAACCTATACTACTACCATCCATTACCGGTGCTTCATTAGCATCTAAGACAATACGCACATTATCAACACCATAAGCATTAATAGCACTCATTAAATGCTCTATAGTAGAAACATAACCTCTATGATCTCCTATCACAGTAGCCATTTGCGTATCAATAACATTTTCAGGCTTTGCCTCATAAGAAATTCCCAAATCGCTTCTATAAAACACTATACCACTATCAGCCTCTAATGGCTCTAATTTTATACTAATAGGCTCACCCTTATGCAAACCTATACCAACGCCTTTAACTTCTCTTGCTATTGTTGTTTGATTCATGTTTATTCGCTTAAAATTCTTTTTTTACCTGATTCTAATACATTGTAGATGTTTTCTTTTATCCACTTTGCATCCTGCCATTGCTCAGGACGCACCTCAACACCTTGCACCAAGACACCAAAATGCACATGATCACCAAGTGCTAACCCGGTCGTTCCCGTAGTGCCTATAACATCGCCTGCTTTTACCCTATCACCCACATTCACATCTGAATTAGTGCAGTGTCCATAAAGGGTATAAATCCCAAAACCATGATAGATAATAATATTCAATCCATAAATTCCATTTTCTTGCATGAATACGACTTCGCCATCATTATTGCTGATAATAGGAGCTTCTTTAACACTAGCTAAGTCAAGTCCCATATGATAAGAACTGCTAAAAGATTGATCATTATAAGAATAAAATCTATGATCGGCATAATCAGCTACTTTTTGTCCATTTTTTAAAGGTTTGAAAAGATTGATTTTAAAATGATTAATCATACTATCAGGTACTTTACTAGTAACATCATGAATAATCACTTCATTAGAAGCTCTTAGATCTTCATTTACAAATTTAAATTTCTCAAGTCTACTTAAATCTCTATCTTTTGGAGCATATTGCTGAGCCAAGAATTCTATTTTTCCATCTAAAAATCTATCATTAACTTTAATCTTAGAAACACGGTATTTTTTATTGATAAAATAGTATCGAATTCTTTGTTTGTTTACATTTCCTGCTTTATCTACTGCCACAACATAAGCTCTAAAATATTCATCAGTTGCCTCCCAAGGAATCAAAGCCGCATAATAGCCCTCTTTTACATAAGGAGTTGCTTTAAAAATTTTATTTTTATCTGTTGTGATATAAACTTCTTGCAAGTTCTCATCACTTGCCTTAAACACTACACTACCAACACCACCTTGTTCAATCTGATATGAATTGTCTAAAATTTCAACCACTGGTTTTTTGGTATCGATAATAACTTTTACCTCTTTGGTAGCTTGATTACCTAAGAAAAAATTCCAAAAACTACTATCACTTGCTTCAATAATAAGCTTATAAAAATCTACTTTTTCTTTGAAAGCGGGTTTTGGTAGTTTTAGATCAAAATGGATATTCTTTTTTCCTCCTCTAACTTGCTCATTCACAAGCACTTCACCATTTAGCTCATTTGCCTTAAATAAAGTTACTCTTATATCTTTCAAAGCACTTTCATCGCTTACTTCTATCGCAACAGGATCATTTAAGTTGCTATAAATAACATCTGATTTAACTTCTATCACAGGAGGATTTTTTTCAAACAACTTTGTATTTAAAACAAACACTAAAAAGGCTAAAATAATTAAAAATAGTACAAAAATCCATTTTTTATTCGATCTTCTACGTGCAAAAACCATAATTCATCACTTTCAATCTATTTTTTTAAAAATATATTATGCTATGGCAAATTAAGAGTAAATTATACATAAAATTATAAAATTTCTCTTAATTTATTAGCGCTTTTAATCCAAGCTTCAAGCTCGTCTATATCACATTTTTCTATCATTTTTCTACATTCTTGCAGTTCTTTTTGAAACAAATCAATAGAATTTAGCAAATTTTGCTTATTTTGTTCAAAAATTCCACTCCACATTTGCGGATTTGATTTAGCAATTCTGCACATATCCCTAAAAGAAGGGCCACCTAAATGAGCTATATTTTTTTTATTTTCTTCTTTCATAACAAAATTTGCCAAAGAAAAACTAATCACATGAGGTAAATGCGAGATAATAGAAGCATGATGATCGTGTTCTTTGCTGTCCATAAATACAAGCTTCATTCCCAAATCAGAAAAAAGCTCTATAGCTCTTTTTTGATGAATATGATCAGCATTTTGCACATCACACAAAACGCAAACTGCATTTTTATATAAATCTTTTACCGCAGCAGTGGGTCCGCTATTTTCAGTTCCTGCCATAGGGTGAGCTGCGATAAATTGACTTTTTAAAGCCAAAGGTAAGTTTTTAATAATCTCTGTTTTGGTGCTTCCAAGTTCTATGATTGTCGTATTTTTAGATAAATCTTGAAAATCTTTTAAAATTTTCACTATGGCTCTTACAGGAATTGCTAAAAATATCACATCGCATTTTTTCAACTCATCAAATGAGACAATCTGATCTACTAATTGTCTTTCTAATGCAATTTGCTCAAAAGCTTTATTGATATCATATCCATAGACTTGATCAATCAGCTTATTATCCCTTAAACTCAAGCCTAAAGATCCGCCTATTAAACCAAGCCCAACTATCCCTACTACCATAATTTTTCCTTAAAAAGCATTAGTTAAAAATATTTTGGTATTATAACGATTTTGTATATAAAAATTTAGGTAATATGATGAAAAAATGGTTTGTTTTCTTTGCACTTTCAAGTTCTTTATGTGCAACAACAATTAAAGATATCAAATTTGAAGGCTTATCGCAACTTTCCAAAGAAAGCGCTATTGCGATTTCAAAATTAAAAATTGGACAAAAAATTGATGATGCCAATATAGACATGGCGATTAAAAATCTTTTTGAAAGAAATTATTTTAAAGACATCGTTGTCAATGAAAAAAATGGCATTTTAACTTTCAAAGTAGTAGAAAAACCATCTATTGGTAAAGTTGATATTCAAGGTATCGCAAGTAATGATAGAAAACAAATAGAAACTCTTGTTGGATTAAGACCTGGAATTTTATATGATGAAAATTCAGTTAAAGAATCAGCTGAAAAGATTAAATTATTTTATCAAGCCAAAGGTTTTTATGATACCATCGTAGAAATCAAAAGTGAAAAACTCAGCAACTCAAACTCACTTAAGCTAACTTTTATTGTTAATCGCGGAGAAAATATCATCATAGAAAAAGTACATCTAAGTGGTGCTAAAAATCTAAGCTACTCTGATGTAGAACCTGCTATAGCTAATAAGCAAAGAGAGGCTTTGGGTTGGATGTGGGGTTTTAATGATGGCAAGCTTAAAATTTTTGATCTTGCAAATGACAGCTCAAGAATTTCTGATGTATATTTAAAAGAAGGTTATTTAGATGTAAGCGTATCTCCTGCTTTTTTAAACACTTATACCGACACTTATCAAGCTGATTTGACTTATTTTATTAATGAAGGTGAAGTTTATAAAGTAAAAGATATTAAAATTTTTAATCCCATCTTTAGCGATGAAGAAAACGATGCTTTAGCAAAAGATCTTAAACTTAGCATTGGAAAAATTGTCAACATAGAAAAATTAAGAGAAGATATCAAAACCATCGAAACTAAAACTGCGGACTTAGGCTATGCCTTTGTACAAGTCATACCTGATATACAAAAAGACAAAGAAAATCACCAAGCTACCATCATCTTTAAAGTAATACCTAATGAAAAAGTATACATAAGAAATGTTATCATTTCTGGTAACACTAAAACAGTTGATAGGGTAATTCGTAGAGAATTGTATCTCACAGAAGAAAATCTTTACAATAGAACCGACTTAACAGATTCAAGAAATGCCTTAAGAAGAACAGCGTATTTTGAAAATGTCGAAATCAAAGAGCAAAGAGTAGATGATACTCATATTGATTTGGTAGTGGAAGTAAAAGAAGCATCAACTGGAGCTATTTCAGGCGGTATTGGTTATGGCACTAGTGATGGAATTTTGCTTAGCGCTTCTTTATCAGATGCCAATATTTTAGGATCTGGTATGAAAGGAAGTGTAAGTATTGATAAAGGTGATGATACTCTTTCTGGTAGAGTATCTTTAAAAAATCCTAGAGTAAATGATAGCGATTATTCTTTAGGCGGCTCATTATATTCAGATCGTTTAGAATGGGATAGTTATGATGAAAGAAACTATGGTTTTGATGTAAGCGTAGGAAAAACACTAGGTAGATATACTAGCATAGATTTAACTTACAATCTTGAACAAAGTGATATTTATCATCTAAGTGATCGTTTGATTGCGCAAGGTTATAAGCTTGGAAAAAGCTACAAAAGCTCCATTACACCTTCGATTGTATTTAACAATACCGATGATTACTATTTACCAAGATCGGGTTTTATCGCCTCAACCTCACTTGAATATGCAGGTTTAGGCGGAGATCAAGAGTTTATAAGCTCTGTTACCAAATTTAACTATTATCAAGGTTTAGAAGACTTCATAGGTTGGGATTTGATCTATCGCTATAAAGCAAGTTTTTACAAGGTATGGGATCAAGGCTATTTACCAATCAATGAAAAACTATATCTTGGGGGCATAGGCACCATTAGGGGTTTTGATAGAAGAAGTGTTAGCCCTAAAAACGATTGGGGTGATGAGACAGGCGGTACAGTAGCCTTTGCAAACTCCGTAGAACTTAGTTTTCCGATCTTTGATAGAATCAAGCTAAGGGGAAGTGTGTTTTTTGACTATGGTGCAATCGGACAAAGCTCTTTAAGTCAAATTCAAAGATGGAGTACTGGTATTGGTTTTGAATGGCTTACTCCACTAGGTGCTTTAAATTTAGTTTTTGCGAAACCATTTAACACCAACTCAAAAGATGATTTGAGTAAATTTGAATTTATGTTGGGTGCAAGATTTTAAAAGTGATAAAATCTTGCTATAATTTTGAAATTTTATTTTAGGTAGAGATAATGAATTTTTTAGATATTTTTTCTAGCATAAGACGCAAGCAAGCTGCTCCAAGTGAGGCTCCAAACCACTGGGTAAAATGCAACTCATGCCATGCGTTGATGTATTATAAAGAGATAGAAACTTGTTATAATGTTTGCCCTAAATGTAATTTTCATATGAGATTAAGTCCCGCTAAACGTATTGAACTGCTAAGCGATGAGGGTACTTTTGTAGAAATGGATAAAGACTTACATGCGGTAGATCCTCTCAAATTTGTTGATAGCAAATCATATAAAAAAAGATTAGCAGAAAATGAAGAAAAAACAGGAAGAAAAAGCGCTGTAATAAGCGGGGAATGTTGCATAGATGGGATAAAAACCCAACTAGTTGTTTTTGACTTTGCTTTTATGGGCGGGAGTTTAGGCTCAGTTGAAGGAGAAAAAATTCTTAGAGCTATTGAAAGAGCTATTGAGAAAAAAACCCCTGTTGTAATTGTTAGCGCAAGTGGTGGCGCTAGAATGCAAGAAAGTACCTACTCTTTAATGCAAATGAGTAAAACAAGTGCCGCATTAAAGCTGCTTGCTGAAGCAAAATTACCTTATATTTCAGTTTTAACCGACCCGACAATGGGTGGGGTTAGTGCATCATTTGCTTGGCTTGGTGATATCATCATGGCTGAACCTGGTGCTTTAGTTGGCTTTGCAGGAGCTAGAGTAATCAAACAAACCATAGGTGCAGATTTACCTGAAGGCTTCCAAAAAGCCGAATTTTTGCTTGAACATGGCTTGATTGATGCCATTGTAGAAAGAAACGAACATAAAAAATTTATCGCAGACTTTTTAAGATTTTTTTCTAAAAATTAAAAATGCAAGTTAATGTTTTAAGCATTCAAAAAAACAACAACGATGAGTTTAGTAAAATCAATGAAAACTACACTAAACTCATCAAAAAATTTTGTAATTTTAACGACATTTGTATCTTTAACAACAAAATAGCTCTAGCTCAAAATACTAATGCCTTAGAAGCTAAAAAGTCTTATACCAACGCTTTAAATCCATATAAAAAAGGCTTTTGCATAGCATTAGATGAAAAAGGTAAAAATCTCACCAGTATAGAATTTGCAAAGTTATTACAAGATAAAAATGAAATTTCTTTTTTTATTGGCGGTGCTTATGGCTTTGAAAGAGAATTTATCACACAAATGCACACTAGCATAGCCCTTAGTAAAATGACACTAGTGCACAAATTTGCCAAAACCATGCTTTTAGAGCAAATTTATCGTGCCTTTTGTATCAACACAAATCACCCATACCACAAATAGGAGCATTTATGCAAGAATTAAATCTTGAAGAATTTAAAAATATTTTAATCCAAAGACAAAAAGAAATTTTAAACCAACTTCAAGGTAACATAGACAATATACACAATCTACAAGATAGTGAACCTAGAGATGAAGTTGATCTACAACAAATCGACAATAGCTCACATATTGATTTTAAAATCAATGAAAATTTAAAAGCTGAATTAGATGAAATTAAACATTCATTAAGCAAAATAGATGACAATACTTACGGAATTTGTGAATATTGCGAGGAAAATATCCACCCTGAAAGGCTGAAAATAAAACCTCATGCAAAATATTGTATAAATTGCCGTGAAAACCTAGAAAAAAGGAAAGAGCTATGAAAATAAAATTATTTTTCTTTGCAAGCTTAGTTTATCTTTTAATTGTTGCGGCCTTAGTTTATAATCTAAATTTGGGTGATTATACTTTTGTAGTTTCTACTTTTGAATTGCGCCTACCAGTTAGCATATGGGTAATTTTACCTACCTTTATTTTAATGATTTTAGCTTTATTACATATGAGTTTTTATGGTTTTTTAAAACATTTACAGTATAAAAATCTAATCAAAGACAGTAAAAACTATGAAAACTATATAGTTGATATTTTTTTAAAAAAAACTAGCAAGATTAAATTTAAAACACAAGAGTTTCAAGACATAGCAAAAAACACCTATGCACTTTATTGCAAAGAGAAAATTCAAAACCCTAAAATAGACAGTATTGTTGATATTTTTGAACAATTAGAACAAAAAGAATTTGTCGACTTAAAAAAATACAAACTAGACACACATAATGAAATTTTTATTTTAAACGAAAAGAACCATTTCATAAAAGACAGTGAATATGCTTTTGCTTTTATCAAAAACAAAGAAAAAATAAATGATGATTTAGAACAACTTGCATATAATGAAGTATTAAAAAACAGTCCTTATAGTCAAATCAAGACATTAAAAGTTCAAAAAAGCCAAGATGATATCTTGTTACTTTTACATCGATTTAAAGAAGAGAAATTAGATTTAAATCAAGCCGAGATAGAAGTTTTGCTTACAATGAATCCGCTAGATGAGAGTGGCTACTTACAAAGTGTGAAAATTCTATGTCCAAAATTAGAACCACAGTTTTTGATTGCTTTATTTAAAAAACTAAAAGATCACCAAAACCAAGCCTTAAGAGCTTATTTATACACTTTAGCTGAATTTGGTATGTATGATGAATTGCTTAATGAATTAGGAAATGATCAAAACGAACACAAAGACTTTAGGCTTGTCCTCTTTTTAAGAGAGCATAACAAAAAATTTGAACTTGATAGACTAATACAATGATTGATTTTAGCAAAAAACCTTTATTTTTAGCACCTATGGCAGGGTTTTCTGATCTGCCTTTAAGAAATTTAGTCAAACAATTTGGTGCTGATGTGACCATTAGTGAGATGATTAGCTCTAATGCTTTAGTATATGAAAGTACAAAAACCCTTAAAATGCTAGAAAGAGCAGAACTTGAAAATCCTTACATTGTCCAAATAGCAGGTTCTGATGAGGGCGTGATCCAAAAGGCTGTAGAAATTTTAAACCGTTTTGATTTTATTGATGGAATTGATTTTAACTGTGGCTGTCCTGTTAATAAAGTCATTAAACAATGCGCAGGTAGTGCTCTACTGCAAGATCTTGATAAACTACAAAGGATTTTAGAACTCATAAAAAAAATCAGCAACAAAAAGCTAACTAGTGTTAAAGTGAGATTGGGTTTTGACAAAAAAGATCCCATTGCTATCGCAAAAGCATGCGAAAATGCAGGAGTAGATTTTATCAGCATGCATGGTCGCACTAGAAAACAAATGTATAGTGGTAATGCTGATTATGAAGCAATAGCCATGGCTAAAGAAAATATCAAAATTCCTTTGGTTGCAAATGGTGATATCAGTGAAGCAAATGCCAATGACGTGTTTAAAATCACCCAATGCGATGCCTTAATGATAGGTCGCGCAAGCGTAGGAAAGCCGTGGATATTTTATGAGATCAAACATGGTAGAAAAATCGATAAAACCATGAAAAATAAAATCATCTTTACGCACTTTGAAGAAATGCTAAAACACTATAAAGATCAAGGTGTTAGTATTTTTAGAAAACATCTACACGAATACTCTAAAGGCTATGAAGATGCATCTAATTTTAGAGATCAAGTAAACCGTATCAATGATGCTGATACCATGAGAGAATATATTCAAAATTTTTTCAATAAGGAATGATTTTTGCTTGTAAATAACCAAGCAATATGATGAAGAGATACCATAAAACAAGGAAGGTTCATGGCAGCTCATATCAATTCGAAAGGGATTTACAAAGCATTAGGTGGCATTAGAACAAGTGCAAACAACCTAGCAGCGCAAGCTTCAAAGCTTAACAACCAAAGCTTGAATTTTGATCAAATTTTAGATCAAAGCAAGCCAAAGTGTATTAGCACTTGCTTGCAAAGCTCTCAACAACAACTTGGGAATTTACTTGAAGATATAAAAAATAGCAAGGAAGCTATTATTAAAAACACCCATATTGATAGCATTAACATCATCTCACGACTTCGACAAGAAGCGATTATGATGTATGATATCACGCTTAAAAACCCTCTTTGATGATTTTATATAAATTATCAATATATTCATCGCTAAAATGCGATGAATTAAAATTGTTATAAAAATAAGACAAATCCTTAGCTTTAAATTCATAACCAAAAGCGCATTTTCTATGAGCTGGCAAAAAAGCTCTTACTAAGACAACATCTTCTTGTATACTCTCATCGCAAACAAAACAAGTGAAAATTTGATGCAAACGTCCTTCAAAGCTTAAAAGTTTTAAATAAGCATCTACAATAACCCGCTTGCAATCTTGTTTTTCAAAACGTCTAGCACATTCTTCTAAAAGTTCAAAATAAAAACTATCAACAGTTTCCACTTCTTTTAAATGCCAATAAAAAAGCCTTATAAACTCTTGCCAAAAGAACATTTTTTCTCTATCTAAAATCCAAGAAAAACCCACATGCAAGACATCTTTTAGCCGTGGTAAAAATCTTGTACTTTCTTCAAGTTCAAAATCTATCTTGTAGCCACTTAAGATATTTGAATGTCTCATTCCATAAAATCTATAACTTTTGATGACTTTTTTTGGACTTAAAAGATAAACAATCAAATCTTCATCTTTTACACTTTGAGTATGTAAAATATACCCTTGCATTAAAGAAGTTCTATACCATAAGCTTTTAAAATATCATAAGCACTTTGCTCTAATTCTTTACTAAAGCTTGCTGTGGCATTTTTGTGTAAGATAAGTTTAGAATTAGGTGTAGCACTTAATGCTAAAATAATATTGCTAAAAACGCAAATATGCGAAACTAAACCACAAAATTCTATACTATCGTAATGGTTTTCTTTTAAAAAATTCGCAAATTCTAAACTACCAAAGGTGTTTTTATGAAAAATTTTTTTTGCATTTTTTAAATATATATCAAATTCGCTTGGCATTTTCCAGCCAAAACTATCTTTAATACAGTGGCAAATAGGGATATTTTTGCCCTCTTGGGTTTTTAAATAATTTTCATCATGAGTATCAAAAGTAAAAACCACATCATCTTGATGATTTTTTAAAAGCTTGAGAATGTTTTCTTTTATCTTGGTAGCTTCTTCAAAACCCAAGCTACCATCGATAAAATCATTTTGATAGTCAACAACCACCAAGAGCTTAGTCATTGTCCTTAACCATGAAAAAACTATTTGTATGAATATTTTCAAACGCGGTTTTTAGACTTGTAAATAATTTTGGATTGTCTTTTTCTAAATTAGCTAAAAGTTGCTTCGCCTCTTCTCTAGCATGTGGAAATTTAACATTTTTTTCACTTAATTTCATACCAGGGCAAAATTCATTACCAATGACTTCAAGCTCATTAGCAATAGCATTTTCTCTTAATTGTCTTTCTCTTACAAAAATCAAAGGGCGAATAACTTCTACGCCTCTTTTGCTTTTATATTTTGGCGCTAAACTTCTAAGAGCACCATTGTAAATAAAATTCATAAAAAAGCTTTCTACAGCATCATCTAAATGATGACCTATAGCTAGCTTATTAAAACCATTTTCCAAAGCATAGGTATACAAAGCACCACGTCTCATTCTTGAAAAATAACTGCAAAAACTCGAATTTTTTCTAATAGTGTCGCCTGATATTTCATAAATATTAGAGTCAATCACTTCATGATCAATACCATGTTCTTTACAATGATTATGAAGTCTAGTATAATCTTCGCCCATTCCATAGCTCAAAGTCACAGCTTTAAGCTCAAATTTAAAAGGCGCATGTGCTTGCATACGTTTAAGAAGGTGCGCCAAAGCAAGTGAATCTTTTCCACCACTTAAGCCCAACAAAACCTTGTCATTGTCATTGATCAAAGAAAATTTAGCATTGGCCTTTGCCACTTCCCTGATGAGCTTTTTACTGAGGTTAATCATAGTTTCTCACAAATTTTCAATACAAAATTAGCTGAAATTTTTGCTGATTTTTCCACAAATTCATCAAAATCAAATTCAGCTTTCTCGCCTGCTTTATCACTCATTGATCTTAAAATCAAGCATGGGATCTTTAAAGCATCACATACTAAAGCCACGCTTGCTCCTTCCATTTCGCAAGCATCTGCGTTAAAAATTTCTCTAATTTTTGCTTTTTTATTTTCATCACAAATAAACTCATCACCCGTAGCAATTACACCAGGTTGAATTTTTATACCAAGCTCTTTGGCAACATCTAAGGCAAGATGGTTTAACTTTTCATCAGTTGGAATAAAAATTTCATTTCCTGGAACATATCCAAGTGGATGCCCAAAAGCGGTAATATCTAAATCATACTGTGCTAATTTTGTAGCATAAATCAAGTCACCTATTTCCAAACTAGGATTAAAAGCACCTGCTACACCTGTGAAAAGTAAAAGTTCTGCTTTAAATTTTTCAATCATAATAGTCGCACTAAGAGTTGAATTAACTTTTCCGATTTTAGAATAAGCTATAACCAACTCATGCTCATTATACTTTGCAAGATAGTAGGTGTTGTTTGCATATTCTACAGTTTGATATTCTTTTAGTGTTTCCAGTAAAGGAGTTATTTCCTCAGGCATAGCACCTAAAATAGCTATCTTCATTTAACAACCTTTAAAATTTCTTCGATATCTTCTATTTTACTTAATGCATAAGTTTCTTTTGTAGTGATTTTTTTATTTAAACCTTTTAACACACTCGCGCCAAATTCAATATAAAAATCTACTTCATCATCAATAGCTTTAATACTTTGCTTATAAAGAACAGGCTTAACAAGCTGATCGCTTAAAAGTGTCAAAGCTTGACTTTTATCATTATATACTTTAGCATTCACATTCGAAACTACACTTTTAAACTCATCTTTTAAGACAAGCTCTAGTTCTCTTGAAAGCCTCATGGAAGCATTTTTTAATAGCGGACAATGGCTTGCCACGCTCATATTTAACAACATGGCTCGTTTTGCTCCAGCATTTTTAAATTCATTTTCATAAGAAGCTAGATCTGGTTTTAAACCTGCAACAACTATTTGTCCATCGCAGTTGTAATTGGCGGCAAAAATATTTTTACCATCGTTTAATGCCTTTTGGCAAAGTTCTTCCACCACTTGATCTTCTAAACCCAAAACCACCATCATACCTGCTTCAATTTTAGAACAATCTTCTTGCATAAACTGACCACGTTTATTTACAAGCATGATTACATCTAAAAAATCAAATGCCCCTTGAGTTGCCAAAGCACTAAATTCACCCAAAGAATGTCCTAGGCTATATTTTGGACAAAGATCTGTTTGCTCTTTTAATGCTTCATAAGCCATAAGCGAATTTAACACAATAGCCATTTGTGTAAATTCACTTTTATTTAAATTTTCATTCTCTTCAAAAAGCAAATGTTTAAAATCTATCTTGCAGTATTCGCTTGCACGCTCAAGTAGTTCTTTTGCTTTAGATGAATTTTCGTAAAAACTAAGACCCATGCCAACGCTTTGAGAGCCTTGGCCTGGAAAAATAAATGCAGTATTCATTAATGACCACCGCAGCAGCCACCACCGTGACCGTGGCCACCACAACAACCGCCACCACCGTGACCGTGATGATCATGATGATGTCCTCCACCACCACATCCACAACTTCTACTACCAGCAACTATACCTGTTAAGATTTCATCTTCAGTCGCTGCTCTTACATCTACAATATTTAATGAAAATAACAAATCTTTTCCTGCATAAGCATGATTGTAGTCGATAGTCACTTCATTTTCAGTGATTTCTCTTACGATAACTCTTACAGTATTTCCATCTTCACCTTCACCAAATAGCTCCATACCAACTTGCAAGTCAATTCCTGCAAATTGTTCTTTTGGTAAAGTTTGTAAAGCATTTGCATCGTATTCACCCAAAGCATTTTCTTTTTTAATTTCAATATCAACATTACAAGGTGCATCTAATTTTTGAATTTCAGCTTCCAACCCTTCTAAAATTTGCCCCTTACCTAAAATAAAAGAAATCGGTTCTGCATAAACATTTGATTCTAAAACTTCTTTGGTATTTGCATCTTTTAACTCATAAAACATTGAAACTACACTATTTTTTTCTATAGCCATTTTATTCTCCTTTTTTATTTTCTATCTGGCGAAACTTTCGCCTCAGGGCTATCAGGATATGCTGTCTTTAAGGCTTTATAAAATTTATTCGCACTTTTAGGATCACCTACTTTATCTAAACTAATAGCAGTATGATAAAGTAATTTTGGCACATAATCACCCTTGGTACTTATTGCAGAACTTTTTTTATAAAAGCCTAGTGCGCCTGCATAATCTTGTTGTTTGTATCTTATTTCTCCAAGCCAAAATGTAGATCTAGCAGGTTTATAATGAATGCTAATTAAATGCTCAAATTTCTCTTTTGCATCTTCAAATTGATTTTTATTTGTTTCATTAATTGCTTGTTTTAATATCTCGCTAGAATCTAAATTTTTCCAACTGTCATCTTTTTTTACAACCACTACTTCTTGAGTTTCATTAACATCTTCGATGATTTCTTGCGTTTGGTTGTTATCTTTTACAATAGGAACAACTGGAGAAGGTGTATTGTTGATCTGTTTTTGCAATCGTTCTATTTCAGACTGAAAAAAAGTTATACTTTGATTCATATCATCTTTAGAAATATAATCATCATTTATTTTGTTAATTGAAGCTGTGATTTCAGCTAAAACTTTTTGTATCTCTTGATGATTTTTTTCTTGAATTTTTCTATTTTCCTCTACATAAGCTCTTAGATTTTGGATTTCTTGAGTTGTATTTGCCTCAAAATTTTGGTAATTGTCTTCCAAAGAAAGTAATTTTGTATTTGCTTTTGAATACTGAGCATTCAAACCCTCGGTTACACTTTGCAAACCTTCTATATTTTCCACAGCAGTGTTAATTTTACTAGTTAAGTTAGTATAATATTCATTTAAAGCTTTTAAGCGCTCTTGGTTTTCATATTGTAGTTTTTCATTTTGAGTTAAACCATAAGGTGTTTTTGTGTCTACTTTTCCTGCATCAAATGCTGAAATTTCAGCGTGTAAAAAAGTAGCTCCCAAAAGAGCTACTGATAATAGTTTTATTTTCATATCAATTTAAACTTATTTTGCAATTTTAAATTCAGCACGACGATTTTGTGCATCACAAGATTTTGTTCTTTCAGTACATACAGGATTAGTTTCTCCATAGCTTTTCACGCTAATTCTATCAGCGCTAACACCTTGAGCTACTAGAGATTCTTTAACCGCTTTAGCTCTTTTTAAGCCTAAAGCTTGGTTATACTCATCTGTTCCCCATTCATCACAATTACCTTCAACTACGATAGCAGCGTTTGCCGCTTCTTTGTTAAAGATTGCAGCATTATCAGCAATTACACCTTGCATATCTTTTCTGATGTTAAATTTATCAAAATCAAAATAAACATTTTGAATAGAATTTAAAGATGAAACATTTTCAAATTGATCTGAGCCTCCGCTTCCTTTTGATCCATCTACACTACTTGAACTGCTTACGCTAGTATTTTTTGTAGCACATCCACTTACAATAACAGCAAATGCAGCAATTGAAGCAAAAATGATTTTTTTCATTACTTTCCCCTTTTTTTATTTAAAAATTATGCTTAATTATAACAAAAAAAATGTTATTTTGATATTTTACCAATCAATTGATTGAATTTTTCCTATTTTTAAACCATAATGAAATGCTTTGTTTGCATTGATTCTTATAACACCTAAAGCACTTTGTGACCCCAAGTACTTTATAAATACGATGCTTTGACCATCGCTAGAAAATCTTGGAAAAAGATTTTTTCCATTAGCTGTAAGTTGTCTGATATAGTCACTTTGAGTTGACATTAAATACAGATTAAAAACACCCCTTTGATTTACCTCTCTACTTGAATATACCATATAATGATTATATGTAGAAACAGATGAATTATTTTTACCATGGAAAACAACCTGCTCTGTTAGATTGGTATCTAAATTTTGCATAAAGATATTTGGATAGCCCAAACGGTCTGATACAAAAACAATTTTTTTATCATCATCAACAAAATTTCCATTTACATCTATACCAATATAACTTGTAATTTGCGTAAGGTTTTTTGTATCTATATCATACAAATAAACGTCTGGTTGATCTTTTGGGGCCATAGTTAAAAGTATTTTTTTACCATCATCACTCACATCAGAAGCGACCATCATGCCTTTGCTAGCAATTATTTTTGTAATATTTTTATTTTTCATATTATACTTATAAAGAGTTGGTATTTCATCTTCATAAGCTGTAAAATAAAATGCGCTTTGTTCTTTATTTGCCCATTTTGGAAATAAATTTAAACCTTTTGAAATCAACACTTTTTGATAAGTTAAAGTATAATCAGCTAGTAAAATATCACTATGTTTGCTACCTTGGGTTCTTGCGATTAGAATTTTATGATCCATCCAATCTACAGGTGAAAAACCGAGTTTTCTATTCATTTGAGCAACACTTCTATGTGCTAAAAATGGGTATTCTTCTACAGAAAGAATTTGTTCATAAAATCTTGTCTTAGTTTCATTAGCAGCTAAGACTTCAACATCAATATCTAAAAGTTTGCCATTTTTATTCAAAACATAAGAAAAAACATAATCGCTTTTCGCCTCATCTTGGCTTAATTCAAAATTAGAACTCACCTTGATGTCGTTAATTAGCATATTGTAAAAACTTTTCTTAAGATCTAAATCACTAAGCTTAGATTGATCTTTGATAAAAATTGTTGGCAGCTGCATGCCTTTATTTACAACTGAAATAGTTGCATCTTGCCCAAACAACACTGAACAAAAAAATAAAAAAACTAATATCCTTTTCATCATTTCTCCGTTTTAAACTCAATTACATCGCTAAGTTGCATTTTGATTTTTCTTATTTTACCATTTGGAGGTAAAGTTATGTATTTTCCTTCTAAATTTTGTAAAAATTCTTTTGCTTTTTTATCAAAATTATCACTATAAGCACTTGTAGAACTTAGTAAATAAAATTGACCGTGATTATCTATAACAAATTCTACTTCGATACTCAAATTTCCACTAGGATTATAAATTCTCCATCGATCTTCAAGGTATTTTCTCACCGCGCCCAAAAACTGATCATATGCTCCTATTTTTTGCTCCATAAGAGATTGCCCCAACTCTTGATTTAACTGTAGATTTTCATTAAGTTGTTGAGAAAAATCATTAATCTTTTCTCTTTGAGTAAAAATTGGTTTTTTTGATGGCATTGAAGATTGTACTTTTGTGGTTTTTTCTTCTTGATAGTCTTCTATTTTTCCAAACAAATCATTAAACACACTTGCTTTTTGGTCTATATCTTGAGTATTTACATTTTTATTTGTAGTATATTTTTGTAAAAGATTTTCTTCAAATAGGCTTTGTAAATTTTCTTTTTGTACTTCTTGTGTAATACTGACTTGATTAGTATTAACACTATCACCAAGTTCTATATTCACAAAACTATTAGGATCATCTGTAAATTCAATAGCTTTTGGTTTGTACTCTATCAGTTTAAAAAAAACTAAAAAAATAACGATAAAATAAATTAAAATCGAATAAACAAGTGCTTTAAGATTGCGTATCGAATTTTCTTCCATATTCTACTCAGTTTGCAAAGCAACTTTTTGGAAACCAAGATGCTTCATTGTTCTTAAAACACTCATTACATCGTCGTATTTTAGATTTTTATCTGCTCTTATAAAGACAGTTTCTTGTGTATTATACTGAACTTTCAAGGCATTCATATTGTCTGCAAAGCTTACAAAATCAAATTTATCTTTTCCTATAAAAATTTCTCTTTTTGCATTGATTGTTATAATCAAGCTTTTAATATTTGGAGCGCTAGAAGCTTTTTGTGATCCTTGTGGAAGCTGCACCTTTTCTTCATAAGTAATACTAGGCGCAGTAACCATCAAAATAGCTAGTAAAACTAGCATAATATCCACCAAAGGCGTAATGTTTAATTCAGGTTTTTCATCTAAAAACATTACTAAGCCTTTGAAGAACTTACTAATACTTTAATCTCACTATCTAAGATATTAATCAACTCATATGCTTTTCTTTTAATAATCAAATGAAAACTATAAGCTGGAATTGCAACCAAAATCCCACAACCCGTAGCTACCAAAGCTTCGCTGATTTTAGGAGCAATAATACTTAGAGAATTTTGCATTTCTAAACCACCAAAAGTTTCAAGAATAGAAATAACAGTACCAAAAAGCCCTATAAAAGGTGAAGTAGAAGCGATAATACTAAGCCAAGTTAAGCCTATTGTTGCTTTTTTTTCTACAGAATTTTTATAAATATTCATCTTAGTTTCATCGATCTCAATACATTTTTTTAAAATCGATGCACTTTGGCTCAAGTCTCTTTCGCCTCTCATTAAAGCTTCTAGAGCTTGACTTTCATCTTGCATCCACTTATTAATAAGTGACATTCTTGAAAATAAAATACTAAAACTAACTATAAAATACACCGAAAGCCAAGCTAATACAATATAAGTGATTAAGCTTGTATTTTCAAAAAAATGAAAAATTGCTTGAAAATCCACTATTTTTGCCTTACATTATTGTCCATTTTAGCAAAAGTAGAAGCCAAAGCTACACTATCGCTACTCATAGATTTAATCAAATCTTTTGCTTCTTCTAATTTTTTTGCTATTTCGCTATCGCTATTTCCACCAACCCAAACAGCACCTTTAGCCAAAACACTAACTTTAGTTTCAGATACTTTTACATGGCCTGAATCAATAGCAACTAACTCATGAGTTGAATCTGCTTTTTCTATATCGATAATTCCTGATTTTAAAGAAGATATCAAAGAAGCATGGCCTTTTAACACACCAAACTCACCTTCACTTCCAGGAAGTACTACAGATTTTACATTATCATTGTAAATCATACCAAGAGGTGTTACCACCTCTATATGAATCAAGTTATCCATTATTAAGCCTTAAGTTTTTCTGCTTTTTCAATCACTTCATCAATTCCACCTACCATGTAGAAAGCATTCTCTGGCAAGTGATCGTATTTTCCTTCTAAAATACCTTTAAATCCTGCTATTGTGTCTTCTAAACTGATATATTTTCCAGGGCTACCTGTGAAAACTTCAGCAACGAAGAATGGTTGAGATAGGAATTTTTCAATTTTTCTTGCTCTTTCAACAATCAACTTATCCTCTTCACTCAACTCATCCATACCTAAAATAGCAATAATATCTTGCAAATCTTTATATTTTTGAAGTACTGATTGTACCCCACGAGCTACTTTATAGTGCTCTTCGCCAATGATTTGTGGATCAAGCATTCTTGAAGTTGAATCCAATGGATCAACAGCTGGATAAATACCTTTTTCAGCAATCGATCTATTTAAAACCGTAGTTGCATCTAAGTGCGCAAAAACAGTTGCAGGCGCAGGGTCAGTTAAGTCATCTGCTGGAACATAAACTGCTTGAACTGAAGTAATAGATCCTTTTTTAGTTGAAGTAATTCTCTCTTGGAATTTACCCATTTCACTAGCTAGAGTTGGTTGGTATCCAACTGCTGAAGGAATTCTTCCTAAAAGCGCTGACATTTCAGACCCTGATTGAGAAAATCTAAAGATATTGTCGATAAACATCAACACATCAAGACCCATTTCATCTCTAAAATATTCAGCCATAGTAAGACCTGTTAAAGCAATACGATTTCTTGCCCCTGGTGGCTCATTCATTTGTCCATAGCACAGTGCAACTTTATCTAAAACGTTACTTTCTTTCATTTCATTATAAAGGTCATTACCTTCACGAGTTCTTTCACCAACACCCGCAAATACCGAATAACCACTATGTTTAAAAGCAACATTGTGAATTAATTCCATAATAATTACGGTTTTACCAACACCAGCACCACCAAAAAGCCCTACTTTACCACCTTTTGCATAAGGAGCAAGTAAGTCTACAACTTTAATCCCTGTTTCAAAAATTTCACTTTTAGTGCTTTGTTCCTCAAATGGAGGTGGATCTCTATGGATTGACCAGTGTTTATCAAAATTAACTTCTTCACCCTCATCAATCAAATCACCTGTAACATTGAAAATTCTTCCAAGTACTTTTTCACCAACCGGTACACTGATTGGATTTCCAGTTGCGACAGCTGATAAACCTCTAACAAGACCATCAGTCATATCCATAGCAATAGTTCTTACCTTGTTGTCGCCTAAATGTGCAGCAACTTCAAGTACTAATTTACACTCTTTTCCTTCTAATTCATAATTAACAATAATTGCTTCATTAATTTGTGGAAGATAGTCTTTAAATTCAACATCAACCACTGGTCCTAAAACTTGAGAAATAAAACCTTGCATCATCACTCCTAAATTTATTTCATTGACTCAACACCGCTGATAATTTCTATCAACTCGGTGGTAATAGACTCTTGTCTTGCTTTATTGTAAGCTAAGTTAAGTTGCTTAACTCTTGCTTTTGCATTATTAGTTGCATTGTCCATAGCTTGCATTCTTGCACTATGTTCAGCCGCCAAAGAATCAACCAAAGAAAAATACATATTATATTCAAAATAAGTTTTTAATAAGTCATGTAAAATTTCTCCATCTTCAGGTTCTAAATCCATTAAAGACTGAGAATTTTGTTCTTCTTTACTTGCTATGGCTTGCACTGGCAATAATTCATTAATACGTATTTCTTGAGAAATCATATTTTTATAGCCATTATGTACAATTACTACTTTATCTGTAACTTCATTCATAAAATCATCAACAGCACTATGAATGATCGCACAAGCTTTTTCATAATCTGGACTTGAGCTTGTGTCAAGATATTTTTCTAAAATTTCAATATTTTGAAAATTAAAATACTCTATACCCGTTTTACCAATCGCTCTCAATCTTACCTTGATTTTTTTTGCTTTACATTCTTCAAGCATTTCATTTACTGTTTTTATAGTTTTAATGTTGAAACCACCGCACAAACCTTTATCTGCAGTAATGAAAACAATGTCCATTTTTTCGATATTTTCTTTTTTTCTAAAAAATGGAAGTTTGTCATCAAGCCCTTCATATTGATTCATCTTAAAAGCAATTTCAGATAAAACTTCATCAATTTTTTGAGCATAAACTTTTGACTTTTTAGCCGCCTCTTCTGCTTTTCTTAATTTAGCAGTAGAGACAAGCTTCATTGCATTGGTTGTTTTTTGCGTGTTATGTACGCTTTTAATTTTTCTTTTTATTTCTTTTAAATTAGACATTTAAAAACCTTATATATGGTTTGCTTTAAACTCACTCAATGCTTTAGCTAGTTTTTCTTCTAAGTCTTTATCTAAAGCTTTTTTCGTTCTAATTTGCTCAAAAATTTCTGGGTATTTAGCCTCAATAAATGGATATAAAGCTGCTTCAAATTCTCCGATTTTTGAAACAGCGATATCATCTAAATAACCTTTTGTTCCTGCATAAATCATTACAACTTGATTTTCTGCTGAAAGTGGAGAATAAGGAGGCTGTTTTAACACTTCAACCATTCTTTGTCCACGCTCAAGTTGTTTTCTACTAGCTTCATCCAAATCACTTGCAAATTGTGCAAAAGCTTGCAACTCTCTATATTGAGCTAGATCAAGTCTTAGTGTACCTGAAACTTGTTTTGTTGCTTTGATTTGTGCAGCACCACCAACACGAGATACTGATAAACCAACGTTAATTGCAGGACGAATACCTGAGTTAAACAAATCTGTTTCCAAGAAAATTTGCCCATCTGTAATCGAAATAACATTAGTTGGAATGTATGCTGATACATCACCTGCTTGAGTTTCGATAATTGGCAATGCAGTCAAACTTCCTGCGCCAAGTTCATCGCTTAGCTTACTTGCTCTTTCAAGCAATCTTGAATGTAGATAAAATACATCACCAGGATATGCTTCACGGCCTGGAGGACGACGTAAAATCAAAGACATTTCACGATATGCAACCGCATGTTTACTTAAATCATCATAAACGATCAATGCGTGTCTAGAATTATCTCTAAAATATTCACCCATAGTTACACCAGTATATGGAGCAAGGTATTGCAATGCAGCAGGATCTGAAGCACCTGCATTTACTACTATACTATAATCCATAGCACCGTATTCTTCTAGTTTTTTAACCACTTGAGCTACTGTACTTTGCTTTTGACCTATCGCAACATATATACAAATAACATCTTTACCTTTTTGGCTAATGATAGTGTCAATAGCTACAGTAGTTTTACCGGTTTGTCTATCACCGATAATCAACTCTCTTTGGCCTCTACCGATTGGAACCAAAGCGTCAATCGCTTTAATACCTGTATGTAATGGCTCATGAACGCTTTTTCTAGCCATAATACCTTTTGCTTTTTCTTCTACAAAGCGGTATTCGCTTGCTTCAATTACACCTTTAGCATCAATTGGCTCACCTAAAGCATTTACAACACGACCTATCAATGCATCGCCCACTGGGACTTTTAAAAGTTTTTTTAGTCTCTTAACTGAACTTCCTTCTTTAAGCCCAAGTCCCTTACCTAAGATAACAATGCCTACGCTTGATTCTTCAAGGTTAAGTACCATACCTTTTTCGCCATTTTCAAATTCAACCATTTCTCCAGCCATAGCATTTTTAAGGCCATATACCTTAGCAACACCATCAGCAACTGAAATAATTTTACCGGTTTCTTCTATTTCAAGATTAAAGTCAAATTTTTCAATTCTCTCTTTTATAATAGAACTAATTTCATCTGCTTTAAATTTCATCAAATCTCCTTAAATTGCTTTTAATATATATTCATTCATTTTAGCTTTTAAGCTTTGCATTGAAAATGAAATTTCATATCCAAGTCCATCTAAGCTAATTTTCACACTATCGTTATCACTTACTTTACTATCTAATCTAATTTTTGCATTAAATTTATGGCTAAGTTTTTCTTCTAAATTTCTAATCTCTTCTTCGCTTAATTTTTCTTTTGAATAAACTTGCCCTAAGAATGTGTTTTCTTTTAATGCTTTTTGCTCACTTAATTCTTTAGTGATCTCTGGAATTAACATTTCTCTACTGTTATTCACAATTAAAGCCATAAAATTTTTAAAGGCTTCACTTGGGTTATCCAATAAAGAAAGTATAAATTCTAATTTTTTTTCTTGTTTAAGTTCATAAGAGTTTAAAATATCTACAAATTTGGTAGATGAAAAAGCTGAACTTAACTGTAATAATTTTGAAAAAAAATCTTCAAAATCATTTCTTTCTAATATAGCTTTTGCATATGTTTTTGCGATTACACTTTCCATCAAGACACCTTCTTCATCATGATATTTAAAATTTCTTTTTGCTGAAGTTGTAAGTTCTGATCTTCAAAGATTTCATCTAAAACAGCTTTTACCACTTCTTTTTCCATTTTTCTCATCTCATAGTCTTTGTGTTCTTCGTATGCTTTTTCTAAAACACTGATTTCTAATTTTGTTTCTTCTTCTATCTTGTTTGTGATGATTTCTGCTTCTTTTTTTGCAAGTATTATAGCATTACTTGCTTCTTGTTTAGCATGATCAAGCTTTTTCATCATTTCTAGTTTTTGATTTTTACTTGCGATCAATTTTTCCTGAATTTCATTCATCTTAGAAGCAATTTTTGCAATCCTTCCATGGTAAAAATTCTTTAAAGGTGTTGCAATAAAATAATATAAAATTGCAGCAAATAAAACAAAATTAACCGCTCTTGGAACGATGTCATACTCGCCACTTCCATTACCTGCTGCTAAAGCATAAAAAGGAAGCACTGATAAAATTGCAATTTTTCTTAACATTAAATTTCCTTAAATTTTACTCAAGCTATTTTTAAAGCTTTGTTTAAATTCTGGTATTTTAGAACGCATTTCTTCTTTTAATTCTTTTTCTTTTTCTTTTAGGCTTTTAAGAAAAACAAGCATTTGATCTTCTAATTCTTTTTTCTTTGCTGATATTTCTTTTTCTTGTTTTAATTTAGCTTCTTCTATAGCTTTTGCCTTGATTTGATTGATTTCATCTCTTGTTTGAATATGAATTTTTTCCAACTCACTTTCTACATTCGAAACATCATCAGAGTTTTTCTTCATCTTTTCTTCGTCATTTTTAATAGTTAAATCCCTAGAATCCATAAATTTAAGTAAAGGTTTATAGAGTATAGAATTTAAAATTGCTATCATAAGCAAAAAAATGACACCAGTGGCTATCATGATGGAAAAATGTACATCATTAAACATTAATACTCCTAAATAAATCTAAATAAAACGCGAAATTATATCAAAATATACCTAAAAACATATTTAATTAAATGTTTTTAGGAATTCCTTTACCTCTTCTTCGTTCGAAAAAGTAATCGTTAGCTTCAAATCTTTTGCATTTACTCTAAAACCTAGTGAGTGAATTTTATCTTTTAGGTTTTCCATGGATTGATACTGTTTGTTTAAATTTGTATTTTTTTCTAAATGGTTAGTATTTTTAAAGTTTTTAATTAATTTTTCTGTTTCTCTTACATTAAGTTTTTGCCCTATGATCGTATCAACGATCATCTTTTCTTCATCTTTTTCAAGCCCTACTAAAACTTTTGCATGACCTTGGGAAATTTTACCTTCTATAAGAAAATTTTGCGTTTGTTCGTTTAAATTTAAAAGTCTTAATGTGTTTGCAATTTGCGGTCTTGATTTATGGATAAGATCAGCTAGTTTTTCTTGGGTAATATCGTGAATTTCTAGTAGTTCCTTGTAAGAATGTGCTAATTCTATAGGGTTTAGATTTTCTCTTTGAATGTTTTCTATGAGTGCAAGTTCGCGTAATTTTATATCATCAACATTTAAAACTACGGCCTTAATTTGCTCTTTATCCAAAAGCTTACATGCTCTAAATCTTCTTTCACCTGCTATTAAAATATATTCAAACTCATCTTTTTTAAAAACCACCACAGGTTGAATTAAGCCATATTCTTTAATCGAACCTGCTAGTTCTTCTAAAGCTTGTTCATCAAAATTTTTTCTTGGCTGATAAGGGTTTGGGCTAATTAATTCGATATCAATCTCTTCTATCTTTCCTTCATTTGAACCCAATTCTTTTTCATAAACCTCATCAATATCAGCTAAAATACTACTTAAACCTCTTCCTAATGCACTTTTTTTTGCCATAATTTATCCTAATATAGAGTGTGCTAAATTTTGATAAGCCAAAGAACCTGGTGATTTTATATCATAAAGTATAATAGGCTTTCCATAGCTTGGGCTTTCAGCAAGTTTTACATTTCTTGGTATGATTATAAAATCATCTTCATTGTCACCTGTTCTAAATAGCTTTTGCTTAAAATTCTGTTTTAAATCTTCCACTGTATCTTTGGAAAGATTGTTTTGAGAGCTATACATAGTCGGTAAAAAGCCTTTGATTTTTAGCTTTGGATTAATAGTTTTTTTCACAAATTTAATAGTGTTTAAAACCATCGCAACGCCTTCAAGTGCATAAAACTCACACTGAATAGGAATGATAACACTATCGCTTGCTGCAAAAGCATTTACTGTAATACTTCCAAGCGCAGGCGGTGAATCAATGATGATAAAATCATAATCTTTAGCAATTTCTTTAATTTTTTCTCTTAAAATTGTTCTATATTCACCACTTTCTTTTACCACTTCTTGCTCGATACCCACCAAAGAAATATTAGAAGGTGCTAAATATAACTGTGGAAGTTCGGTTTTTAAAATAATTTCTGAAAGTTTTTTTCTACCTATAAACACATGGTAAATATTGTATTCATAGTTACTTCTATTAAAACCAAGTCCTGTTGTAGCATTTGCTTGTGGATCGATGTCTATCAAAAGCACTTTTTTTTCAGCTACTGCCAAAGAAGCTGCCAAGTTAATGGCAGTTGTGGTCTTACCTACTCCACCTTTTTGATTTGCAATAGTTATTATCTCACTCATCTTAAACTATATATCCTTTTATTATCTAACAATATAGAACCATCTTTATACAACAAGGCATCTTTTAGTGATAAAATTTTGCCTTCATTATGTATAAAAAAATTTCTTGATTTTTCAAATTCTAACATATACTTGCTAAAAATATTCTTCCATAAAGTCTTCTCATTCACATAAAAAAAGTATTCATTTAAAAGATCTTTAATGTCTATTTCTATATCTAAAATTTCAGCATTAAATGGAGCATATTTGAGGTTAATTCCCATTCCCACTACTAAAAATTCATTGATTTTAGAACTCATTAAGCCACCTATTTTTTTATCTTCTATGTAAAAATCATTAGGCCATTTAATCCACACTTTTGAATCATGCTTTTGCAGTACTTCTTTCATCAAGAACGCAAAATATATGCTTGCAGAAGCTAAAGGAAGATCTTGTGCTAGTTCTTGAGTTTTTACACAAAAAGACACATGTAAATTACCTTGCTTACTCTGCCATGTATTATCTCTACTACCTATACCAGCACTTTGAACAAAAGCACAAATAGCAGTATTATTTGCGATTTCACCATTACGAATTTTATCACTTAAATAAATTTGAGTTGATTCAAGCTCATCAAAATAAACTATCTCCAAGTTTTAACCTTTTTCCATTTAAATAAGTCTTGGCATCTAAGGCTTTTTTTCCACTCTCTTGTAAAGTTTTAATCCTCAAAATACCTGTTTCACATGTAAGCAAAAAGCCTTCCTTTTCTACTTGCAAAATTACACCTGATTTTTGAGTTTTTTCACTATCAACCAATTCAATATCTAAAAATTTCAAACCATTTTCTAAAAAAATTCCAGGCCAAGGAGCAAAAGCTAGAAATTTTTGATAGATTTCACTCGCATTATCTAAAACAATCAATCCATGTTCTTTTTTGATTTTTTTACAATGCGTAACCAAACTTTCATCTTGCTTTTTTGGAGTAATTTTTTCAAAATTCAAAAGCGTAGAAATAGTAAGTTTAGCTGCTAAATTGGAAAGCATTACAAAAACCTCGGCTGAATTTTTACCTTCTATATCACATTCTATGCTTTCTAAAATAGCACCACTATCAAGCCCTTCTTCCATAAGCATCGTGCAAACCCCGCTTATTTTATCTCCATTTAAAATAGCGCTTTGTATCGGCGAAGCTCCACGATATTTAGGAAGTAAAGAAGCATGTAGATTAATACAAGGAGCGATATCTAAAATTTCTTTTGGTAAAATTTTCCCATAAGCAGCAACAACTATAAAATCTGGTTTTAAACTTTTAATATCTTTTATAATATTTTCATCTTTTAAGCTTTTTGGAGTATAAATTTTTATATCAAGATTATTTTCTAAAATAAATTTTTTAGTATCACTTGGAGTTAAAATTTGCTTTCTTCCTACAGGTTTATCAGGTTGAGTAAATAAAGCTTGGATATTAAATCCTTTATCAACAAGCTCTTTTAAAATACAAGTTGCATAAGAGGGAGTTCCCATAAAAATGATATTTTTCATAACGCCATTATCCTTTTTTGATAAGTTTTTATAGCTTTTTGATATGAAAGCTCAAGATAATCTTTAAAAATTTCAAAATTTTTTCTAGAAGGGTTGTTGATGCAAATATATCCTATATAAGCATAAATTGGGTGAGGCATGATAAGATCAAGCATAGAAAAATCATAATTTAAACCAACGACCTCACCCTTTAAAGCTTTTTTAGGTTTTTGACCAAAAAGATTTTGATAATCTTGATCGCAAAGAGAGCAACTTAGACGAAATACACCCTCTCTATTTAAATTTGAAGCTTTATCACTTATGCCATCATTTTCTTTAATAGTACAAAAATAAACTCCGTTTTTTAAAACCTTATCGGGATTATAAAAAAAGCTATGCTCTTTATAGGTAAATTTATATATCAAGTCTTTAAAATTAGATTTGATATATTCTTGGATAAAATCTATAGTTAAATTTTCACTCATCAAAGATTATTTTGATTTCTGATTTTTTTTACTTCGTCTAAAAGCATAAATTTAAGCTCTTTAAGTCCGGTTTTTTCAAGGCTTGATACTTTAACAAAAAAGCTTTGCGGGTTATTTTGACTTTGTAAATAAGCCTTTAGTTCATTATAATCATCCTCCATTTTTTGTGCAAATTCTTCACCTAAATTTACGCTATCACTTTTTGAGAGCATGACACCAAAATTTCTTGCATAAAGCTTATTTGAAAATTTTTCTAATTCTTTTCTTAAAACACAAAACTGCTCTTTTAAGCTCATTTCTCTTAATGGATCAAGCACAAAAAGTAAAAAAGAAGTTCTTTCTATGTGTCTTAAAAACTCAAGCCCCAAACCTCTACCGTCACTTGCACCTTCTATAATGCCTGGGATATCTGCCATCACAAAAGAATTATAATCATCTACTTCAACCATGCCAAGTTTTGGAGTTAGTGTAGTAAATTCATAATTAGCTATTTCGGGTCTTGCATTAGATACTACGCTTATAAGAGTGGACTTTCCTACATTTGGGAAACCCACAAGCCCAACATCTGCTATGAGTTTTAATTCTAAGCGTACACTTAAGGTTTTTCCTGCTACACCAGGTTGAGCATAATCTGGGCGTTGATTAGTAGAGTGTTTAAAGTGAGTATTACCAAGACCGCCTTTACCGCCTTTTAAAAAGAGTTCTTTTTGGCCTTCTACAAGCATATCAAGTAAAATTTCCCCACTTTGCGCATCAATTACTTGAGTACCTTGAGGAACGATTAGCTCTAAACTCTCTCCTCTTTTGCCGTTTTTATTACGACCTAGACCTGGCTGACCATTTTGCGCTTTAAGTTCTTTTTTACCTTTAAAGTGTGCTAGAGTATGAGTATTATTGTCGCATACAAAATACACATCGCCACCATTTCCACCATCGCCACCATCAGGTCCACCAAGTGGAACATGTTTTTCACGGCGAAAACTTACAGCACCTTTACCACCATTACCCGAACTTAAAACTAATTTTACATTATCTATAAACATACAATCACCAAAGTATAAATTTTTAAAATGATATTATATTTTTTTTAATATATTAAGACTAAAAAGAAGAAAAAGGCTACAAAGTAGCCTTAAAATTATGCAGGATAAACAGAAACTTTTTTTCTATTTTTATCTTTTCTTTCAAATTTTACAAAACCATCAATTAAAGCAAAAATTGTATGATCTTTTCCCATGCCTACGTTATTACCTGCATGAGTTGCTGTTCCTCTTTGGCGAATGATGATGTTACCAGCGCGAACAAATTCTCCACCAAATTTTTTAACACCTAGACGACGACCTATAGAATCACGATTATTCTGAGTTGAACCTTGACCTTTCTTGTGTGCCATTCTTTACTCCTTAAGCTTTAATATCTACTACTCTAACGCGAGTAAATTGTCTTCTAAAACCGCGTTTTAATTTTGAGTCTTTTCTGCGTCTTTTTTTATAAATCACAACTTTTTTGTCTTTTCCATGAGCAATCACTTCTAAAACAACTTTTGCACCCGCAACAAACGGCGCACCTACCTTTAATTCTTTATCGCATACAGCAAGAACTTCGCTTACTTCTACGCTTGATTTTGCTTCAGCTTCAAAACGATCTAGTTTAAGCTCATCACCTTGGCTTACTCTGTATTGTTTTCCGCTGTGTTTTATAATAGCATACATACAGCTATCCTTTCTTAAAATGTATTTGGTAGCACCATAAAGCATTATGTATACACATAAATTTAGAAAGCTTTAATGGTTAAAAGCGGTAATTATATCTTGATTTTATATAAAGTAAGCTTAAGACGCAAAAAGCGCCTTAAGATACAACTCAAAGCTGTGGTTTTGGAGTTTTTTCAGTAGCCTTTGGAAGCTGTGGATAGGTAATATTAGGTTTTTTTCCTGTTAAAGTATGCAAAAAGGTTTCTATAGAAGCTGCTTCTTTATCAGAAATTTCTATACCAAGTTGTACACTACCCATTTCTTTAATTGCTTCTTGTAAAGACCAAATCGCACCATTGTGGAAGTATGGAGCAGTTTCGGCAATATTTCTTAAAGTTGGAGTTTTAACCAAACCATTTGCATCGCCTTTAAAATCCCCTACATTTGCGAATTTATATTTAGCTGCCACTTGGAAAGCCTGCATGCTACCACCCAAATTTACTCCTGTATGACAAGCCGTACAACCTTTATCAATGAAAGTTTTCAAACCTTCTTTTTCTTTTTTGCTTAATGCTTTTGTATCACCTTCTAAGAATTTATCAAATTTAGATGGTGTTAAAAGCGTTCTTTCAAATGTCGCAATAGCATCTGCAATATTATCAAAAGTTACGCCATTACTGCCATATATTTTTTTAAATTCTTTGACATATTCTGGCATAGAAGAAATTTTTTCCACTGCTAATTTTGCCGGTGTTGCCATCTCGGGTTCTGCTTCAATCGGTCCTTTTGCTTGATCAGCCAAGCTACCTGCTCTACCATCCCAAAATTGAGTTGAATTTAAAACCGAGTTATAAACTGTTGGCGAATTTAAATGATGAGGATTAGCAGTCCATTTATGTCCTACAGCAGCAGCTATCCCATCAGCACCTCCCATGCCTAAATTATGACAGGTGTTACAAGAAATCAAACCACTTTTCGAAAGTCTTGGTTCAAAATACAATTTCTTACCAAGATTAACTTTTTCCTTAGAAAATTTACTAACTTTTACACCCATTTGTTTTAAAAGTTTTTCAACGGCTGCTTGATCTTTTGGCAAAGGCACCAAACCAGCAGCTTTTGCTTCATCAAGCAAAGCCCTATCATTAGCAAAAACACTCGAAGCAACCAACAACGACACAGCCCACAATGAAACTCTTTTCATTATCCACTCCCAATTAAGATAAAATGAAGTCTACATAAAAATAAACTTATTAAAAATATATCTATAATTTTCTTTAAACAAAATAAAAAAATTATATTTATAAATAAAAATTATTATAAGACAAAATATATCTTAAATAATTATTTCAGCGTTTTTTTATTATTATTTCAAGAAAATGTTTTATAAATTTTAAGGTATGAATATATGGAAAATTTAATCATTTATCTTTTAGCTTATCTTATAGGGGCTATACCTTTTGGACTTTTGCTAGCTCAAATTTTTGCCAAAACTAATATCAAAAATTCAGGTAGCAAAAGCATAGGTGCGACTAATGTCTTAAGAGTGGTAAAAGAAAATAACCCTAAACTAGCCAAACAACTTGCTATAAGCACTGTTGTTTTAGATGCACTTAAAGGGATTATTCCTATTTTAATAGCACAATCAATGGGTTATGATGCTAACATTTTATGGACTATGGCTGTTTTAGCTGTATTTGGTCATTGCTTTTCACCTTATTTAAAATTTGAAGGTGGAAAAGGAGTAGCTACTGGCGCTGGAGTTTTAGCTGTCTTTTTACCACTAGAAATTTTATGTGCGGTATTAGCTTGGTTTATCATAGGTAAGGTATTTAAAATTTCAAGCCTTGCTTCACTAGGTGCTTTAGTTGTTTTAATCACAACTTCTTTTGTATTTCACTATGACATGCCGGTTATTAACACCCATGCTCCGATTTTCATCATTGCTTTTATCGTGGTGTACAAACACATACCAAACATCTTAAGACTAATTGGGAAGCAAGAATGCAAAGTCATATAAAAGTTAGTTTGGAATTTAAATGCATTATAGGGCTTTTGGATTTTGAAAGAATTCAAGAACAAAGTGTTTTGATAGAATTAGAAGCCAAAAGCAAAAAATTTCTAGATTATGCAAAATTATGCGCTAGGATTGAAAAAATTTATAAGAAAAAAAAGTTTAAAACTATAGAAAAATCTTTAAAATACATATGCAAAGACACAAAAAAACGTCATAAAAAATTGCAGTTTATCCACATCACTTGCTACAAACCTGATATCATCAAAAATGCTAGGGTTGGGGCAAGTCTAAGTAAAAAATATTAAAATTTTTTTAAAGAATTTTGAATATTTGCTTAATTTGTGTTATACTTTTTTTAGTAAAACTTTCTTCAAAGGAATAAAATGCGTATTTTAGTTGTAGAAGATGAAGCATCACTGAACAAAACACTATCTAACACTTTAAACGAATTTGGTTATCAAAGTGATACTTCAGAAAATTTTAAAGACGCTGAGTATTTTATAGGTATTAGACATTATGATTTAGTATTATCAAATTGGACTATTGGTAATAGCGATGCGGGTGATTTAATCAACGCAATCAAACAAAAATCTCCAAGAACTGCAATCGTTACAATGTGCGCAAAAGCAGATAAAGAAAATGAAATAAAAGCTCTAAAAGCAGGAGCAGATGATTATATTAAAAAACCTTTGGACTTTGAAATTTTAATGGCAAGAATTGAAGCTAGACTTAGATTTGGCGGTACAAATGTGATTAAAATTGATGATTTAGTGATCGATCCAGATGAAGAAAAAATCACTTATCAAGGAAAAGACATAGAATTAAAAGGAAAACCTTTTGAGGTTTTAACTCACCTAGCTAGACATTCAGATCAAATCGTATCAAAAGAACAACTTTTAGATGCCATTTGGGAAGAACCTGAGCTTGTCACTCCGAATGTAATAGAAGTTGCGATTAATCAAATTAGACAAAAAATGGATAAACCTCTTAATATCTCAACTATAGAAACCGTACGCCGTAGAGGCTATCGTTTTTGCTTTCCTAAAAAAACCAACTGATAAATTTTTAGAATGATGAATTCATTCTAAAAATTATACCTATTTTCCTCTGTTTAAATTAGCTATAAGTTTTTATATAGTATAAGTTTTACTATATTACTCATAAAAAGGAAAAATATGTCACTTTTAATCACTAGAGAATGTATATCCTGTGATGCATGCAGGGAAGAATGTCCAGATGAAGCAATTTATGATAACGATCCAATTTATGTTATCGATCCTGATCTTTGCACTGAATGTGTAAATGAATTTTCAGAACCCGCTTGCATTGTAGCTTGTCCGGTAGATTGTATCATACCTGATCCTGACAATGTAGAAAGCATTGATGAACTTCGTTTAAAACACAAAAACAAAGATATTTAATGGCTAAAAAAACCGCAGTAATTGACCTTGGCTCCAATTCCGTTCGTATGGTGATTTTTGAAAGAACCTCAAGATATGGATTTTTTATTTGTAGTGAGCACAAAAAGAAAGTAAGACTTGGAGAAAATGCGTACAATAATAATAAAATTCTTCAAGAAGAAGCTATGCTTAAGGCTGAAAAAGCTTTAGCCTACTTCAAAGAAAAAGCCTTAAAAGAAAAATGCAGAAAAATCATCGCTGTAGGGACTTCTGCATTAAGAGATGCGCCTAATGCGAAGGATTTTATCAATAAAATTGCAAAAAATGTAGGCTTAAATATCAAATGTATCAACGGAAAAACCGAGTCTTTCTTAGGTGGTCTTGCTGCGCTTAATTTATTATCTAATGTCCAAAATGCCACCACTATTGATATTGGTGGTGGCTCCACCGAACTTTGTTTAATTAAAGAAGGGAAAATTGTAGACTGTATTTCACTTGATCTTGGCACAGTAAGATTGAAAGAAATTTTTTACGATACTAAAAGATTAAATGCTTTAGATCAATTCATACAAGAAGCTCTTACACAAGTACCAAAACACTTTCAAAATGATAATATCATCGCCATAGGAGGGAGTTTAAGAGCATTATCAAATTCTATCATGAAGAAAAACTCTTATCCTTTAAAAATGATCCATAATTTTAGCTACAGTTTTGAAAAAGAAAAAAGTCATATAGAAAAAATTCAAAATGCAAAAAATTTGATCGATTTTAACATCAAAAAAGATCGCTTTGATACTATTAAAGAAGGTTGTGTGATCTTTCTAGCTTTAGCAAAAAACCTCAAAGCTAAAAACATCATCACATCTGCAGTAGGTGTAAGAGAAGGGGTGTTTTTATCAAATCTTTTTCAAAAATACGCCAAGATAAAAAACGACACCACTGATTTTTCAAAATTTAATGCAAAATTTCCACCCAACTTCAATCCAAGTCTAAAATCTTTACAAGATCGTTTTGATATAGACTACACTGATAAAAGTGCATATTTTGCAAATAAGCTCTTTGAAGTTTTTTCACCGCTTCATAAAATTGAAGCTTCTTATAAAAAAGACCTCATAAATGCAGCAAAACTAACCCATATAGGCGAAAGGATTAATTTTTATTTTGCCAATGAACACAGTGCATATATGGCATTAAACGGTTTGCATTTTGGCTTTTCACATCAAGAAATTTTACTCATCTGGACACTTTTAAAAGCCAATGGCAAAAAAATCAACCCATTTGGTATAGAACATATTAAAGCGTTACTGCCTAATCACCATATACTGACATGGCTTAATTTCATTCTAGCTTTAGCCAACAAGCTTGCCAAAGATAGCGATGAAAATTTAGAATTTGTATTAAAAAATCATACTTTATATATTTATTCCAATAAAAGAAAAATTTATTTTTCAAAAGAAGAAATCAAAAAAATCTCAAAGCCAAAACTGATCATTTTAGCTTTTAATCAAAAAAGCTAAATACTGTTTTGCTTTGAAAGTAAATTTTGCAGTCTTTGCTTGTTTTCTTCAAAGTAAGAGTCAAAATCTCTCTCTTTTGACTTTGGTGGAGTTTTAGTCACTTCTTCACTTTTCATTGTAGCTTGACTTGTCTCTAAAACTATATTTGAATTACCAATAATCATCGTATAACGTTTTAATCCGTATTCAAATACAACTAATTGATTATGTCTATCTAGTGGGCGTTGAAAAATTAAATTAAAATTTCGATCTAGTGGGTGCTTTTGTCTTAAATACATTTTCAAAAACCAAAGCCCTACAAGCAAAAGAATCAAAACACTCAACACTAAAATATAATTTGTAAAATCATACTCTTGCATATTCATTTCCTTGGTTTTTTCCTCTGCGGTTTTTTTGCTCGTTAAATTTGCACCCTCTTTTTGCGCACGCAATCTTAAGCCGTATTCTCCTATGCTATCAGCGCTAATTTCTATTTTATCACCAACGCTCAAAGCAATGAAAGTCTTTTCTCCTTCTGAAAAGATCTTGATTTTTTTGATGATATTTGAATTTAATACCTTATCTTCTTCTTTTACAGTTTTAGCATCTAAAGTAAAAATAACAATATCATTTTTCTTTTTCTGGCTTATCCCTTCTTTATAAGGCGTGTCAAAAGAAAAAGTGATATCTACCCTATCTTCTCTTGGGTAGATATTATAATTAAGAATTTTTGCCCCCAAAAGTGGCAATGCTAGCAGCAAAATCCAAAATATTTTCATTGCAATTCTTTTTTGAAATACTGCAATACTGATTTTGAATCTAAAATTTCATTGATCCTTATGGCAAGGTTTTTCTCATACACCATTACCTCGCCTTTGCCAAATATCCTTTTATTAAGGTAAAGCTCCACGCTCTCACCTGCTGGCTTTTCAAGATCTATCACAGAACCTACTTCTAGTTTTAAAAGTTCTTTTACGCTCATATTGGTTGTACCAAGCTCACTCACAAAATCCACGCTGATATCTAAAATATCTTCATAAGATTGCAATAAACCTAAGCGATCATCTATCATAGTTTTTTATAGCCTATTCTAAAACGAGCATTTTTCATCTCATAAGTAAATTTTTCTTTTAACTTAATTTTTGAAAAACCATCAATACGCCCTAAATACTCAGGAACACCCAAACGATACTCATCTTTTCCATTCGTGTCATTGAGTAATTTTTTCGCATAACCTACGATTTGATTTGCTACTTCTTTTAATAAATCTGCCAAATCATCTTCTTTTAATTCTTCATGCAATAAAAAATGTGCGATCTCATTTAAAGCTTTTTTCTGAAAAAACAAATAAAAGCTATACTCCTCTTCTTTAAAATACAAAGGTATAGAAGCTCCATAAAGCTCACCGCGAATAATGCTTGTTGGTGAAATTTTTAATTTTAAAATATGCTCACAAAAATGGTGAATTGAATACTCAAGTGTTTTAGTCATAGCTTTTCCTTAAAAAGACTTGTAATAAATTTATTTTACTAAATAAACCTTTAACCATAATTAATAATTAAAATATACAATATCATAATTTTATTTAGACAAAAAAGGGCTTTAGAATGTTTATAGGAAATTTTGATCTAAACCAACGAGTTTTCATCATCGCAGAACTTTCAGCTAATCACGCAAGCAGTCTTGATATAGCTTTAAAAACCATACAAGCGGCTAAAAAAGCGGGTGCTGATGCTATAAAAATACAAACCTATACACCAGATAGCTTGACACTAAATTCCAATAAAAAAGATTTCACCATAGAAGGTGGTTTGTGGCATGGAAGAAAACTATATGAATTATACGAAGAAGCTAAAACTCCCTACCAATGGCATGAAAAACTTTTTGAGTGCGCTAAAAATGAAGGTTTAATCTGCTTTTCTAGTCCTTTTTCTAAACAAGATGTAGAATTTTTAAGACAATTTAATCCGCCTGCTTATAAAATCGCATCTTTTGAAGTCAATGATTATGACTTTGTGCGATTTGTTGCAAAAGAAAAAAAACCGACTTTGGTTTCTACTGGTATTGCTTATGAAGAAGAACTTGAAATGATCGCTAAAATTTTTCAAGAAGAAAACAACCCTGATCTAATCTTGCTTAAATGCACTTCAGCTTATCCTTCTCAAATATGCGATCTAAATTTAAATGCCATAAAAACTTTACAAGAAAAATTTAAAACCACAGTAGGCCTAAGCGATCATAGCGAGGGTTTTTTAGCGCCTGCTTTAGCCGTAGCCCTTGGAGCAAGAGTGATAGAAAAACACTTTATACTAGATAAAACCTTAAATAGTGCCGATGCGAAATTTAGTCTTGATTTTGAAGCATTTAAACAAATGTGTGACATGGTGAGAAAAAGCGAACAAGCACTAGGCGATGTTAGTTTAGCGATGGATGAAAAAACCTTAAAAAACCGTCATTTTGCAAGAAGCTTATATGCTAGCAAAGATATCAAAAAAGGTGAAATTTTTACACTAGAAAATGTAAAAAGCGTAAGACCAAGCCTAGGTTTACATCCTAAGTTTTTGCCTATCATACTTGGTAAAAAAGCCAATTGTGATATAGAATTTGGCACAGCATTAGAACAAAAGCATTTTAAAGGATAACAATGAATAAAAGTGTATTTGAAAAAAATATCCAAGCATTGCAAAATACAAAACTAAAAGAAAAACTACTTCATTTTAAACAAAGAAATTTCCAAATTCTCCAAGGAAGCGATCCTTTGGATATTAATTTTATTCATGATGGGGGGGGGTATACACTATATAACAATAGCTTAAGTGAATTAAATGAAAAATTGAATATATACAATGATCAATATCTACTATACCCTGTACTTTATTTTTACGGCTTTGGAAATGGAATTTTATATAAAGCTTTATTACAGAACAAAAATAGACAAAAAATTGTTGTTTTTGAGAAAGAATTGGAATTTATTTATCTGAGTTTTCACGTGCTAGATTTTAGCGATATATTAGAAAACAATGCTTTAATTATCTTAGATGCTTCAAACCTCCAAGCAGTTGATTTTCAAATGCTTTGCTCCACTAGTCCTTTTTTTAATTTTTTACGTGTATATTTTTTGGATTTACATTGTGATTACTATGAAAGATATCAAGAAGATATTTTAACAACCAACCAAAATATGCAAAAATATATTAAACAAACCATTCTTACAAAAGGAAATTCATCCCAAGATGCATTAATGGGGATTGAAAATTACATTTATAATCTTCCTGATATTATTTCTAATTTTTCTTTTAAAGAATTACTACTAAAAAGAAAAAACAGCTCTAAATACGCCATCATAGTATCAACTGGCCCATCTTTAATCAAACAACTTCCCTTATTAAAACAATATGCTGATAAAGCTAGCATATTTTGCGCTGATAGTGCATACCCCATCCTAGCAAAACATAATATAAAACCTGACTATGTTTTATCTTTAGAAAGAGTTGATTTTACTAGTGAATTTTTTAATAATGACTTTGGGGATTTTGACAAAGATATTGTTTTTGTTTTAAAATCCTTAGTGCATCCTAACACTTTTAAGTATCTCAAAAAAACACAACAACCACATATTGGAACAATATCAGACGTTCGTCCATTTGCATACCATTTAGCTTTAAAAGATTTTGGATATATGGAAATGGGAAGTAGTGTGGCTACGATGGCTTATATTTTAGCATTAAAACTAGAACACAAAAACATCATCTTTATAGGACAAGATCTAGCTTATGCTAAAGATGGATCATCTCATCCTACGGAGTATCACTACGGAAAATATGATACTTATAATCCTCAAGAAATTGACTATAGTTTAACAACCATAAGCTACAGAGGAACTCATTATGTCAAAACAAGTGAAACTTGGATGCTTTTTAAAACCCAACTTGAAAATATCATCTTAAATTCTAAACAACACACCTCAACCTACAACGCCACTGAAGGCGGAGCAAGGATAGAAGGAGCTATAGAAAAGCCTTTTAAACAAATATGCGAAGAATTGCTAGCAAAAGAACCGCAAAAGCACTTTGCTAAACTTGAAAAACTTAACTCCACAAAGCAGATAGAACTCATGCTAAAATCTTTTCATAAAACCCACAAAGCGATAAAAATTTGCGAATATTTAGAAAAAGAATGTGCTTTTATGTCCAACACTTTGAATTTTTTAAGCAATGATGAGAATAATTTTAAAAACATCATAAAACAACTAGATGTTTTTAAAGAAAAAATCAACAATGTTATGTTTACAAAAGAGCTTATAGACCCATTAAATACTCAATTTGAACTCAATCTTGCTAGAATTTATGTGTTAAATCCCAAAACTCATGAAGATGTATTTAACAAAAACTATCTTTGGATCAAAGAGCATTTAGAGTGGATCACCACAATAAACAACCATATAAAAGCACTAAAAAGCACTTTAGAAAAAAATATAAAAAATTTAGAGTTAAAACTAGAAGAAAATAAACTAACTCGGCAAATCAACAAGATCAAAAACACCAAGCCACTAGTCACAATATTCTAACAAATCATAGCTTCAAAAAGTCCTTATGTTTTTTCGTTATAATTCAAACCAACCATATCCATAAGGACTTTTATGAACAAAGAATTGTTTTTAAAAAACACCCAAGCTTTATTTGAAGTGGACCAAATTTTAGCATATGAACTTAGAAAAATTTCCCAAACTACTCGTTTTAAGCTTATAGATGGTAAAATTTTTGATCAACAAAATCAAATTTTCTTAGATGAAAACCACCTATTTGATTTTGATAAGTTTGAGTTTTATCCTGTGCTATTTTTCTATGGTTTTGGTAGTGGAAGTTTTTTCTTTAAACTTTTAGAAAATAAACACCTCAAACATATTGTGATTTTCGAAGATGAATTAGAAATTTTACATCTTGCATTTTATCTATATGATTTTAGCCACTTTATCAAAAAAGAAAAACTGATTTTATTTTATCCTCCTCATATCAATACAGCACAATTAAATATTCTTTTTAATTATCCAAATATCAAACATACTTTGAAAATTTTTAATTTTAATTTTTATAATGAGTTTTATACCCACTTTTATCTAGCAAATGCTCAAAAAATCATGCAAATTTTACTCAACACCATCAAAACACTCATGCTAGCACATGGAAACGATCCAAAAGATGCTCTCTTAGGTATAAAACATAATGTAATCAATCTAGAAAAAATCATCTCTCACACACCACTAAAAAATCTTATAAAAGAAAAAAAAGCAAAAGCAAAGAACGCTATTATTGTTTCAACTGGACCATCTTTAACAAAACAACTTCCTTTGCTAAAGCAATACCAAGATAATGTCGTAATTTTTAGTGCCGATAGCTCTTATGCTATTTTAGCTAATGCTGGCATCAAGCCTGATTATGTTTTCTCTTTAGAAAGAGTTGACTTTACTAGTGAATTTTTTAACAATGATTTCAAAGAAATAGATCAAAATATCTTGTTTATCATCGCCTCTTTAACCCATCCTAATACAGTAAAATATCTAGAAAAAAACAACAGAAACTACATGCTTGTTTTAAGACCATTGTTTTTTGAAAGCAAGCTTGGTTTAAATGAATATGGCTTTTTAGGTAATGGTATGAGTGTTGCTAATATGGCTTATGAATTAGCCGGGGGGTTAAGATTTGAAAATATTATTTTAATCGGGCAAGATCTAGCTTATGATGATGATGGCAAATCCCACCCTAAAGAACATTTATATGGTGAACAAGGCGATGAAGAAGTTGTTTATAAGATGATTCCTGCTTATGGAGGAAAGGGTGAAGTAAAAACACAACTTACTTGGTATTTATTTTTAAAAAGTTTCGAAAAAGACATCGCCTTAGCAAGAGATATCTTAAAAATCAAAACCTACAACGCCACTGAAGGTGGAGCAAGGATAGAAGGAGCTATAGAAAAGCCTTTTAAAGAACTATGCGAAACACTACTAAAAGAAAAAATTGTTAAAAACAACATCTTAGCAAAACCTAAAAACCCACAAAAAAAAATCAAGCAGTGCAAAGAAAGACTTAGTAAACTTACAAGACAAAGCGAAATTTACATCAACGAATGTAAAAAAGCTATGCAAGAAAAAAATTTAGAAAAACTAGAAAAACTAAGGCTGAAACTACCTAAAAGTGATTTTTTTTCAGATATTTTGCAAGCTAGGTGTTTTCAAAATGAATGTGAAGTCTTAAAATATAAGGTCGAAAAAGACAAAAATACTGATTTGTTTTTAATGCAACAAATTGACTTTTTCCAAGAAGTTATACTATACCTAGAAGAATACAACAAAACCATAAAAGAAAATTTAAAGGCATAATTTTATGAATCATGAACTTTTTGAAAAAAATATACAGTCGCTAAACCCTTCTTTTCAACAAATTTTAAAAAAATCTCAAAAGCATCACTACCAAATAATACAAGGAAATGACCCTTTAGATATAAATATCAAAGATGAATGGGGGGGGGTATTTTATGAAAATCCCATTTTGGAACTTAACAATATGCTAACAAAATATAATCAAATGTATAAATTATATCCTGTTTTGTATTTTTATGGCTTTGGCAATGGAATTTTATATAAAGCATTGTTGCAAAACCCCAACATAAAACACATAGTAGTTTTTGAAAAAAACTTAAGTCTAATACAATTTTTGTTTTATCATATTGATTTTTCAAAAGAACTACAAGAAGGGAGATTAATCATCACTCAAGATAATATCAATACACCTATGCTACTTTCTTTGATCTCTAAAAACCCTTTTAGAGAATTTATTAGAACTTATTTTTTGGAAATTCACTGCAAGTATTATGAGAAATTTCAAACCGATATTTTGAATTTAAACAGCGTCTTTTTATCTTGTATAAAATCCATAGCAACCATAAAAGGAACAGATGCAAAAGATACGCTACAAGGCATAGATCAATTTTTAAAAAATATACCCGATATGCTTTCAAGGCCAAGTTTTAAGGAGTTTATAAACAAAAGAAAACAAATACAATCAAATGCGATTATAGTATCAACAGGACCATCTCTCACCAAACAACTCCATCTTTTAAAGCAATATCAAAACAATGCTGTTATTTTTTGCGCAGATAGTGCATATTCTATCTTGTATGAAAAAGGCATAAAACCTGACTATGTATTTATGGTAGAAAGAGGAGAGGTTACTGCGGAATTTTTTCATAATGATTTTGGAGATTTTGATAAAAATACAACTTTTATTCTGACATCATTAGTTCATCCAAATGCTATAAAATATTTAAAACAAAACAATAGACAATTCGTGCTCATTTCAAAAGAAACTTTTGAGTATTATTTCGCTTTGCATAGTTTTGGTTATGTTGATCTAGCGCTTTCCGTTGCTCATCTAGCTTTCATAATTATTAATTTATTAAAATTTGAAAACATTATTTTTATAGGTCAAGATTTGGCTTATAATAATCTAGGCGAATCTCATCCTAAAAACTACAAGTATAGTGCAAACTATGAAAGTAATCTAGAAAAAATTCAAGTGTTAGCATATGGAGGTAAAAGTAAAGTTTATACCCACATAGCTTGGGATACATTTAGAGTTAACCTAGAATATCTCATCACACAATCTAAAGCAAAAATTTACAATGCCACCGAAGGTGGAGCGAGGATAGAAGGAGCTACAGAAGAATCTTTTGAGAAACTTTGTAAGCTACTACTTTCAACACCTATTGATAAAAACTTTATAAAATTAAAACAATTTCCCTACTATAAAAAGCAAGAATATTTATTAAAAACTTATTATAAAATTTTAACCCTTCAAAATGATATTTATTATTATATCGATAAATACACCAAACAATTGACATTTATCGCAGAAAATCATAATGATTTTGAAAAAGTCATGTTTTATTTAGAAAATTTAGATTTAGATGATTTTGAAAAAAACCATGCCATTAAAATACTCTTGGCTTGTTTTTTAGACCAACTTCGTTTTGCTTTGGCAAAAATTTATGTCATTATACCCACAGATGAATATACGCGTATGGAAAAAATAAAAGCTTGGATATTTTCTCATTTTGAGTATTTTAAACTTGTGATTACCACGCTAGAAAATTTAAAATACATCATCGATAAACATCAGTCGCTTTTGAACGATATACTTTTAGAAAATAATCTAGAAAAATATAAAAATTTATCACAAATAAAAGGTAAGCCATGAAAACAGAAATTTATAAAAAAAATATCAAGGCACTAGGGGGAGATGCATACCAAAGTCTAAAACGTAAACTAGGAAGGATTAAAGAAACAAAAGACTATCTTTATGTATTTGACAAAGATCCTTTAAATTGCAATATCTGTTATAAAAATCAAAAAAATATCTATATCAATCCTTTAGATGAACTCAAAGAAAAACTAGAATTTTTTAACAAAAACTATACTCGTTACCCTTATTTGTTTTTTTATGGTTTGGGCAATGGAATTTTTTATAAAAGCTTACTTGCAAATAAAACTCATAAAAGAGTTATTGTATACGAAAGAGATTTAGAGCTTATATTTTTAGTTTTGAATATGGTTGATTTCTCTCAAGAACTCTCATCGGGAAGGTTGATTTTAATTCATACTAAAGAACTAAATTATGCAAAAGCTGATACTCTTTGTAGTTTTTTAGATCTTTTTTTAAAAACTTACGATTTACACATTCATTCACATTTTTATGAAGATCATAAAGAAGAAATCAGATACATCAGTGATTTAAATTTTAAAGTAATAAAAAGCATTGCACTAAGAAGAGGAAATGATCCTATTGATGCAATGCAAGGCATTGAACAATTTGTCTTAAACTTACCTAAAATGCTAACCCACCCAAGCTTTAAAGAGCTTAAGCAAAAAAGAAGCAATAAAAGCCAAAATGCCATCTTGGTAGCCACTGGACCTTCTTTAAAAAAACAACTTCCTTTACTTAAAAAATATAGCAAAAATGCAACTATATTTTGCGCTGATAGTGCCTACCCTATCTTAGCAAAAGAAGGGATCAAGCCTGATTATGTTTGTATGCTAGAAAGAGATGATGTGGTATCTAAATGTTTTGATAATGACTTTGGAGATTTTGATAAAGATATCACTTTTATTTTGGTATCTTTGGTATATAAAGATAGTATTGAATTTTTAGAGAAAAATAAACGCAAATACATTTTAGTTTCTAGATCTCTACCTTTTGCTTACTCTTTGGGTTTGCATGATTATGGCTATGTTGGTGGTGGTATGAGCGTAGCGCACTTAAACTATGAACTAGCGCTTTTACTAGGACATAAAAATATCATTTTAATCGGTCAAGATTTAGCCTATAGCGAAAAAGGCGACTCACATACTGAAGGTTTCATCCATAGTGCTTATCATGAAGGAGATTATGAAAAAGATAAGGATAAATTTAAAGTTCTTGCTTATGGTGGAAAAGGCTATGCGCAAAGCTCAGAAGTTTGGGTTTTATTTAAACAAGTTTTTGAAAATTTAATCCACAAACAAAATGGTGTAAAAATTTATAATGCTACTGAAGGTGGAGCAAGGATAGAAGGTACCATAGAAAAACCTTTTAAAGAATTATGTGAAAATTTACTCAAAGAAGATCTTAAAAAACCTTTTCCAAAACTACAAAACCCAAAACGCAAAGATAGCGAAGAGCTTATGCTACAAGCTTATAAACAAATTAAGCAAAATATCAAAACTAGTCAAGCTTTTTTAAAAGAGTGTAAAAAACTCCACAAAGAACTCTACCATAAAGGTAAAATTCGCCACACTCTTCATGAGCTAAATGAAAAAATCGATAAATTAAAAGAAAAACTTGAAAGCAAAAAACATATCTTTTTAAGAGAGGTAATTAGCCCTTCATTGTTTCACTTAGAAAGTACTTTTTCTAAAATTTACGTTCATGCTATGCATAATGAAAGCGACAAACAAAATAAACTAGTTGCATGGATTGAAGCACACAAAGCATGGCTTGAAGACATCACAGAACTTACCTTAGTGCAAGAAAAAGCTTTAAAAATAGCCATCATACCTTTGCAAGATGTTTTAGAAAAAAGAAAATTGATATAAAAAGAAAGCGGGGGGGGGTACCCGCTTTAAGGATTATTGTAAGAGTTTTAGAACATTTTGTTGCACAGCATTAGCTTGACTCATCGCATAAGATCCACTTTGAGCTAGGATGTTATACTTTGAGAAATTTGCACTCTCGGCTGCAAAGTCTACATCTCTGATGGTAGATTCAGCTGATTTAATGTTTACTTGAGTTACGCTGATGTTATTAAGCGTAGCTGTGATTTGATTTTGCACCGCACCGATATCCGCCCTAATGGCATCTAGGTTTGCCGTTGCAGTTTCTACTATATCCATCATAGCCATCGCACCTTTGAGCGTAGTAACTCCTGGAGCCTGATCATTTGCAGCTATATTTGTCGATGCAGCAAAATTAGCAAACTGAGAAACCCCATTACCAGGACTTACCCCAAAGGCAGCTGAGAAAGCTGTAACAAAAGCTAGTGCTTCAGTGGAGTTATACACCTTTGACATATCTTTACCACTACCCACAGAAAAACCACTACCTTGGCTCATACCACTACCACTTGAACCCATAAAAGCAGAAACAGAAGAGAAAGTAACTATCATCTTACCACCACCTTTATAAGCATTAAAGCCCATAGCATCAGCTACATTAGAGTCAATTCTTCCTTTAGATTCTCTTAGCGATACCGAAGCTTGAGAGATCATATCTGTAGCACCCATACCTATAGTAGAAAGGTTGGAACCTGAGATCAAAATATCTTTACCATCATTTTTTACTAAAGATAAACGTCCATAGTTTTCATAATCATCTTTTAAAATACCCGCACCTGGCCCCATACTACCTTCGATTTTAATCCCTCTACCATCTCTTGAGTTCAGTACTAATCTACCATTGGCATCTCTTGAAGCTTCTACGCCTGTGCTATCTTTCACTGAGTTAATTGCTGAGATTAAAGCTCCATTTTGATCACTATCTTGATACTCGATCTTGCCTATAGTCACACCATTAATTTTAAAATCATCGCTTGTGATACCACCCTTAATCGCTCCAACACCTGTTGTTTCCACTATAAAATTTGCTCTTACGCCGGTTACATCTGCTACTCTGTTGATCTCTTCAGCTAAAGCACCCATACCGGTACCAACTGAAGTAGAAATCACCACGGGTTGGAATTTAAAATCATCCACGCCATTATAGTTTTTAATGGTAAGTTGAGCTACGCCACTACTATGTGACATAGAACCTGTTTCAAATCTTGTTACGCCGATTTTACTTGATTGGGTTGGGCCTATGCTTGCTTTTACTGTTTGATTTGATTGAGCGCCGATTTGGAATTCTTGATTGACAAAATTTCCACTTAAGAGTTGTTTACCGTTAAATGCGGTAGTATTTGCGATGTTATCAAGCTCTTCCATCAAGCGGTTGATGTCAGCTTGAAGCATGTTTCTTGTTTTAGCACTTTGTCCATCTTGCGCTGCTTGTGTTGCTTTTACTTTGATGGTATCTAAGATCTTAAGCTGCTCATCCATAGCTTTATCAGCTGTTTGTAAAATACCTATCGCATCGTTACCATTGTTAATCGCTTGGCCTAAAGTCGCAGCTTGTGATCTTAAGCTATCAGCAATCGCCATCCCTGAAGCATCATCAGCTGCAGAGTTGATTCTAAGACCTGAACTCAGTCTACCTAAAGATTTATCCAACTCTCTTGCTGTGATTGTTGAATTTGCATGTGCATTCATTGCACCTATGTTGGTGTTTATTCTAAAACCCATTTTAAATCCTTTCAAAATATTGCTTTCAGCAACAAAAGCAAGAAGTGTTCCAATTTTTACAAAAGGATATTTTTACAAAAGGATATTTTTACAAAAGGATATTTTTACAAAAGGATATTTTTACAAAAGGATATTTTTACACTACAAACACCTTGAAAGTTTTCAAGGTGTTTTGGATTTCTTTACTATTGCAATAGTCTCATTACATTTTGCTGCATTGCATTAGCCTGACTCATCGCATAAGAACCACTTTGAGCTAGGATGTTGTGCTTAGCAAAGTTTGCACTTTCTGCTGCAAAGTCTACATCTCTGATGTTAGATTCAGCTGATTTAATGTTTACTTGAGTTACGCTGATGTTATTAAGCGTAGCTGTGATTTGATTTTGCACCGCACCTAAATCTGCTCTAATAGAGTCTAGATTTGTAATAGCTGTTTCAGCGATATCCATCACTGCCATCGCGCCTTTAAGCGTAGTAACTCCTGCTTGTTGGTCTTTAGCAGCTATATTTGTCGATGCAGCAAAATTAGCAAACTGAGAAACCCCATTACCAGGACTTACCCCAAAGGCAGCTGAGAAAGCTGTAACAAAAGCTAGTGCTTCAGTGGAGTTATACACCTTTGACATATCTTTACCACTACCCACAGAAAAACCACTACCTTGGCTCATACCACTACCACTTGAACCCATAAAAGCAGAAACAGAAGAGAAAGTAACTATCATCTTACCACCACCTTTATAAGCATTAAAGCCCATAGCATCGGCTACATTAGTGTCGATGTTTCCTTTAGATTCTCTTAAAGACACAGAAGCTTGAGAGATCATATCTGTAGCACCCATACCTATAGTAGAAAGGTTGGAACCTGAGATCAAGATATCTTTACCATCATTTTTTACTAAAGACAAACGTCCATAGTTTTCATAATCATCTTTTAAAATACCCGCACCTGGCCCCATACTACCTTCGATTTTAATCCCTCTACCATCTCTTGAGTTCAGTACTAATCTACCATTGGCATCTTTAGAAGCTTCTACCCCGGTGGTATCTTTCACTGAGTTAATTGCTGAGATTAAAGCTCCATTTTCATCTCCATCTTTATACTCAACTTCACCAATTTTTACTCCGTTGATACTAAAGTTAGAGTCTGTTTTACCTGCTTTGATAGGTCCCACACCGGTTGTTTCTACTAAGAAATTTGCTCTTACACCAGTGATGTCAGATACCCTGTTGATCTCTTCAGCTAAAGCACCCATACCTGTACCCACTGAAGTAGAAATCACCACGGGTTGGAATTTAAAATCATCAATACCATTATAGTTTTTAATGGTAAGTTGAGCTACGCCACTACTATGTGACATAGAACCTGTTTCAAATCTCGTTACACCGATTTTGCTTGATTGGGTTGCACCAATGCTAGTTTGAATGGTTTGGTTTGATTGAGCACCGATTTGGAATTCTTGATTTACAAAACCACCACTTAAAAGTTGCTTACCGTTAAATGAAGTAGTATTTGCGATGTTATCAAGCTCTTCCATCAAGCGGTTGATGTCAGCTTGAAGCATGTTTCTTGTTTTAGTAGTTTGACCATCTTGAGCTGCTTGTGTTGCTTTTACTTTGATGGTATCTAAGATCTTAAGCTGCTCATCCATAGCTTTATCAGCTGTTTGTAAAATACCTAAAGCATCATTACCGTTACTAATTGCTTGACCTAATGTGTTTGCTTGTGATCTTAAGCTATCAGCAATCGCCATCCCTGAAGCATCATCAGCCGCAGAGTTGATTCTAAGACCTGAGCTAAGTCTACCTAAAGAGTTTTCTAATGCTCTTGAGTTTAAGTTAGCATTAGCTTGAGCATTTAAAGATGCTACGTTAGTATTTATACGAAATCCCATTTTAAATCCTTTTAAATAAATTCAACCGCTTCCATGCAGTTGTTTTTACTAAATCGGCAAATCTTTTAAAAATTTATAGCTTTAAAATATTTTTGTATTTTTCTATAGCCTCTTGAAGTGAATTAAGATTTAATGATATGAATTCTAAAAATAGATGTAGAAAATCTATATATTTTTTCAAAGCCTCTTGCGTATCTTGATATAAACTAACATGAAAAAAACCTCTATGGTAAAACAAGGGTTTATACATGAAACTTTGTAGCAGCTTACTCTCATCTAGCAAAAGATTAAATTGGGTGATGATATTTAATAACTCTTCATGAAGAGCAACTTGTGTTTGATGTTGCTCTAAAATATTTAAAATCTTCTTAGCATTTTCATACAAAGTACTTAATTCTAAATGATCTTTTTGTAAAATTTCTAGCATTTTTGTAAGTATTTTTTTTTGTCTATTAAAACTTAAAGCATTAGGTAAAATATAATCTTTTTTACTATCTTTTAATAACTCCAAAACCTCTCCAAACGGCTTTTCTATAGTATAATCGATAAAAGCCCCCCCTTCTGTGGCATTATAAAATTTCACATGTGGATGAGAAAGAAATAATACCTCGAGTCTTTTTCGAAACTCATCCCAGCTTATATGGGTTTGCACATAACCTGATTTACCATAGGCCAATACTTCAAGTTTTACAACTGTATGCTCAGCTGCTTCTACATCATGAAAAGTAAATACGCTCGCATCTGCATGAGAATTGCCCTTTTCATCAAAAGCTAAATCTTGACCTATCATGATGACATTAGTAAAACCCAAGGCCATAGCAAAACTATATGCAAAATGTGCTACATTAATACCTATATCTAAATAACCAAAGTCATTTAGATTGAATTTTTGTTGATAATCTAAATTTTGCAAGATAAATATCTTTTTTTCCTTATCTTTTAAAGTTACAATCAAAGCTTTATTAATATTTCCACTCAATACAAAAATAGGCTTTTTAACCTCACTAGGCAAGTTTTCATAAAAACATTTACACTTATCTTGAATATCCATAGAGAAAACAAAATCTGGGTATATTTCATTCTTAAGCAAGGTTTTATAAGTAGCATCTAAAGCAAAAATTACAAAGTTATTTTGATATGCCTTTAAAAGCTCAAGTTGTTTATTTAAAGAAGGTCCAGCACATACCACAATGACACTTTTGTTTTTTCCTTTATTTTCATAAATAAAGCGCTGAAAAGGAGTATCTTCTAACACACAAGGGATATTTGATAAAAACTGTTTGTACATTTTAGATTCCATAGCAAAACTAGTATCTGTATTTAACACAGACCTAAATATAACATCACTACAAATTTGACAAACAAAGTCAAACATTGGACTTTGCTTGTAACACTCACTATATGGTAAAAGTTTAAATAAACCCAAATACTCAAAGCAATCTTTTTGAGAAAAAAGCAAGACAAGATATTCCTCTAGTCTTTTTTCCTCCACATCACAAAGATAAATTTTACCACTTGCAAGCTCTTGACTTAAGTCCATCTTAGTCAAAACATTAGCAAAAAACTCACATTTATCAAAAATAAAAATATGCTTATTGATTAATTTTTTTAAAAACAAGCCCTCGCCTATCCCACAAAAAAATATGTTAGGCTTAAGCAAATCCTCTTTAGAAGGCACAACCGGAGTTTGACTTGGAAATATATCGATAAAACTTTCTTCTTTTAAAGAAGCGATTTTTTCTTGTAAAGGTTTGTTGGTAAATTCCAATGCTTGTAAATTTTTTTGCAAAAACATTTTTATTCCTATGATTATAAATATAAAAATTATAGCATTAAATATATTTGATTTAAAAACCCTTCTAAGCAAAAAATTTAACTTTTTTTTATACACTTTTACTAATTTAATCCTATATAAGGAAAATAATGAAAAATTTAATCATAGTAGAATCACCTGCCAAAGCTAAAACCATAGGTAATTTTTTAGGTAAAGACTACGAAGTCATCGCCTCCAAAGGGCACATTAGAGATCTACCTAAAACTAGCTTTGGTATAAAAATAGAAGATGAAAACTTCAAACCCGAATATAGAATTTCCAATGACCATTCAAGCTTAGTAAAAGAACTCAAAGAAAAAGCTAAAAAAGCTAAAACCATCTACCTAGCAACCGATGAGGACCGCGAGGGAGAAGCCATAGCTTATCATATAGCCAAAGCTATTAATAAAGATGAAAGCACTTTGCCACGCATAGTTTTTCATGAAATCACCAAAAGTGCTATCGAAAACGCTTTAAAAAACCCAAGATCTTTAAACATAAACAGCGTCAACGCCCAGCAAACTAGACGCTTGCTTGATCGTATCGTAGGCTACAAACTTAGCCCCTTACTCAATCAAAAAATTCAAAAAGGCCTAAGCGCAGGACGTGTGCAAAGTGCGGCTTTAAAAATCATCGTCGATAGAGAAAGAGAGATTAAGGCTTTTGTTCCTTTAAAATACTTTAGTATCGATATGGTTTTTGAAAAAGACTTACAAGCAGAACTAGTTGAATTTCAAAACCAAAAAATAGAAAAGCTAAGTCTAACTAATGAAGATAGAGCAAAATTAATCTTTAATGCTTGTAAAAATGCAAATTTTAAAATCAAAGACATAGAAAGCAAAGATAGAAAAATAGCCCCACAAGCACCTTTTATGACCTCAACCTTACAGCAAAGCGCGAGCAATCGCCTAGGATTTAACCCTAAAAAAACCATGATGATCGCTCAAAAACTTTATGAGGGTGTTAAAACACATCAAGGTATCATGGGTGTGATCACCTACATGAGAACTGATAGCTTAAATATCGCAAAAGAAGCCTTAGAAGAAGTAAGAAAACTCATTAAAAGTGATTTTGGCAAAGAATACCTACCAAGCAAAGCAAATATCTATACCACCAAAAGCAAAGGTGCCCAAGAAGCCCACGAAGCCATAAGACCAACCAACCTTAGCTTTACCCCAAAGCTTGCAAGTGAGTTTTTAGAAAAAGATGAAGCAAGATTATATACTTTAATCTATAACCGTTTCTTAGCTTCGCAAATGAATCCCGCCATCTCTCAAACTCAAAATGTATATGTAAAATCAAACGAAGCAAGTTTTAAAATAAGTGGTAGAAAAATTTTATTTGATGGTCATTATAAAATTTATGGAGATATGGATAAAGACAAAATCTTACCTAATTTAAAACTAGAAGATACACTAAACATCCAAAACATAGAACTTAACTCGCATTTTACCGAACCACCTTCAAGATACTCTGAAGCTGGGCTTGTTAAAAAGCTAGAAAATCTTGGCATAGGGCGCCCTTCTACTTACGCTCCTACCATCTCTTTACTAAGTGCAAGAGAGTATGTGCGTATAGATAAAAAGCAAATCATTCCTAATGAAATAGCCTTTGTCGTAACAGAGGTTTTAGAGCAAAACTTTAGCGATATCGTAGATAGTGATTTTACTTCCAAAATGGAAGATACGCTTGATGTCATCGCAGAAGGCAAGATGGATTGGCAAGAAGTTTTACGAGAATTTTATTTTCCTTTTATGAGGAAAATTGATGAGGGCAAGAAAAACATCAAAAGCCAAAAAACTGTCACCAAGCTAGATGAAACTTGTCCTGATTGCGGTGGAGAACTCGCCATAAGAAAAGGAAGATATGGGGAATTTGTAGCTTGTTTAAATTTTCCAAAATGTAAATATTCAAGAAATTTAAAACAAGAAACACAAAATGAAGAAAAAAGCGAGAAAAAACTCAACACCATAGGCGTAAAATGTCCAAGCTGTCAAGAAGGCGAGATCGTAGAGCGTTTTTCTAAGCGCGGTAAATTTTATGGTTGTAGTGCTTACCCAAAATGTAATTATATAAGCAAATACAAACCAAGTGAAGAAAAATGTAGCGAATGCGGTGAAACTTTGATCATTAAAGAACTTAAAAAAGGCACATTTTTAGAGTGCTTAAAATGTAAAATCAAAAAGGAAATTTAATGCAAATCATGCTTTGTGCTATATCTAATATAGCAAGTGGAGGGTGCGGAGAGGACTGCAAGTACTGCACCCAAAGCGCTCATGTAAAAACAAATATCAACAAATACAAAAGAAAAGATATAGATCAAATTGTTTTAGAAGCTAAAATGGCTAAAAAAAACGAGGCTTTAGGTTTTTGTTTGGTTACAGCTGGTGCTGGGCTTGATGATGAAAAACTTGAATATGTGTGTAAAGTAGCTCATGCAGTACAAAAAGAAGTAGAAGGGCTTTTGCTTATAGCTTGTAATGGTATAGCCAATTTAGATCAACTCAAAGAATTAAAAAAAGCAGGAATTTTTTCATACAACCATAATCTAGAAACCTCTAAAGAATTTTTCCCAAATATTTGCTCTACGCATACTTGGGAGCAAAGATTTCAAACCAATCTTTATGCTAAAGAAGCGGGCTTAATGCTTTGCTGTGGTGGAATTTATGGTCTTGGGGAAAGTGAAGCTGATAGAAAAAGTTTTCGAGCTAGTTTAAAAGAACTTGATCCTTTTTCTTCGCCTATTAATTTTTTTATACCAAATGAAAATTTAAAACTTAAACAAGCCTTGCTTGATCCTGATGAAGCATTAAACATCATCAAAGACACTAAAAAAGATCTACCTAATGCCCACATTATGGTAGCAGGTGGTAGAGAGGTAGTGTTAAAAGAAAGACAGTATGAAATTTTTGACGCAGGAGCTAGTGCCATAGTAGTAGGAGATTATCTTACAACCAAAGGCGAAGAACCAAGCAAAGATATACAAAAACTAAAACAAATGGGGTTTAGCTTTGCTAGCGGGTGTCATTGATGCTCAAGCTGCTACGGATTTAAAAATTTTATTAGTCGTAGCAGGGTGCTTGCTAACCTCACCTTATATTGCTAAATTTTTAAAACTCCCACTTTCAGCCACTGAAATTATGCTTGGCTCTTTTATAGGGTTTTTAGGTTTTATTGGCGAGAGTGAAAATTTTAAGCTTTTAGCCAATGCAGGGTTTTATTACCTTATGTTTATAGCAGGTATGGAGATTAACCTCAAAACCTTTTTAAACACTGAAAGAAGCTTGCTTAATAAAGCTTTTATATACATTATACTTTTATATGCTTTTAGTGTTTTAGCGGTTGAAAGCGTGGATATTTCTTATATTTTTGTCATTATCATACCTGTAATGAGCGTGGGGTTACTCTCAACGCTTTATAGGGATTTTGGAAAAAATTGTGAGTGGCTTAATGTATCTATGGTGGTAGCTACTTTGGCTGAAGTTGTGAGCATAGTTTTACTTACCATAGCAGCTGCGTTTTTAGGAAAAGGAGCTGATCTTTTCTCGCTTACTCAAAATTTATTGTACTTGGTAGGTTTTTTGGCTCTTTGTATTTTTGGCTTTAAATTTCTAGAAGTGTTGTTTTGGTGGTATCCACAACTTAAAACCATACTCATGCCTTGGCAAGATCAAAACGAAAAGGATATAAGATTTTGCATGGCTATTTTTATAGCCATAGTTGCAATCATGATTTATTTTAAACTTGAAGTTGCACTGGGAGCTTTTATCGCAGGTTCATTTATAGCTACTTTTTTTGATCACAAAAAAGATCTAGAGCACAAGCTTTCTAGTTTTGGCTATGGCTTTTTAATCCCTATATTTTTCATTTATATAGGATCAAGCTTTAAACTTCAAATGCTTTTAAATACGCAAGTTTTAATTATCGCTTTTTCTCTTACACTTTTTATGATAGCCTTAAGAATGCTTTGCGCTATGGTTTTTTTCAAAAATTTAGGTTTAAAACATACTTTTTTATTTGGCTTAAGCCACTCAATGCCATTAACCTTGCTTATTGCTATAGCCACTCTTTCTTATCAAACCAATATCATCACACAAGATATATACTCAGGATTAGTGCTTACTGCCTTGCTTGAAGCGATTTTAGCTATTAGCTTGATTAAATTTATCAATAATCTTAGTAGAAAATAATTCTACTAAGTATTTATCTTAAACTGCTATACTTTTTTTATGAAAAATTTAGACACACTTTTAGAATTAGCCCTAAGGGCAGGTAAAGAAGCTTCTAAGGTATTACTTGAATACAAAGACAAAAATACCTTATGGCTTAAAGAAGATGAATCTCCAGTTGGCTTAGCTGATATCAAGTCCAATGAGGCTATTAGTGAAATTTTAGCATCAAGTGATATAGCCATATGCTCTGAAGAAAATATACTCTCTTATGAAGAAAGAAAAAAATTAGAGTATTTTTGGCTAATAGATCCACTCGATGGCACTAAATCTTATGCTAAAAAAGACAAGGAATACTGTGTTTTAATCGCATTGATCCATAAAAATACTCCCGTGCTTTCACTCATAGGCGATGTGGAGAATAATGCATTCTATTATGCGCACACTCACACAAAAGTTTACAAAAATGACACTATTTTATCTCATGAATTAAAGCAATATGAAAAAGTTAAAAACATCGCTTTATACTCTAAAAATCATGACAATAACGAAGACTTTTTCATACAAAACCAACTTGAAGGTATTAAGGTTTCTTCTGCTTTAAAATTTGTGTATTTGCTTGAGGCAAAAGCAGGAATTTACCCACGTTTTGGTGGTCCAAAAGCTTGGGATATCGCCGCGGGAGATTTTTTAGTCAAACAAAATGGTGGTATTTTATATGATTTTGATAAAAAAGCTTTGGACTATAACCGTCCTGACTTTAAACTTCCAAGTTTTATAGCTTTTGCCAAAACTGATTTTAAATTACAAGGTTTTTAATGAGAATACTTTTAGTATTTTTATGTCTTTTTGGCACCATTTACGCCAATTCTTTTGCAAATAAAAAAATCATCAAACTCCAAAACAATGATGATTTTAACATCATCAAACTAAACCAAAATGTCAACTACGATAGATTATCGCAGATTGATGTTTTGGCTTTGGTGCCAAGCTATGAAAAAGAATATAATTTTTATTTTTCAAATTTAAAAATTGATGCTAATACCATGGCAAAAGATACCTTAAATGCTTTAAATACCTTATTTAACAAAGAAAATCATCTTGCCTTACTAGGCCAAAAAGAAAATCAAGTTTATATCAATAGTCAAAATATTTTACAAGCAAATAAACACTTTATCAATGCAGATGATTTTTTAGAATTTAACCGTTTTAAAAAAGCTGATTTTGTGATTTTGCTAGATCTAAAAAAAGTCCAAGCAAGTCAACATAATTTTTTATTTTTCTCTAATTTTGATGTAAAAATTGACTTAGAATATAAAGTTTTTCTTACAAAAACCAATAAATTAAAAGACCATAAACTACTTACCATTGATACTCGATTTAACACTAGCGATAAAAGTAAATCTTACGAAGAGTTAGTCCAAGAAATAGCTAAAATTCTTTATGAAGATATTAAAAATACTATATAATCACCACTTCTTCTTCTAAAAAAATACCAAATTCTTCCGATACTCTTTTTTTAGCTAGCTCTATTAAAAACATCGCATCATCAAAGCTAGCATGTTTTTTATTGATCAAAAAATTTGCATGTTCATTGCTAAACATCGCATCATTTTTACTAAAACCTTTAAGACCAACTGCTTCTATCAATCTCCCTGCATGATCGTTTTTGGGATTTTTAAAAATAGACCCAAAGCTAGCACCTTTGGGTTGGTTTTTTCTTGCATTCTTTAAAAGCTCATCTTTGTTTATATCAAATCCATATTTTAAAAAAAACTTTGCACTAAACATCACTTCTTTAATAGGGTTAAATCTATAAGCAAAAGCAATATCTTGTTTTAAAATTTCTTGATTAAAAGTACGAACGCTCATTAAGTTTTTACTAATGTCCTCATCTTTTAAACCCGCATTCATTTTTAAAATTCCACCCAAAGTACCTGGGATATTTCTTAAAAATTCAAAGCCTTTTAGATTATTTTCTTTAGCAAATTGATACATCTTAAAAGATTTCACACTAGAACCTATCTCTACAGACATACCTTTTTCATTTTGCTCTAAAATTGTAATATAATCAAAACTTTTCCCTAAAATTCCAAGTTTTTTAGGTCTTGGCGAAACAAGTAAATTATTAGCCCCACCTATCAAAAAACCATCAAACTCACAAAGCTCTTCAAGCACTTGCACTTCAAAGCTCTCGCCTATACGCACAGAAGAATACTTAGCAAAGTCAATAATCATCGAATAAAACTTGGAATTTGATTTAAAATATTTGTTGTAAAATCAATCATAGAACTTATCATCCAAGGCATCAAAAATACTATCACTACAACAACAAGTAAAATTTTTGGCACAAAAGAAAGCGTAGCTTCATTAATTTGTGTTACAGCTTGAAAAATACTTATAATAAGACCTGCGATAAGACCCGCTAAAAGCATAGGTAAAGAAAGCATGAGAGTAATTTTAAAAGTTTGAACACCCAAAGCCACCAAAGCACTTTCCATTGTTTCTCCTTAAAAATTGAAATTCTATCAAGAATTTCTAAATTCTTCATATTCGCTAGGTATAAGATAATCTTTGCTCTTTATCATTTTCTCATAAAATCCATGATTAAATCCAAGCTCAAAAAGTTTATCTATAGCATTATACTGCTTATCATTCATGTTAATAGAGTTTTTATTTGCATATAGGTTTAAATATACATCAAGTTTTTGCGCATCTACGCGTATTAAATCACGCTCTAAAAGCATAGAAGCTAAGATTTTTCTATTATGATCAGCTACTTCTACTGCTTTGATTAAATCTTTTTCAACCGCTATAGCATCATTTATCGGCAAAGATCTTCTAAGTGCCATTCCACCCAAAGGCAAAGGCAAATCATCTTTAGCTAGCTCTTGCCAAATATCCCAAAGTTCAGCCTCTACACATAAGCTAGAATCAAACTCTAAAATACTTTCATGTATCAGCACTCCAGCATCTACCTCACCTTCTAAAACTGCTTTTTCAATTTCTAAAAAATTCTTATAGATTATCCTAGCTTGTGGATATTTTATACGAAAAATCAAAGCATTAGTAGTGTGTGCACCACTTAAAGCAACCTTAAAATTTGGCTTTAATCTTTTATCTTTTTTCTTAATGAGTTTTGGTCCATAACCTTCGCCAAAACTTACAGCAGTTTTCAATAAAGCATATTCACTAGCTATCAAAGGATAAAGCGCAAAAGATATTGCACTAACATCGTATATATTTTGCAATGCTAACTCATTTAAAGTTTGTATATCTAAGGCTGTATTTTCATACTCATAGGCATTTCCCACCCAGCCAAATTTAATCGCCATATACATAAAAATATCATCAGCATCAGGAGAGTGTGCTACGCTAATTTTTTTATTCATTTTTTTCCTTAAAAATTTAAAAAAGTATTTTAGCAAAATTCAAAATAAAAACTTATATTAAATTTCTTTTTGATACAATTTTAAACATATTATAAAAGGATTAATAAGCATGGATGATAATAAAAGAAAATCACTTGATGCAGCCTTAAAAAGTCTTGATAAAACCTTTGGAAAAGGTACTATCTTAAGACTTGGCGATAAAGAAGTTGAAAAAATTGATTCTATTCCTACAGGTTCAGTTGGGCTAGATTTAGCTCTAGGTATAGGCGGAGTACCAAAAGGAAGAATTATAGAAATTTATGGGCCTGAAAGTTCAGGCAAAACAACACTTACTTTGCACATCATAGCAGAATGCCAAAAAAAAGGCGGAGTTTGTGCATTTATCGATGCTGAACACGCGCTAGATGTAAGATATGCAAAAAATTTAGGTGTTGATACAGAAAATCTTTACATCTCTCAGCCAGATTTTGGAGAACAAGCTTTAGAAATCGTTGAAACCATAGCAAGAAGTGGAGCTATTGATCTAATAGTGGTAGATAGCGTTGCTGCACTAACTCCAAAAGCAGAAATCGAAGGCGATATGGGAGATCAACACGTAGGACTTCAAGCAAGATTAATGAGTCAAGCTTTAAGAAAACTCACTGGTATTGTACACAAAATGAACACCACTGTAATTTTCATCAACCAAATTCGTATGAAAATAGGTATGATGGGTTATGGTACACCTGAAACAACCACCGGTGGAAATGCATTAAAATTTTATGCTTCGGTGCGTTTAGATGTAAGAAAAACAGCTACCTTAAAACAAAATGATGAGCCTATTGGAAACCGTGTTAAAGTAAAAGTAGCTAAAAACAAAGTCGCCCCACCTTTTAAACAAGCTGAATTTGATGTGATGTTTGGCGAGGGCGTAAGTCGTGAAGGCGAGTTAATAGACTATGGTGTAAAACTTGACATCATTGATAAAAGTGGTGCATGGTTTTCTTACAAAGCTTCTAAACTTGGTCAAGGTAGAGAAAATGCCAAAGCCTTTTTAAAAGAAAACCCAGCTATTGCAGATGAAATCACACAAGCTATACAAAATTCCATCGGTATAGATAGTATGATTTTAGGTGCAAAAGAAGATGAGGAAGGAGAAGAGTAATGTTAATGATTGAAGATTTAAGAGCTTTTGAGGTTTTAGATAGTAGAGGTAATCCTACCATTAAAGCTGAAATCATGTTAAGCGATGGTAGCGTGGGTAGTGCTATCGTTCCAAGTGGAGCAAGTACTGGAAAAAAAGAAGCCTTAGAGTTAAGAGATAATGATGAGAGATTTGGCGGAAAAGGTGTTTTAAAAGCGATTGAAAACATCAATGGCACAATAGCTGAAAACATCATAGGACTTGATGCATTTAATCAGACCCAACTAGATAACACTCTTTTAGAGCTTGATGGAACAAAAAACTACTCCAACCTAGGAGCAAATGCAACCTTAGGAATTTCTATGGCAACAGCACGTGCAGCTGCTAACGCCTTAGGTGTGCCTTTATACCGTTACTTAGGTGGAGCAAATGCAAGTGTATTACCTGTACCAATGTGCAACATCATCAATGGCGGCGCTCATGCAAACAATAGCGTAGATTTTCAAGAATTTATGATCATGCCTTTTGGTTTTTCATCTTTCAAAGAAGGGCTAAGATCAGTTTGCGAAATTTATGCAGTATTAAAAAAAGAACTAGCTAGTTTAGGTCATTCTACCGCTTTGGGTGATGAGGGTGGTTTTGCTCCAAATTTAGCAAACAATACCGAACCACTTGATCTTTTAATGACTTGTATTAAAAAAGCAGGTTATGAAAACAAAATCAAACTAGCGCTAGATGTAGCAAGTAGCGAACTGTATAAAGATGGTAAATACCACCTAGAAGGTAAAGTTTTCTCAAGCGAAGACTTAATCGCTCGTTATGAAGAATTATGCGCTAAATATCCTATTTTTAGCATAGAAGATGGCTTAGCTGAAGATGATTATGAAGGTTGGATTAAACTCACTCAAAAACTTGGTAGCAAAGTTCAGCTTGTGGGTGATGATTTATTTGTAACCAACGAAGATATCTTAAGAGAAGGTATCATGAAAAATATGGCAAATGCTGTATTAATTAAACCTAACCAAATCGGAACAATCACTCAAACCATGAGAACAGTAAGATTAGCCCATAGAAATAATTATAGATGTATCATGAGTCATAGAAGTGGTGAGAGTGAAGATGCTTTTATAGCTGACTTTGCAGTAGCACTCAATACAGGACAAATTAAAACCGGCGCCTTAGCAAGAGGAGAAAGAACAGCTAAATACAATCGCTTATTAGAAATCGAACTAGACAACGATGAATACCTAGGAGATAAACTCTGAGTGATTTACTAAAAGAATACGATGAGCATTCCAAAAAAAAGGAAGCTCGTCGTCATTTAATAAAAACCATTGCTTTATCGTTTGTGGCGATCATTGTTGCTATGTATTTTGGAAATATGTTTTTTGGAAAATCTTCTTTAGATGTTTTACTATCACTTAAAGAAGAACAAAAAATTTTAGAAAAAAACATAATGACCTTAAAAGCAAAAAACGCCCAAGCGCAAAAAGAATATTTACAACTTTTAAGACTTAAAGGAGAAACTTCGCATGAGAATTAAGTTTTTGGTATTGTTTGTGCTTTCCTGTATATGCTTAAATGCAAAAGACAATCCTTTCGACAACGATATGCAGCAAAAAGATCCTGAATTTATAAAATTAAGTCCCTTTCAAAGACAAGATTTTAATTTTAATTCTGATGCGAGAATTTTAAAAAGTATTACTATAAATTATATCAACCTTGATGGCTCAGAAGAACAAACAACGCTTGATATTTACAAAAGTATTAATTGGCATGATACCTACTCTTTTATAAAAACCAAAAGCCCTAACGCAACGCCCATTCTTGATGTCTCTGTGACAGTGCCACAAAAACAAGCAACCAAAAACAGCAAAACCGAAGAAAACAACACCACTATCAATATAGAAACACCGCTATTTAGTGGCAGTATATACAACTTTATCTCTTTAAGTTTTTATAATAATAAAATCAATATCAAAACCGAAGATAAAATGCTAAGAAATTTATCCATTGGCGATCCTACCAAAATCATCATCGATTTTGCTAAAAAACAAAATTTTAACACCAAAACACTGCAAGTAAACACCGCTAGAGTTAAAAAAGTTGTTTTTGGATCACATAAAGAGTATTACCGTTTAGTAATCTATCTAGATGGAAAATATAGCTATGATTATTCTCATAGTGAAAACCTACACACCTTTAGTTATCGCTAAGAGTTAAAACTCTTAAGCGAAACGATGATCATAAATAATCATTTGAAATCTTTGAGCTATCATTCTAGCTCTTTCCATCATCATACTCCTTGGTTCATCTTCGAAAACTTCTTGTAAACTTTCATCAAATAATTCAAGCCAAATATCAAAAAATTCTCTTGGAAATGGAGGCAACTCATGATGAGCCCTCAAAGGAGATCCGCTATAACTTGGATCGCCTAAAAACATTCCCGCCCAAAAGCTTGCGATTTTTTCTTTATGTTTTTTCCAACTCTCATCATCTGTACCTATTTTATCATTAAAAATAGGACCCAAATCTTTGTGAACTCTTATTTTTGCATAAAAAATATCCATAAGTTTTTTAATGCCATCATGATCAATACTACTTAATTTCATAATTTTCCTTAAGATAATAAATTCAAACAATTGTATTAAAAATACATGCTAAAAATATAAACAAAAGTCAATTTTTAGTATAATTTTAAAAATACTTTACAATAAAAAGAAAAAACATGACTTATACGATTTTACCTCCTAATCAATTTTTAGATGATTATGTTTTAAATGTCCAATTACATCAACTTGCTGGTATTTCTAAAAATGCTTATAAGTTTTGGAAAAATGCTCAAGTTGCACGCTATCAAGGTACAAGAGTAGTTTTTTTACATAAAAAAAGCATACTTAAAAAACACCAGCACCTTGTTAAAGAGTGTGAAGATTTAAGCGGTTTTGTTCTTGCGAGTGCTTTTTGCTCTTTTACTACTTTAGCACCTTCACATTTAGTAGAAAAAAACCATTCTCAAATTTATAAAATCTTAGATATCAAAGAAGTTTGCGGGGTAAAATTTGTAAATTTAAAAGCTTTTTATGATTTTTTAAAACTTGACTACACCTGTAATATTTACATTGAAAAATGTCATTTTTTTAGCCCTACGCCCTTAGAAAAACGTATCAAAATCACTGAAAGCATGTGCGTAGGGTATTATTAAAATCTATATAAAACTTAGAAATCAGTCCATTTCATAAGTATCATCATCGCCATAATCATCATCATATTCATAATCATCTTCATCATAATTATATGATCTTTGATTACTCGCATAAGTGTCATCATCAGCATCATCATACAACTCATCTTCGTAATTTTCAAATTCTTCATCATCGTAAGCCATTTTTATCCTTTAATATTTTTTAGTAGTATTTTAATATAAAAATACACATTTTGGTATAATTTTCTAAAAACACATTAAGGAAAAATATGAATTTAACACATCTAGATGAAAAAAATCATCCTAAAATGGTAGATGTAAGCCAAAAAGATATCACTCAAAGAGAGGCTTGTGCTAGTGGTAAAATTTACATGAGCCAAGAAGCATTTAATGCTATCATTGAAAATAAAGCAAAAAAAGGGCCTGTTTTACAAACTGCCATTACAGCGGCTATCATGGGCGCAAAACAAACCTCCAATCTCATTCCAATGTGCCATCCGCTAATGATTTCAAAAGTACAAACCCATATAGAGGAAAACGCCAAAGAATGCTCTTTTAAACTTTTTGTCACCGTAAAATGCGAAGGCAAAACCGGTGTTGAAATGGAAAGTTTAACAGCAGTTAGCGTAGGACTTTTAACCATTTATGATATGATCAAAGCCATTGATAAAAGTATGCAAATTACAGATATTGTTTTAGAAAGCAAAGAAGGAGGTAAAAGTGGTAAATATATGCGATCTTAAAAAAGAACCTATTATTGATTATCCTACTTTTTGGGATTATAAGGTTGTATTTGAAGCAAATACAAATGCACTAGAAATTTTTAATCAAATTTTAAATCAAAGAGATTTTAAATATCAAATTTCTAACACAAGTAAACAAGGAACATACAAAAGTTATCTTTTAAGTGTTTATGTGAATAGCAAAGAGGATCGATTAAATATTTTTAATCAATTAAAAAGCAAAGCCAAATTTGTACTATAAAAAAGGGAAAACTATGAAAAATTTAGCCATTATTTTTGAAAACTCTCTTCTTGCTTGCGAAAAAAATGAAATTCCAAGCTTAATCAGCGAACTTGTATTTAACCTAAGCTATAAAAAAATTTGCTATGAAAACACCACTAATGAAGAATTATTTGCTAGTTTTTCTAAAGTACTTGAAAAACTAGAACTTGTTAATGAAGAAAATATTTCCAAAATTATTCAAGGCATTATCAAAGCTAGGGTTGAAGAAGATAAAAAAAGTTTTTTTGCTTATATCAACGAATATGGCAAACTAAAAGCAAAAATAGAAGAACAAAAAAACACTATCAAGCATAAAATTTGCGATAACTTTTTTGATTTAGAAAAAACCTTAAAAGATTTAAATTTAAATGAATTTAATATCAGCATTAACGATGCTATGCTTTATGATATTGAAATTTTAGGACTTTTAAAAGAAACTGCTGAAAGTGCTTTTATCACTACTTTGGAAAAAGGCGAGAACATCGAACTTACCTCATGTGAAATAGCAAAAAATTTAGTTTTTAATGCGATCTGTGAAGGTAGTTTTGAAAAAGAAAGAATTTTAAAAATTTCTCAAGTTGTTTTAAATGCAGCATTTGAACTTGCCAACGAATCAAAAGTTTTTGCTTATGATTTGTGCATAGGGGCGATTTATGGGGTACAAGAAGGTATTTCTTTGGCGATTGAAAAATTTAAAGCAAGCTTTGCTTATAGTGCTTTAGAGCATGATCTAAAAGACAAGGAAAAACAGCTCATCGATATCGAACAAGAATTAATCCAAATGCTTAAAAAAACTTCCTTAGAATTAAATAATCCAGTTAAAGATATATTAAAAGATTTGTTAGAAAATAAATTTGATACCTTATTTGCTAAATTTAAACGTCTTATTCAAGAAAGCAGAGAGCAAATTTTAATCAAAATCAATGAACTAAAACAAAATCCAAAAATTGATGATTTTAGCAAACTCGCACAAAGCAAAATCAATCTTTTAGCTAAAGAACTTAACGAACTTGAAAAACTAGCAAGCTCCAAATATAAGAGCTTAGATAAAAATAATGCAAAAGAGTTAGGTATAAGACTTTGGGAGAAAGCAAAAAGATTAATTAAAAAATAATCTTTTTTAAGATAAAATTAATATCTTAATATCTTAAATCAATTTTCAAATCAAATCACAAAGGAGCTTATTTTGTTTTCAAACTTAAAAATAGGAACAAAAATAGTTGCAGTTGTTATTGCGATTATAGTTTTAGGTATTGGAATTTTAGCAAGCGTTATTGCTGTACAATCTTCAAATATCTTACATACTGAAGCAGAAAAACTACTTCAAACTAGCGCTTTTAGATATTCAAATATCGTAAGAGGAGCTACTGAAAGCGTATATTCAACTCTTGTAAGCACTGAAAGCTCTATCGATCAAATTCTTGATACCCAAACAGAAATCGAAGAAGAGAGGTTGCAAGATATACTTGGTGGTGCTCTTGATTCTAATGGTTGGATTGCATATATTTATGTGCACATCATGGATGTTTCAAAATACTCTAACATCAACCCTAAACTTCTAACCCAATCTAATAGATTTCTAATGCTAATGCACGATACTAGCTTAAGAGAAAAAGGCGGTATTGAACTCATTCAAGCAGATGATAGGGTTTTAAATCAAAGAAGTGTTAATGATGCTTTAAAAAACCAGCAAGAAGGCATAGGAAGACCTCAAAAATTTGTTATCAACGGTCAAGAGTTCTTAGCTTATAATGTTACTGTTCCAATCATAAGAAATGGAAAGCTTATCGGTGTTGTTGGAGCTTTAGGAAGCTTAACTCAGCTTCAAGAAGAACTAGTAAATCCTGAAAGAAGCGTATTTAAAGATGATCAAAGATTATTACTTGGAGAAAATGGACTTATTGCAGTTAGCCCTGCAACTGAATTCATAGGTAAAAATATCACTGAAGTAAATCCTCATCCTAGCGCGCAAACACTAGTAGATTTACAAAAAAATAAAACTAACACTATTTTTGATTTTACCCGTGCAAGAGATGGAAAAGATAACAGAGCAGCGATAGTTAACTTTAACGTGTGGGATAATGCAAGCGATTATTGGTCTATCGTAACTATGGCGCCAGTTGATTCTATACAAATGCCTATTGTAAAACTTGTTGCGACTATAGCTATTGTATCTCTTTTTGTAGTTTTAGCAATAGTACTAGTAGTATTTATTTACATCAATAAAGCAGTTAGCTCAAGAATTGTAAATCTACAAAACAATCTTTTACATTTCTTTAAATTTATCAATCACGAAACTAAAGATACCATTTTAAGTAAAGACACTAAAACTAATGATGAATTAAGCATTATGGCTAAAGCCATTAATGAAAACATCACTAAAACTAAAAATGCATTAGAACAAGATGCTAAAGCAGTAGAACAATCAGTAGATACAGCCAAAGAAATAGAAAGTGGTAATCTAACAGCAAGAATTACTGCAATTCCTGCTAATCCTCAGCTTATAGAATTAAAAAATGTTTTAAATGAAATGCTTAATGTATTAGAACAAAAAGTAGGTTCTAATATGAATGAAATTAATAGAGTATTTGATAGCTATAAAGCATTAGACTTTACTACTGAAGTTAAAAATGCTAAAGGTGGAGTTGAAGTAACCACAAATGTATTAGGTCAAGAAATTGTAGCTATGTTAAGACAATCATCTGAATTTGCTTCTTTATTAGCAGATGAAAGTGGTAAATTACAAAGTGCGGTTAAAAACCTAACTGATTCTTCATCTTCTCAAGCTTCTTCTTTAGAAGAAACAGCAGCAGCACTAGAAGAGATTACTTCTTCTATGCAAAATGTTTCGCATAAAACTAGTGAAGTAATTGCTCAAAGTGAAGAGATTAAAAATGTTACTTCTATTATTGGAGATATTGCAGATCAAATTAACCTACTTGCATTAAATGCTGCTATTGAAGCTGCACGTGCTGGTGAACATGGTAGAGGATTTGCTGTTGTTGCAGATGAAGTTAGAAATCTAGCTGAAAGAACTCAAAAGTCTTTGGGTGAAATTGAAGCTAACACAAATATCTTAGTTCAATCTATCAATGAAATGGGTGAAAGTATTAAAGAACAAACTACAGGTATTACTCAAATTAATGATGCTGTGGCTCAAATTGATAGCGTAACACAAGAAAATCTAAAAATAGCTAAAGATAGTGCAGCTATATCTGATAATGTTAATAAGATAGCTAATGATATCTTAGAAGATGCTAGAAAGAAAAAGTTTTAATTGATCATTAGCAAGCCAAGCCTTTAAGGGTTTGGCTTTTACCCTCTTTATCTCTTTATAATTAATTTCCTAGGTTGTAAAATATATTTGTGTTTTTGGTTTTTTCAAAATTTGATAATAAAAGTAAATAAAAAATAATAAATTTTAAATATATTGATAAAATTTAAATATTATAAACAAAACATTTTAGCCACTTGATATTTTGTCTAGAAAATGAGTATCAATATTCGATACTTATGTTATATATTTTTATTATATTTGATAAAAAATAAAAAAATTTATGAAATCTTTATAATATTTTGTAGTATAATACTTGCCAAGTTTATAAATAAAACTTAAATAAAACCCACAAGGAGAATATTATGGGAACAAGAAAGGAACACGACTTTATTGGTGAGTTAGAAATTTCTGATGAAGTTTATTATGGTGTACAAACCTTTAGAGCATTAGAAAATTTTAGTATGAGCGGTAGAAAATTACAAGATTACCCCTATTTTGTAAAAGCTTTTGCTCAAGTTAAAAAAGCAGCTGCACTAGCTAACAAAGAAGTTGGAGTTCTTGATGCAGATAAAGCCGATGCTATCGCTAATGCTTGCGATAGGTTGATTGCTGGTGAATTTTTAGATCAATTTGTAGTTGATATGATTCAAGGTGGCGCTGGAACAAGTACTAATATGAATACAAATGAAGTAATTACCAACATTGCACTTGAAAGTATGGGACATAAAAAAGGTGAATACCAATACCTTCACCCAAATGACCATACCAACTTAGGACAATCAACTAACGATACCTATCCAAGCTCGATTAAAGTGGCAACTTATGCAAAATTAAGTGATCTTTTAAAAGCTATGGAAAACTTAAAAGTAGAATTAGAAGCAAAAGCTAAAGAATACAAAGATATCATTAAAATGGGTAGAACAGAACTTGAGGATGCGGTTCCTACTACTTTAGGAAATACTTTTAACGCATTCGCAAGTTATATTAAAAGCGATATAGCAAAAATCACTGCAGCACGTGAATCTATGACATTTTTAAATCTTGGTGCTACAGCTATAGGCACAGGTATTAACTGCCACCCTGATTATAAATTTGTGGTTGAGAAAAAGTTAAAAGAAATTACCGGGGTTGACTTTAAACCTGCCGAAGATTTCATCGCTGCTACTCAAGATACAGCCGACTTTGTGCATGTAAGCGGTGCGTTAAAAACAGCTGCAGTTAGACTTTCTAAAATAGCAAATGACTTAAGATTAATGAATTCAGGTCCAAGATGTGGTTTGGCTGAGATTAGTCTACCTGCTATGCAACCTGGTAGTTCTATTATGCCAGGAAAAGTAAATCCTGTTATTTGTGAAGCAGTTGGAGAAGCTTGCTATGAAGTAATAGGTAATGATGTTACCATTATGCTTTGCTCTGAAAGAGGCGAATTTGAACTTAATGCCTTTGAACCAGGTATTGCTTATGGCTTATTTAATTCTATTGTATTGCTTGAAAATGCTATGAAAACTTTAGCCGAAAAAGCAATCAAAGGTCTTAAAGCAAATCCTGAAAATTGTAAAAAACTTGTTTTAAACTCTATCGGAATTGTTACTGCATTTAACCCTGTTTTAGGCTATGAAAAATCTGCAAGTATCGCCAAAGAAGCTTTAGAAACTGGCAAAGCCGTTGGAGATATTTGTCTTGAAAGAGGATATTTACCAAAAGAAAAAATCGATGAGATTTTAACCCCTGAAAATATGTTAAATCCTCATATGACTGAAAAAAGAAAAGCTTAATAAACAAAAAAAAGGAGATGATCATGGACATTATGGTTATTTTACAACTTATTGTCTTTCTTGGCGCTATCTTTATAGGTATTCGCCTTGGTGGCATAGCAATAGGTTATGCTGGTGGTTTGGGTGTTGTCATTTTAGGACTTGTATTAGGTATGAAACCAGGTAATATCCCTTGGGATGTTATTTTGATTATTGCTGCTGCTATTGCTGCTATTTCAGCAATGCAGCAAGCAGGTGGTTTGGATTATATGGTAAAAGTTACTGAAAGAATTTTACGCAGACATCCAAGATTTATCAACTATCTTGCGCCAGCTTGTGGTTGGTTGCTTACTATTTTAGCAGGTACAGGTAATGCTGTATTTTCACTTATGCCTGTTGTTATTGATGTGGCAAAATCACAAAACATCAAACCATCAGCTCCTTTATCGCTTATGGTGGTAGCTTCGCAAATTGGTATCACAGCTTCCCCTGTTAGCGCTGCTGTTGTTTACATGACAGGTGTATTAGAGCCTCTTGGTTGGAACTATCCTACATTAATTGGAATTTGGATCGTAACTACCTTTATCGCTTGTATGGTGACAGCATTTATCGTAAGCCTCATCACTCCTATGGATCTTAGCAAAGACCCAATATATCAAGAACGCTTAAAAGCAGGTCTTGTAAAAAGCGCCTCTGATGTATTACATAGCGAAGATAAACCGGGTGCAAAACTTTCAGTTGCAATCTTCCTAATCACAGTATTATGTGTTGTACTTTATGCAACTGCGATTTCAAGCAATATCAAATGGATCGATCCAGTGATTATACCAAGAGATGCTGCGATTATGAGTTTCTTGCTTACTGCTGCAACCATAATCACTTTCTTGTGTAAAGTTGAGCCGGCTAAAATTTTAGATACAAGTGTATTTAAATCAGGTATGACAGCTTGTGTGTGTGTATTTGGTGTTGCATGGCTTGGAAATACTTTCGTTGCAGGTCATGAAGCAGGCATTAAAGCAGTAGCAGGAGAATGGGTTAAAGAAACTCCGGCCATGCTTGCAGTTGCTTTCTTTTTTGCTAGTATGCTTTTATACTCTCAAGCAGCTACTGCAAAAGCTATTGTGCCTGTTATTGTTGCTGCATTAGGTATTTCAGCTACAAATCCTAGTGATTCTTACATGCTAGTTGCTTGTTTTGCTGCTGTTTCAGCACTTTTTGTACTTCCAACCTACCCTACTTTACTAGGTGCTGTACAAATGGATGATACTGGCACAACAAGAATTGGAAAATTCATTTTCAATCACGCATTCTTTATCCCAGGTGTTTTAGCTATCGCCATAGCTGTTGCACTAGGCTTCCTAGCCGTGGGAATACTTTGAAACTTTAACTTTCCACTGCCAAAGTGGAAAGTTTTTTATTTATTAACTAATTCTGCAGTAAAATATTTTCCTATTTTTAAAAAAGTAATATTATGACTAAATTAAATTTAGAAAGAAACAATATTAGAATTTTATTTATAGGTTATATTGTAATAGCCTTACTTGGTACGTTTATTCTTATGCTTCCTATTATGCATACTCAACCTATCACATTTTTAGATGCTTTTTTCACAAGCGCTTCTGCGGTAAGCATGACAGGACTTATTGTATTAAATACATCATTAGATTTTAGTTTTTACGGCCAAATAGTGATTTTAATACTCATTCAAATTGGTGGCCTAGGTTATATGAGTATAGCTATGGCCTTGTATATTTTAGTAAGAAAAAAGATGAGTTTTGGAGAAAAAAACCTACTAAGAGAATCCTTAATATATCCTCAACCTAGTGGCTTAGTAGATTTTTTAAAAAAAGTTTTAATCTTTGTTTTTACCATAGAGTTACTAGGTGCGATGTTGTTGTTTTTAAGATTTAAGCTTGACATGAGCTTAAGTAAAGCATTATGGGCTAGTATTTTTCACTCTATATCTGCTTTCAATAACGCCGGATTTAGTATATTTGAAACCGGGTTAGTACCCTACCGAGATGATTTTTGGATTAATTTTATCATCACTTCTTTGATTATTATTGGTGGTTTGGGTTATTTTGTTTTACTAGAATTATATTTTTTTTCCAAAAAACGCTTTGCTAATTTAAGTCTACACACCAAACTTGTCTTAAGCTCTAGTGTTATTTTGATTATTTTTGCAAGCTTAGTGGTGTTTTTATTTGAATACCACAATCCCAAAAGCATAGGTGAGCTTTCATTGTTTGATAAAATTATGAGTGCATATTTTACTGCAGTAAATTACCGTACAGCTGGTTTTAACACACTTGATTTTAGCACCTTTAAAGATGCAAGTTTATTTTTTGGTTCTTTGTTTATGATTATAGGAGGTGCACCCGGTGGAACCGCAGGAGGTATCAAGGTCACAACCATTGCTATTTTGCTAATTTATGCTTATTGGAGTATCAAAGATGGCGTTGTAAGAGTTTTTAACTTTGAAATACCTAGCAAAACGATCAACAAAGCTTTTGTTATAACTGTAAGCTCTATTGTCTATATCATCACATGTGTTTTAATTTTATCATTTATAGAAGATGATAAACATTTCTTGCATTTACTTTTTGAAACAAGTTCAGCGTTTGCCACAGTAGGTGTTTCAGTTGGCGATGGTGGAACTTTATCTTTAAGTGCAAATTTTAACCCATTTAGCAAACTTATAATCATTTTACTTATGTTAAGCGGTAGAGTTGGGGTGTTGGCGTTTTTATTTAGTATATTTTTCAAGGAAAAAGAAAAATACTTAAATTACCCAAAAGGAAAAATTATATTATGAAAAAAGAAATTTATGGCATCATAGGGCTTGGTAGATTTGGATCTGTTTTAGCAAACGAGCTGATTTGTCAAGGAAAAAAGGTTATTGTATCTGATATCAACGAAGAAGCAGTCAAAGAACTTCAAGATCAAGCAGATTTTGCTTATATTTTAGATTCTACCCATGCTATCGCACTAAAGGAAGCAGGTTATGCAAATGCTGATGTTGTTATCTTAAGCATAGGCGAAGATCTAGAATCTAGCATACTCACCTTTATGGCTTTAAAAGAAATTGGCGTAAAAAATATCATTGCTAAAGCAAACACCCCTACACATGGACAAATATTATCTAAGCTTGGAGTCAATAAAGTCATCTATCCTGAAAAAGAATCTGCTAAACGCTTGGCTAGAATTCTCATTGCAAATCCTAATTTTGAAATCATTGATCTTTCTGCTAACACCATTAAAGTGGCAAAACTCCTAGTGGATGAAAACTTAGCTGGAAAAAATTTACACACTATAGCAAAAAATTTAAAAGTCATAGCCCACAAACAGCATGAAACATGGAGTATAATGCCAAATTTGGATAATAAAGCTTATATCAATGATATCATCATGTTGCTTGGAACTCAAGAAGATTTTAAACAATATGAGTATTGATGGTGTCAAGGGGGAGACTTGAACTCCCGACCTCCGGCTTATGAGACCAGCGCTCTAGCCAGCTGAGCTACCCTGACATAAAAAAGAAGTTAAAATTATACTTTTATTTTTCTTAACATTTTATAAAATCAATATTTTCTGCATTTTTATACATTTTTTAAGTTTTTTGTGTTAAAAATACAAAACTACAAGCAAAAAAGGATTTTAATGCATATTCATTCAAATCATAGTAGTACTTTTTACATACCTAATTATCAAAACAAGCATAAAGAAGAAATTAAACAAGATAATACTGAAAACGAAAACTCACAAACTATACAAGATAACAAAGACAATCAAGAAAAAGATGAAAAAACACAAAAAGTCAATGGTAAAGATCTAAGCAATGAAGAAGTAAAACAAGTAAGAGAACTTGAAAAAATAGACCGCGAAGTTAGAGCACATGAAGCAGCACATCAAGCTGCAGGTGGAGCTTTAGCAGGTGCTGCAAGCTTTGGTTATACAAGAGGACCTGATAATAAAATGTATGCGGTAGAAGGGGAAGTTCCTATAAGAATGCAAAAAGGCAACACCCCTGAAGAGACTATCGCAAATGCTATGCAAGTAGTTGCTGCTGCGATGGCGCCAGCTGATCCTAGTCCGCAAGATTACAAAGTAGCAGCCAATGCTATGCAAATGCAAAATGAAGCCCGCTTAGAACAATCTAAAATAAAAGCAGAAGAACTAAAAGCACAAAATGAAGAAAATAAAAACAACCAAGAAAACAATGCTAATTCAAAAGCCATAAAATCATATACTCAAAATATTTCACAAGATTACATAGGAAGTCAGTATAATAAAAGCGCATAATGGCAGAGAGGAAGGGATTCGAACCCTCGGTGAGTTGCCCCACACACGCGTTCCAGGCGTGCTCCTTCGACCGCTCGGACACCTCTCTAAAAAAGAAAATTATAGCTTATTTTTTTAAATTTACACTAAAGGAACCCGATGAAGCATTTATATTTTTGCTTTTTAGTGGCATTTTTCTTCACTGCTTGTTCTAACCACGCTAACACCAATCTTAATTTTGAAAAAGCTTTCATTCATCAACAGTGCAACAAAAACACCCTCGCCTTAAAGAACGCCGATAAAGACAGTATTTACAACGGATTAAATCTAGCCTCTTTAGCAAGGGTTTGCAAAGACTATGTTCAAAGTAATGCATTTTTTGATAAAGCAGAAAAGGCTTATAAATTTGATGTAGATTTGCAAAATGACATTCAAAAAGTTTCAAGAAATTTGAGTGAGCTTTTATTAAATGATACGATTTATGATTATCAAGGTTATTTTTATGAAAGAGTTATGCTCAATACTTATAAAGGTTTAAACTATATGAGTTTAGGGGATTTTCAAAACGCAAGAGTTGAATTTAATAGAGCCTTGTATCGACAAGATAGACTAAAAGAGCATTTTTACTCATATATACAAAAAGCTCAAGAAGACTACAAAAAAGAAATTCAAAAAGACAAAAAACTATATGCAAGTTTTTATCAAAATTTAAACCCCATCTACAAACAATACGATAATCTACTTAGCAATTTTAATGCTAGTAAAAACTACATCAATACCTACACAACCTATATAAGTGCTTTATTTTTCTTTTTTGATCAAGACTATTTAAAAGCTTATGATTTGTTAAAAGAAGTTGCACTAAGCCAAACGAACAACCAAGAACTACAAAAGCAATTTCAGCTATTTGAAACCCTTACTCATATTCAACCAAACACAAATAAACAAAAATACATTTTTATCGTTTATGAAAATGGACTAAGCTCCACTAAAGAAGAATTCAATCTTATATTGCCTTTTGTATTCAATGATAATCTTGCTAATATCAGCATAGCCTTTGCCTATCTTAAAGCAAGAAATTCCTCTTATCCTTTTTTACAAAGCCAAGATCAAAAAACGCACAATTTGATTTATTTTGATGATATTATTGTAAGTGAGTTTAAAACTCTTTTACCTTCTATAGTATTAAAAACTTTGGTTTCAAGCGCTCTTAAAACTTCAATCAATCTAACCATAGCCAATAATGATTCAAGTGGATTTTTATCATTGATTAGCACAGTTAGCACAGCACTAACAAATAAAGCTGATCTTAGAATGTGGCAAGCTTTACCAAAAAGTGCTAGTATTTTAATGCTAAAAAACGAAGGCTTGGTACAAATTTATGATGATCATCAAAAATTAATCTTTGATGATAAGCTAGAAAAAGATAAAAACTATATCTTACTAGTAAGATCTTTCATGCCTCATTCTAATGTTATTTATAAGATTAAAGAAAAATAAGGAGATAAAATGAAAAAAAGCCTACTTTTTACTTTTTTTGCCATTTTTATTTTTGGTGCTTGTTCTTCTCAACCTAAATACACTGATGGCAAAGCTTCGCAAAAAGTGCAAGGTAATGCACTTACCTTGGGACTAGATAGAGAGGACTTTGAAAACACAGCTAAGGCAATGATAGAAAGTATGTTAAATGATCCTGCATTTGCAAATTTAAATGCTCAAAACAAAAAAGTACTTGCCATAGGTCGCATTATCAACGATACCCCACAAAGAATAGACACTGATAAACTCACCGCAAAAATCACAATAGCACTAAGAAAATCAGGTAAATTTGTACTCACTACCGCAGTAGCTGCAGGTGGAGCTAAAGATAATCTAACACACGAAATAAGAAATTTAAGAGAAAATGATGAATTTAATCAAAATACCATTGCTTCCAAAGGCACCATCTTAGCACCTAACTTCTCACTCTCTGGAAAGATTAGACAAGATAGTGTAAAGCTTTACAATGGCAAAATTCAAAGTGAATATTTCTTTCATCTCATTCTTACTGATTTAACAAGCGGCTTAGCGCTTTGGGAAGATGAAAAAACAATCGACAAGACTGGTACAAGCAAGAGTGTCACATGGTAAAAAAATTCTTTTTACTTTTTTTAACTCTTGTGTGCATGTCTCATGCACATAGCGCCCTTAATAAAGAAAGCTACGGGGAAGGCTTTGGTGCCACAAGAAGCGAAGCGATTAAAAATGCTATCAATGAAGCTTTGGGTAAAACAGAAGGATTAAGACAAGTTAAACTTAAAAAATTTGAATTTAAATTTAACGGTAATTTTAACATAGGTTATGATGAGGAGATTGATCTAATTAGCAATGGAGTTTTTAATAGTTATGATATCCAATCTCTTACCCAAACAAGCCAAAATGAATTCCGCGCAAAAGTAGTAATTTACAACAAACTCTACAATGATAAAAGCACTGAAGATAGATGTTCTTTAATCATTATAAATCAAGTAAAAGATGAACTTTCTGCTAAATTTGAACAAGAATTGCTAAGTGTTTTATTTCAAACTAAAAAATTTAAAATTCTAGATAGAGCAGATATTGAATTTCGTGGTCAAGAAAAATCATCACTTATTGCTGGTGCTAGCGATGAAGATCTTATTAAGCTTTTTAAAACATCAGGCGCAGACTATTTACTCATCTTACAGCCCAAACTACAAGAACTCCAAGATGAAGGCACAATGCAAAATTATAACATTAGCATTAATTATCGCTTGATAAGTTTTTCAACAGCACAAATTAAAGCCTCTAATACTTTGGAGTTTAAAATGGTTTCTACAAGCACTCCAAGTCAACAAAAAGCACTACGTGGGATAGCAACAAAAATCACAGATGATATATTTAAATACTCCCAAAATCCTATGTATGCAAAATCTACAGAAAGCATTCAAGAAAATTCTACAAGTGATGAAAATTTTAACGACGAAAAAGTAGTAGAATTAGGCTTATAAAATGTAAAAGCTTGGAGTATTAATGCAAAATTTTAGGATGTATAAATAGGAGATAATTCTAACGAATTTCATAAAAAATTATACATCCTAAATCAAAGGATGACTAAACATACAAATGGTGATTATATTTTAAATATTACTTGTGAAAATGGAAATTTTTCCGCTTATATGTGTAAAAAATATAACACTAATGTTTATGCTTTTGACTATAGCGATCAATAATAAAACTAGCAAAGATGAAAAATTTTTACATAGAATTCATTTTTCAAACCATAAACGCTAGTGGCAAAATAGCTTCATAATGGATGTATTTTTAAATAAAGAATTTCCTGAAATTATAATTGTCCAAGCAAGGAAAATTAGTTTTTAGCTTGCAAAAACTCACATCTTTTGCAAAGTTCTGCTTTTAAAACTCCTTGTTTAAATCCTTCTTTTAGCTGTGTATACAAAGGAGATTTCAAAAGCTCATTAAACTCATCTTCAAAACAATTGCCAAGCTTCATATCTGCTTGAGTATCTAAGCAACAAGGCACCAAACTCCCATCGCTTAATATGGCGATTTGACCATTTAAAGCATGACAAATACCTTCATGACGTATGACTTTATCTTTCAAAGAAGGCCATTTAAAAAGCTTAGCTTGGTGTAAGATAATGTGCCTTTCTAAACGATTTTTTACTTTTTGCCTTTGAATGAAAACCTGAAAAGTCGACTCTAAAAAATGATAAATTTTTTCATTTTCTAAAGGTGGGTTAAAATCATGATCTAAATTCCAAAGTCTTAAATTCACAAAAGAATCTAATCTTTTCTCCAAGTGCAAAAAAATCAAACGCAAAATAGGCTTAAAATATTCCTTTATATCTACTCTACTTTGCGCTAAAAAAGCTCCTAAGGAAATATTAATTTGCCTAATATTTTTTGAATTTAAAAGCAAGGTAATTTTTTCCTCATCTAGATAAAACCCGCTCGTAGTTAGCTCAATACACATATCATATTTTAATGCAAGCTCTAAATACTCTTTTAAATTTGTCACCCTTAAAGGATCTCCTAATACATGAAAAGTAAAAAGCTTGGCGCGATGATGTACGCTTTTACAAATTTTTTCAAAATTTTCTAAACTCATGAGTTTACGCTGTGCTTTTTGACTAGGACAAAAATCGCATTTTAATCCACAAATATCGCTTAGTTCTATATAGATTTTTTCAAACTGCATCGACACTCTTTTTATAAATTTCAAAAGCTTTTACAGCAAGCTTTGAAAGCGTTAGCTGCTCTAACTCTTTATCTAAAACCGCCTTAAAGCCCTGATCTTTAAATTGATCATCTTTTAAAAAATACACTCTAGCATTGATTTTGTATTTTGTATAAGTATGTTTAAACTCACCTAAATAACTTGCATTTTTTTCACCCTTGTATGTTAGAAAATTATACAAGTTAAAATATAATTTTTCTTTACTTTGCTCTAATAAAAAATATTGATTTTTTTGAACTATTAAAATATCTAAAGTGATGTTTTGGTATTGAATTTTTTTGCTTGTATGGAATTTTTCATACTCATTTTTTCCGCTACAAAACTCCTCTAAAGGACAAAGTTTACACTTTGCATTTTTAGGCAAACACAGCAAAGCGCCTATATCTAGTAAAGCTTGATTATGTTCAAATGGATTTTTATGGTTTAACAACTCTTTTGCTTTTTGCATTAAAAGTTTAGAGTTTGGATTTTGCAAGCTATAAAATCTACTCAAAACTCTTTTGATGTTTGCATCTACAAAAGCTTGAGCTTGCAAAAACCCAAAACAAGCTATAGCGCCTGCTGTATACTCTCCAATACCAGGAAGAGTTTGTAACTTTTCAACATCTGCTGGTAATTTTGCACCCCATTTTTGCATACAAATTTTTGCACATTGATACAAATTTCTAGCTCTAGTGTAGTAGCCAAGTCCTTGCCAAGCTTTCAAAACCTCATCTTCACTAGATAATGCAAGAATTTTTAAAGAAGGAAATTGAGCTAAAAATTGAAAATAATAATTTTGCAAAACACTTTTCACTTGAGTTTGTTGCAACATAATTTCACTCACATAAACAGCATATGCTATGTCAATATGCTTTAATCTTTCTAAGTCATCTACCTTAGCATACTTTTTATACCGATCATGTAAAATACGCCAAGGCAGATCTTTCCTACCATTTTGATCATACCACTTTAAGATATTTTCGTGAATTTTTTGCATTAAGACTTTCTTTGTTTTTTAAAAATTATACAATCAATTCTTAAAAGCTTTATGTTAAAATTAAAAAAAATGTTTTAAAAGGATAAAAGATGAAAAGTTTTTTAAAAGGTTTAGGACTAGGACTACTTTGCTTGATATTATTTGTTCTAGGAGTAGTTTTTAATACAGAATTTTTAGGTTTAAAAAACCATGATAAACAAAATATAGAATTTTCAAGAAACATCGAAGTATCTAATGAAATTATGCCAAATATCTTTAATGCTACTTTAAATTTTAGTGCAAGTAAAGAACTTAGTGAAAAAACTCTCATTTCTAATGAAGAAAAAAACTACATCGCTCAAACTTTTAAAGAAATCTCAGATCGCATTGCAAAAGAGCATTATTGCAAGGGCGGAAGCTATACTTTAGAGCCAAGCTACAATTACCATCAGGGCAATAAAACTTTAAATGGATATAGATTATATTCTAACTTCACTTGTCAAATTCCACAAAATAAAAGCAAAGACTATGAAAACCTTGTAAAAGATATAGAAAACATTAGCGCTACTAATACACTCATTTCTTTTAACACCAAAGCTTTACAAGTTGGTTTTGATGAAATGATTTTAGAAACAAATAAAGAAAAATTATATGATCTTGCGCTAAAAAAAGCTTTTGAAAAAGCTCAGTATTACTCTAAAAGTTTAGCAAAAACTTGTACAATGAAAAATATACATTTTGACAATGATGGCATTAAATACCGCGGTCCTAATTTATCAGCAAGCGCAGATAACATTGTGTTGCCTATTGTGCAAAGTGAAAAACAAAGCTTAAAAGCTGATGTGCTTTTTGTTTGTTATTAAATTTCATTTTGGCTTTATTTTGAGGTTTTATAATTTCTCGTCATTAAACAAAGGAGAAATAAATGAAAAAAACCATGAAGTTACTAATTGCTAGTTCGCTAATTGCTTCATTTGCATTTGGCGCTGATTTTTCTAAAAAAAGCAATGAAGAAATTTTAAATCTTGCAAAAAATGTAAGCGCGCAAGATCAAGCCGATCTAGTCATAGAGATGAAAAAAAGAATGAATGAGATGAAATACAAAGATGCAAGAAATTTCCAACAACAATTTAGAACCAACTTGCAAGAAAACCTTTCTAAACTCTCTCCGCAAGAAAGAAGCCAAAGAAAGACTATAGTCCAAGATGACATGCAAAAACTAACTGATACAATGAGTGGAAAAGAAATAAGGGAATTAAACCTACATCACCATGGTAAAGGTATGCATGGCTTAACCCACAAAGGACATCATGAACATAAAACACACCATGAAAACTGCATGATGAGATAAAATGGCAGCAAAAATCTTACTTTTAGAAGATGATTTAAGCTTAAATGAAATTATAAGCGATGCTCTAAATGATGAAGGCTTCAAAGTCTCTTGTGTATATGATGCACAAGAGGCGCTTGATAAAGCTTATGAAGAAAATTTCGATCTTTGGATTTTTGATGTTAAAGTCCCCAAAGGCAATGGTTTTAAAGTGTTAAAAGAACTTAGAGAAAGCTCTAAAAACACCCCTGCAATTTTTCTAACCTCTTTATCTATGCTTGATAATGTAAAAGAAGGATTTTCATCAGGTTGTGATGATTATATTAAAAAGCCTTTTGATATCGATGAGTTGATTATTCGTGTTAAAAATATCATTAAAAGAAATTTTCATCACCAAAAAGAAGACCTCATCATACTTAATCCTGACAAAAATATCTCTTTTGATCCAATCAATAAAACCCTTTATCAAGATAAAAACATCATCAACCTTACCAACAAAGAAAAAGAACTCTTAGCTTTACTTTTAAAAAAACGCCCTCATTTTGTAAGCTTAGAAAGCATTTTTGAAGCAATTTGGAATTTAGATGAAGAGCCTGTGATCATGAGTCTTAGGGTATATATAAAAAATTTAAGAAAAATTCTCGGTAAAGATCTTATCATCAACCAAAGGAATATCGGATATGCGATTAGGTTAGAAAATGAAAAGTGAAAATTTCAACCATACTATTTTAAAGATTTTAGCACTATATATCATTACAAGTGGTGTATTTTTGACGATTTTTTTCATTACTTTTTACCAAAAGGAAGCCAATTTTATACGGTTAAATCAAATCACCCACTCTTACACTCATTTTAACTATATCTTGCAAAACATCATCGAAGCAAGACACGAAAGAAGCTTTTTAACCTCAGAAGACTTTGCATATCTTTCCAAAAAACTCAACACGCAATTTGCCATCATCGCAGAAGATCAAATCATTTTCAGCAATCTAAGTTTTAACGCTCTAGATATTTTAAAACAATTGAAAAAAAACAATTATATTTACAATCAAAACCAACGATTGTTTATAGATTTTTTAAGAATTCGAAATCTTGACACCTATGTTGATACCAAAAATATCAAAAAACCAAGGCACCATTCTCATTTTTTAAAACATAAGAATATTTACATTATTATCGAAATCAACGATCTTGGATTCAAAAAAGAACAATACTCCAAAGACAATTACAACAACCTAGACATCAAAGACTTTGCTGGTGAACTTTGGAAGTTAAAACTAAAAACCATCTTTTATGCACTTATTTGCATTAGTATACTTGCTGCTATTGCTTATATATTGCTTTCACTAGTGTTTAAAAATATCAAAGAACAATTTCAAGCACTCAATGATTTCATTAAAGACACTACGCATGAAATCAACACACCTTTAAGTGTGATTTTAGCTAGTATTAAAAAATTTGATGATACCCATTTAGATCCCAACAACATCAAAAAACTAAACCACATCAAACTAGCAAGTAAAAACCTTAATCATATTTATCAAAATCTCATCGCCTTGAATTTTTTCATTCAAAAAGAAAATACCAAAGAAGATATCAAACTAAAAGAATTAATCGAACAAAGACTAGAATATTTTGAAAGCTTAATCTCTCAAAAAAATCTAACCATAGAAAAGAAATTACTAGAGCAAAATTTCCACGCCAATAAAGAAGAAATTCAAATTTTATTTGACAATCTCTTAAGCAATGCTATAAAATACACCCATACTCATAAAAAAATTTATATTTCTTTACAACAAAATATGCTTAGTATTAAAGATGAGGGTCAAGGTATGAGCGCTAAAGAAATTACTCAAATTTTTACACGCTATAAACGCTTTAATCAAGACCAAGGAGGTTTTGGTATAGGTTTAAATTTAGTCAAGCAAATTGCAGATAAAAACAACATCAACATAAAAGTAATAAGCAAGGAAAACAAAGGAAGTGAATTTATACTTTCTTGGCAAGGATAAAAATGGAAATTTGTTTAGATCAGATCAAAATCGAACCATCATGGAAAGAATTTCTAAAAGATGAATTCTTAAAACCATATTTTTTAGAAATCAAATCGCATTATATTCAAGCACTTCATGCAAAAAAAACCATCTACCCACCTGCGCATTTAACCTTTAATGCTTTTAATCTTACCCCTTTAAAAGATCTAAAAATCATACTTTTAGGGCAAGACCCTTACCATAATCCAAATCAAGCTATGGGATTAAGCTTTAGCGTGCCAAATGGAGTAAAAATTCCACCTTCTTTGCTAAATGTCTACAAAGAATTATATCAAGATCTTAATATACCCATAGCAAAACATGGAGATCTTAGCAAATGGGCTAAGCAAGGGGTTTTGCTTTTAAACTCTATCTTAAGTGTAGAAGCTAACAAACCTGCCTCGCACGCTCATTTTGGCTGGCAAAAATTTACCGATGCGGTTATATCTAAACTTAGCGATGAAAAAGAGGGTTTGATATTTTTGCTTTGGGGAAATTATGCTAAAAATAAAAAATCTTTAATCAACATGCAAAAACATTATATCTTAGAAGCAGCACACCCTTCTCCATTAGCAAGAAATGCTTTTTCAGGTTGCAAACACTTTTCCCAAAGCAATATCATTTTGTCAAAACTTTCTAAAACGCCAATTGATTGGGATTTAAATTCTTGATTTGCTTCGTATTTTAAAAACATATAAAAATAAACCGCAAAACATCAACTTTTAAGCCTTTAAGCTTAAAAGTTCTTATAATTTAATTTTCACAATCGCATTTTCTGCCATTTTTGGCACCCATAAATATTCTCCATCAAAAAACATATCCGCAGGCCCTTGAATATAATCTAACTTTAATTTTTCTTCCTTATTATCTTTTATCTTGTAGATATAACCTTGTAAATTTTTACCCCAACTTGACACTAAAAGATTTTTATTTTTATCATATACTATACCATCAAATTGTTCTATTTTTGAACTTAATTCTTGAATTTTTTTAGATTGTAAATCTATACAAATCACCTTTCCACCTGATTTATCACTTGGATCATAACCAGCTACAAGCAAGGAGTTTTGATCTACCAATAAACCATTAGGACCACCGTATTTTGGATCTAAATGAATGAAATTTTCATATTTTTTTGTTTTTAAATACACTTTGTGAATATATCCTGTGCCCGTATCACTAACCAACAAAACATCATCATTTAAAACCGCTATATCATTTAAAAAAACCGCATTGTTTATAGGAAGTTTAAAAACCTCTTTTTTATTTACCACATCAAAACCATAAACTACATCAATATCCACCACATATAAAGTATTGCCTATTTTAGACATACCTTTTGGTGCATGAAGATTTTTAATAAACTCTAATTCTAAAATCTTTCCATTTGAATCTAGTTTAGATATAAATCCATCGTTATCTTTATCTAGCGGGGCTAGCTTTTTTCCTACATTTGACACATAAACTGTGTTTTGATCCACATAAACACTCTCAGGATGCGAAAATCCTTTAAATTCTTGAATTTCCAAAGCATTTGCACCGCAAAATGCAAACAAAGCCAAAGCTAAGATATTTTTTCTCATGATGTTACCTTTCTTAATTTTTATTAAGAAATTTTAATAAAAACACAAAGAAAAATCTATCACTTTTAAGATAAAAAATATAAGTTTTTTGATTTTTGTTCTTGTTTTGGAGTAATGCCGTATCGTTTTTTATATCTTGCTATAAACCATGCAGGCGAATTAAAGCCAAGCTCATGACAAATTTGAGTAATATTTTTCGTAGAAAATTCAAGTAGAAATTTAGCCTTTTCAAAACGCTTATTATCAAGCCATTCTTTTGCGCTAATGCCAAAACTTTGCTTGAAATTACGGCTAAAAGTTGCAATATCCATCTTGCTAAATTTTGCCATAGAAGCTACATTTTCAAAATCATTTTGGCAATATGCAAACATCTGATACAGTTCCAGCTTAAAACCACTTAAAACCATCTTTAAAAAAGCTAGAAATTCTGCATTATTCTCACTATACAATAAAGATAAAAATAATTCTTCAAATTTTAGCTTAAACAAATGCTCATTATAAACACAAGCACTATTTATACAAGGCAAAAAAGATTCAAATATGCTTTTTGTTATAAGATCAGCTTTTAAACTAAATAAGCTTTTATTGTATTTTGATGTATCTAGTTTTAAGATTAATTCTTTGTATTTAAAAACAAACTCCACCAAAATGCTTTCTTTAAAACATAAAATAATAGACTCGTACTTGCCTTCAGTATCAAGATAATCTCGAATCGAAAAAGAGTTCTTAGTAAAAAAAACAAGCTCATCTTGTTTCACACTAAAGTGATTATCCATACTATGGATACTTTTGCTTCCATTTAAAATATAAACCAAAGCATAATCTTCAAACAACACTTCTTGACTTACACAAGCAGAAGCATTTTTAACATACCAACACAAGGAAAATAAAGAATTTTTTACTGTATTTTTACTCATTTTTTCTAAGTCTTTTGGAAAAATCAATTTCTACCTTTTTTATAAGTTTTTTGATTATTGTAATTTATAAAAGACAATAAAAAATAATTTTTCCTTTCTAAATATATGCTACAATAAAACAATTTTTTACAAAAAGGAGAAATAATGAAAAAAATCATACTAGGTTCACTACTAGCATCAAGCTTTTTATTTGGAGCAAATTTAGAGAATTTTAATCCTAAAGCACAAAAAGAACATTTAGTTATCAAAATGCAAGTTCTTGACAAAAAAGCAAATAAAGACGCAGGAGAAATCGTAGCAGTGCAAACTCCTTATGGGGTAGCATTTTATCCAAATCTTCAAGGTTTAGAAAGTGGAATTCATGGCTTTCATGTACATGCAAATGCAGATTGCGGAGCAACCGATAAGGGTTTAGGAATGAAAGCAGGGGGACACTGGGATCCTGAAAAGACTGATGCACATTCAAGTCCATGGGACGATAAAGGTCACAAAGGTGATTTACCACCACTTTATGTTGAAAAAGATGGAAAGGCTACTAATCCTGTATTAGCACCAAAGATCAAAACCCTTGATGAGTTAAAAAACCATGCTTTAATGATACATTTTGGCGGGGATAATCACAGCGATCACCCAGCTGCGCTTGGCGGCGGGGGCGCTAGAATGGCTTGTGGAGTTATTCACTAACCATACTAAAGGCTTTTGCCTTTAGTATTATTTAAAAAGTTTAGTAAAATCAAAATCGCCCATAGAATCAAAACTTGTTCCACCAAAACTTTGGCTTGGACTATAACTAGCAATAGCCACTGCAAGTTCTGAAAGCATAGAAGCAATTTCTTCTCTTTTATCTTCGATATAAGCTTTCATACCTTCATAGTCGCTTGTTTCTAAAATTTTCAAAGGATTATAAATTTCAAACGCAAATGCCTTTGAGCCAACATTGACATTATAATTATTATCAAATAAAGCATTACCCAAAAAAGAACAATTATCTACTATCTTTAAGCTTTCACTTGCGATCAATACTTTATCTTGTACATCTTCATAATTTTTATCTTCTAAAATTTTTGAAATTTTTTTCAAAGAAGAATCTAAAATTTGCAACGCACCTACAAAATCATTTGCATCGGTGATATCTTCGCTAAATTTTTGTGTTTGGTGTTTTAAATTTGCACCTTCTATACTAGAACCTACTTGTCCTAAATGTTTTTGTAAGATTTCTAATTCATCTCTCATGATTACACCTTCCTTGTTATTGCTATAACAAGAAAAGCATTTTTTATTCCAAATTTTGACCAATCCAAAGCCTAAAATCTTTAGCAAATAGCATAAAAAGCTCATTGTAATTTTGGATCAAAACTTCAGGCGCATTGTCGGTTAATTTTTTTTCATAATAAAAATATTTACTAGCTAAGAGTTTTTTAGTATTAATATGCACCCAATTCAAACTAATGCCAAATTTTATTTTAGAATGCATCTCATCACTAAATTCTTGCTCTAGCACATCTACCTTACTTTCTAGTACATAGTCAGCACTTGCTAGGCTATCTTGATTTAATACTGCTTTAAATGCATTTAAATCTTGCAAGTGAAACTCTAAAAAATCTTTTATCATCAACGCGGGGTTTTGTTTCCAAAAATGATACGCATAGGCATTAACCATATGATCTTTTTTATAAAAAATTGCACTAGAATAATCCAAACCCTTAGGTAAAGCAACAATGATCGTTTTTTCTTTTTTATAATTTTGCTCTTGTGGTATTTTTTCTAAATTAATACTAAAATACTTATTTGCAGGCAAGGTTTGACTTGGCCCAATCAACGAGCAGGCATTAAAAAAAATCGCTACAACTATGGCATATAAAATTTTCATTGTGTTATTCTCCTGGTGCATATTGAATGTTTTTGTCTTTATAGATGATGTTTGAAGGATTTTGTTTTAAATTCTTCAATAAATGAGAAAAATCTAAAAACATCACTCTTAAAATATCTAAATTATCATTCAAAAGCATTCTACTTTTATTTAACTCAACCAATTGCAAATTAGCTTGATTTAAAAATTTAGAAAATTCATCTGAACTTTTAGCAACCTTAGTGCTTGTTTGGTTTAAATTTGCTAAGAAAACCGGAATTTGTGTGTTTAAATGCGCTGATAATTCTGATGTATTTTGTAAAATTTGTTCTATGTTTTTTAAATTTTTATCACTCAAAAGACTTTCTAGTTTTACTTTAGAAGTGTGCATTAACTCTAAGATATTGTTAGTTTGCTTGTCAATACTTGCAAAAAAACTTTCTTTTGAAGCAATGATAGGGTAAGTATCCTCATCTGCTTGTAACGGTGCAGCTTTTTCGCTTCCACCTGCTAGTTGTATAAATTTAAAACCTGTTATACCTTGAATTTGCAAACTTGCATAAGTGTCTGTTTTTATCACTAAATTAGAATCGAGTTTGACTAGAATTTTTACTCTTAATTCTTTACTTGAATTATCAATACTTATACTTTCAACACTACCAACATCAACTCCTAAAAATTTCACAGGTGCTTTTACGCTAAGCCCTGCGACTGATTCTTCCATGAAAATTTCATAATATTTGAAAGTTTTTTCATCTTTTAAATTTCCATACCAAACAATAAACAACAAGCTGATAAAAAATAATACACTAACAAAAATTCCTATTAGAATATAATTTGCTTTATTTTCCATTATTGCATAAACCTTTCATAAAGTCTTAGATTGTCTTTTTGCAATGTTTGCATATCACCCAAAAAACCCACTTTTTTATCTTCTATAATCAAAAAACGATCTAATACATTTTTCATACTATCTTTATCATGTGTGATCAAAATCACGCATAATTTAAAGCTTTGTTTTAAACTCAAAAGCAACTCATCAAATTCCCTCGAACTATGCGGATCAAGCCCTGAGGTTGGCTCATCTAAAAAAAGCAATTTGCTATCAAGCGCTAAAGCTCTAGCTATAGCAACTCTTTTTTTCATACCTCCACTTATTTCACTTGGATAAAGCCTTGCCACGCTCTCATCAAGTCCCACCATTTTTAGCTTCATCATAGCTATTTCTTTGATATCATTTTTGCTTAATTTTGTGTATTCTATTAAAGGTATGCTGATATTTTCAAGGATATTAAAAAAACTAAACAAAGCTCCATATTGAAAAACAACTCCCCATTGTTTTTGCAAAAATAAAGCATCATCATCGCTAATATTTTTTAATTTTTTTCCTAAAATTTCATACTCACCACCATCAAAATGTTCAAGCATTAGCATTTGTTTTAAAAGTACAGATTTACCACTACCACTACCACCTAAAATACCAAAAATTTCATTTTCTTGTATTTTAAAGCTGATATCTTCATGAATGCATTTATCTCCAAAATAAGTACTGATATTTTTAGCTTGTATGATCAAATTCCAGCCTTTGTTAAAAAGATAGAAAAAATCGCATCAAATGCTATCACCCAAAAGATGGCATTTACTACACTTTTTGTAGTATAAATACCAATACTCTCGGTTGTTTTTTGCACAAAAAATCCCCTAAAACATGCAATAGAAGCGATCAAAAAACCAAACATAGGAGCTTTTATCAAACCTATGATGATATGCTTTAACTCCACCGCTTCTTTAAAGCGACTCATAAATTCATTCATGCTAATTTCTAAACTTAGCCACGCCACGATAATCCCACCCAAAATACTTAAAATATCAGCCACGATTACCACCAAAGGCATAGCCAAACTCAAAGCCAAAACCCTAGGAAGCACGATAAATTCACTTTCTTTAAAACCCATGGTTTTCATAGCATCGATTTCATCAGTAAGCTTCATTACCCCAATTTGTGCTGTATAAGAACTAGCACTCCTACCAGCAATAACAATAGCACTAATCAACGGAGCCAACTCCCTAGTGGCAGAAATTCCCATCAAATCAACGATATAAATATTTGCACCAAATTGTGAAAGCTGATAAGCAGCTTGATATGCAAGCACCACACCCACAAGCAGTGAAGTTAACATAATGATAGGCAAAGCATTAATGGCAGAATTTTCCACATGATATAAAAATGCTTTAAAGCGAAGTTTTTTGGGATTTAGTAAAGTTTTAAAACAAGTATAAAAAATCAAACCTATAAAATTTAAAAACTGTATCAAAATTTCAAAAGAACTCACTACTCTTTTGCCTAAAATTTCAAAAAAATCTCTAATGCTTGTTTTATCTTCTTGTGTGTGATCTAAACTTTTATAGTGTTTTTGGCAAAGTTCAAAAAGTTTAGCATGTTCATTTTTAAGATGAATTCTAGTGACCATATGACCTTTTTGCTTAAACTCATTCTCCAAAGCTAAAAAGTAGCGAATTCCCGCAGTATCTATAAAATCTAAATGAGTAAAATCAAAAACGATATTTTTACATTCAGGAAGATCTAATGTGTGTTTTTCTCCGGCGTTAGTTTGATCCCAAGTGCCAAAAACACTAAAAACACATTCTTCGTTTTTAGTGTTTTTGATGATTTTATTTTTCGTTAACATAAGCTTAAAATATAAGAGCTTAACTTCTCCTCGCTAAATCCAAAATGCTCAAATACATCTTTATCTTTTCCACTTTCACCAAAGCTTTCTATGCCATACACCTCATCACAAATTCTATAAAGTTCATTTGAATTTGCAGCTTCAACACCGATAACTTTGCCTTGTAGAATTCTTTCTTTATATGATTTTTCTTGAGCGATAAATAATTCATAACATGGCATAGAAACCACATTCATAATCACGCCTTTTTCTTTTAAAAGCTTAGCTGCTTTTAGACACAATGACACCTCACTACCACTAGCTAAAAGTGTAAATTGCGCATTGGTATTTTCTTCTAGCAAATAAGCCCCATTTGCTACATCACCAAAAACAGGTTCGCTTAAAGCGCTTAATTTTTGACGTGATAGCACAAAAACACTTGGCATATTAGTTTTAAGTGCTATTTGCCATGCTTTTACATTTTCAACCCCATCAGCTACCCTAAATGTTAGTGAATTTGGCATAGCTCTAAAAGTGCTAAGTTGTTCTATAGGTTGGTGTGTTGGACCATCTTCGCCCACACCTATACTATCGTGAGTAAAGATAAAAAAGTGTTTGATTTTCATCAAAGCTGCTATTCTTGCAGCAGGTTTTAAATACTCACTAAAGATAAAAAAAGTAGCACAATAAGGCATAAACAAACCATATCTTGCAAACGCATTTGATATCGCAGCCATCGCATGCTCTCTAATACCATAGTGGATATTTTTTCCATTTGGGAAATTACCCATATCTTTGAGTTCGGTTTTATTTGATGGACCCAAATCCGCACTACCACCTAAAAATCCCGGTAAAGCTTTAGCTATAGCGTTTAAAATCGCACCATTGCTATCTCTAGTGGCTAGATCTTTTCCTTTAAAGTCTGGAAATTCGATTTTTGAAAAATCAGGCTCTAAAAGCTCTTTTAACAAAGCTTGTTTTGAAGGATCAAGCTTGTTAACCTTATCTTGCCACTTAGCTTGCGCTAAATCCCCAAGCTCTACTGCTGCACCAAAACGCACTTTTACATCTTCTGGAATTTCAAAAGTTTTTTGTGGGTCAAATCCTAAAGCTTCTTTTGCTTTTTTAATAAGCTCTTCACCTAAAGGTGCTCCGTGTGAATGATGACTTCCTTCAAGATCCAAAGCGCCTTTTGCTATGGTAGTATGCGCGATGATCAAGCAAGGCTTTTTACTTTCTTTAGCAGTTTTTAACGCTAAGTCAATTTGCTCAAAATCATGCCCATCTATCTCAAGTACTTCAAAATTTTGCGCTCTAAAACGCTCTTTTACATTTTCATTAAAGGCAATTGCCACATCACCTTCGATTGAAATATTATTGCTATCATAAATAATGATTAAATTATCAAGATTATGCACACCTGCTAAAGAACAAGCTTCATAAGAAATTCCTTCTTGCAAGTCTCCATCACCACATAAACAATACACCTTGTGATTGATAATATCTTCGCCCAAAAGCAAGCTTGCTTTTTTAGCAGCCATAGCAAAACCCACCGCATTTGCAATACCTTGTCCTAAAGGCCCTGTAGCAATCTCAACTCCTGGAGTAAAAATTTCCGGATGGCCTGGAGTTTTAGAGTGCAATTGGCGGAAATTTTTTAAATCCTCTAAACTTATATCATAACCACTCAAATGTAAAAAACTATAAAGCAACGCACTTGCATGACCACCTGAAAAAACTAATCTATCACGGTTTAACCAAGTTGGATCTTTTGGATTATGTACCAAATGGGTGCTTAAAACACTTATGATATCTGCCAAGCCCATAGGTGCACCTGGGTGACCTGAATTTGCTTTTTGCACCATATCTGCACATAAAAATCTTATCGTATTAGCTTGTTTTTGTAACATTTTTAACCCTTTAAATATTTATCAATCAAAATTTGAAGCTCATCAGCAAGCTTAGAATCTAAATTTTTCATTTTTTCTTCACATAAAGCGATTTTATCATTTTTTGCCTTTTTCGCACCTTCTAAACCCAAAAGTTTCACAAAAGAATTTTTATGTAAATCATTGTGAGTTGGCTTACCCGCTTCTTGTGTGTCTAAAGTCGCATCAATGATATCATCTTTGATTTGAAAAACTAAGCCTATTAAAAGCCCTATTTCATAAATTTGTTCGCATTCTTTTTCATCTAACTCACAAATTTCACAGCCCATTTTTAAACTTGCTGCGATTAATCTTGCAGTTTTATGGATATGCAAGAACTCTACTTGCTCTAAATTTAGTGGCTGATCTTCAAAATAACAATCAATCGCCTGACCGATGATCATACCACCAAGCCCTGCATTAAAAGCTAAAGTTTCTATGAGTTTTAATTTTACACTTTCTTTTAAATCAAGCCTTGAAAGCAGTAAAAAAGCTTCAGTATTCAAAGCATCGCCCACCAAAATAGCAGTGGTTTCATCATATTTTTTGTGTAAAGTTTGTTTTCCTCTACGCAAAGAAGCATTATCCATAGCAGGTAAATCATCGTGTATTAAAGAATAAGTATGGATAAACTCTAAAGCCAAAGCTGCATTTAAAGCCTTTTCAAACAAAGCAGGATTTTTAGCATTGACTATCCCTAAAAGTAATTGGGCTCTAAAATGCTTTCCGCCGGCTTCTAACATCCATTTTAATGCTTCATTAAAAAATGGATGAAAACTTTGACTTTTAGGAAAATTTTGCTCTAAGTGCTGTTTGAATTTTTGTAAAATCACTTATTTAGCCTTATAAAAAAGTCAAAATATCCTTTATTAAAATGTTCAAAATCATTATTTATCGCTGAAGGGATATTTGTCGCTTGTCTTGAAACCAAAACATCAAAAGCATTAGCCTGAGCTAAGATTGCTTGAAAATCATTAAAGTTGTTTATTTTTTGGTTGTTTACTCTTAAGATCTTATCGCCTTTCATAAATCCTGCCATTTGTGCTTTAGAATTTGGAATGACTTCTATCACATTCATTTTTGTGTCAACACGCAAGCCTAGATTACTATAAAATGATGTTGGTTTAACCGGTGCAACTTTTTTTGGTTTAGCAAACACTCCTAAGTCTTTGTCAAAAACTACGGTAGAAATGTTTACATCTTTGTTATCTCTTAGCATATTAAAGTACAAAGTTGCGCCGCGATCAGCAAATAAAATTTTCTCATTCAACTTTCTTAGATCATCATAAACTTGACCATCTACACTCACTAGCTCATCATTGAGTAAAAATTGTCCGTTTTTGCGTACATTTTTAACATAAATTTTACCATCGCGCATATCAAAATCTACACCGATATCGCCCCAGTATACATCAGGGTATTTTGCAAAATGCTTTAAGTAGCGATTTCCTATAAGCTTGCCATTATCTAAAGTGATACCTAGCATTTTACAACAAGGCGAATTTAATTCTCCGATCTTTGAAGTAAAATCAAGCTGATCACGTTCTGTTAAATTTTGCCCAAAATACTTCAAATGCCCTATATAGCTTTTATTATGATCTAAAATTCCCACCCAGCTATTGCGTGTTAATTCTTCTTCATTTCCCATAGGAGCAGGGATTAAACTAAAATCAGTTTTAACTAAATACAAATTTAAAAACGGATCGTATTTTGTATAGCTATTTAATTTTGCATTTTGTGTTTTTACCACTGCTAGAGTGTTTTCATTTAAAGCAAAAGCAGGCAAACCCTCATAGTTTAACATACTTGCTTTGTTTTTCTCATAACACCCTAAAAAATCATTAAAAGTCGGTCTTGGCACAGCAAAAAGCACACAAGCCATACCTAAAATACAAAGTAAAATTCTCATAGCATTCCCATCCCACTAAATAAATTACTAGCCATTGATTTTTTATTTTGTTCTACCATTTTTAGCACATCATTCATCGCAGCAATCAATAAAATTTGCATTGACTCTTTATCTTCAAGCAAAGAATCATCAATATTCACATCGATAATTTCCCCTTTTCCATTTGCGCTAACTTTGACTAAGCCACCGCCACTTTTTGCGCTAAATTCTTTTTTTAAAGCTTCTTGCTCTAATTCATTTGCCTTTTCTTGAGCCTTAGTTAAAAGCTCGCCCATTTTAGAAAAATCCATATTTTCAAACATTTATTTTCCTTCGTTTAATATCTCTAATACCACTTCTTTATCATTAAAAGGGTATTGCACGCCTTTGATCTCTTGGTAGGTTTCATCTCCCTTACCCAAAATCACGACAAATTCATCTTTAGTTTTAAACTCTAAAGCTTTTTTAATCGCTTCTTTTCTATCACATTCTACTAAAATGCTTTCATCTTGTTCTACACCACTTAAAATATCACTAATGATATCCATAGGTTCTTCAAAGCGAGGATTATCACTTGTGATGATAAGTTTTTTAGCATAATGTTTTGCGATTTTTGCCATTAAAGGACGCTTGGTTTTATCTCTATTTCCACCCGCTCCAAACACTACAATCAAATCACGGTATTTTAAAGCATCTAAAACCTTTTCTATACCATCTGGTGTATGCGCAAAATCCACGATCACATCTTTGGCAACCACTTGCATTCTGCCTTCAATGCCACCAAAATTACTAATGGCTTTTTCTAGTTCTTTTAAATTTGGCTTTACAAGTTCATTTACACAAGCACTCGCAGCTAAAAGATTGTAAAGATTAAAAAGCCCCACTAAAGAAGAATCGATCATAAAAGTGTCTTTGCCAAAATTTACCACAGCTTCTATGCCATTTTTTAAAGCATAAGCTTTGATGTGATAATAACTTGGATTTTCCACCCCATAAGTAAAAGCACCTTTAACATTAAAACAAATAGCTTTTGCATCTTTGTTGATAAATTTCATGCTTTCATCAGTGAAAAAACTTTCCTTTGCAGCCTGGTAATTTTCAAAATTTTGATGAAAATCCAAATGATCTTGCGTGATATTGGTAAAAATTTTAGCCTTAAACTCAAGTCCCTCGATACGCTTTTGCACCAAAGCATGCGAACTTACTTCCATGACTAAAAAATCACACTTTTCTTTACTAGCTAAAGACAAAAGCTCCAAAGTTTGCAAAATAGGAGCAGTGGTTAAGCCTTTGGGGCTTACTTTTTTATCATTGATGTAACTTCCCCTAGTTCCCATCAAAGCACATTTATAACCCAAATCAAGCAAAATAGAATAAATCGCACCCGCAGTGGTTGTTTTACCATTGGTTCCTGTAATGCCTATGATTTGGATATTTTCATCGATATTTAAAAGCTTTTTAGCCTCATCAACACTAATGACCTTTGCTTCTTTTTCTAAGGCTTGCTGAAGAAATTTTTCATTTTGTGCAGTTTTTAAAAAATAACACCCTTTTTCACATTCGTTAGAATTATCACAAATGAAAGTGTTATCAATCTTTACTACCATAGTTTAATTCCTTGATTTTCTCACTCAGTTTAATAAACCTATAATTTGAATAAAAATGCGCCGAAACATCTTCCATATAGGCAACAAGCATATCTTTATAGCCATGTTCTAAAAGCTTTTCTAAAAAATCCACAAAATCTTCTTTGTCGTTGATAATAAGCTTATTAGATATTATAACATTTTCTAATGCCTGTTTAAACCCAACTTTTGCTTCACTCAGCAAAAAGTCTTGATAACTCAAACCTTCAAAATCCTCGCTATCTTCTTCAAATTGTACGCTTTGACTAAGATTAATAAGTTTTTCAATATCCTTATCAACCTTAGTGTTTTTGTAATTTTGCATAAAAAATTCAAAAAACACAAACGCCTCTTCAGGGCTTTTTAAGGCCAAATCGCAAATATTGATAAAGGTTAAAAGTCTTTTGTTTTTGCGTTTTTCATACGCAAGAGAAAAATACATCTTGGCATTTTTAAAGTCTTTATTATAAAAACATTCTATGGCTATTTTTTTATAATTTTGCAAATTCGCTTTCTCCACCTGCTAAATTTACTATGGTAATATCTGGGTGTATGTCGATTTTAAGCTGTTTTTCCAAACCGTATTTTAAAGTCGTTCCGCTAGCTGGACAGCCATGACATGCACCGGTTAATTTAACATATACTACACCATTTTTAACCCCTAAAAAATCAAGCCCGCCACCATCATTTTCTAAAATATGCATAGTTTTAGCTAAACTTGCTTTGACAGGCTCGATCAACTCCTCATCACTAAAAGGCATATTCATAACTTTTCCTTGATTATTTTTATTTTAATTTTATCTTATTTGCCTTTAAAAAATGTAAATTATTGTTTATTTTAGACTTTTTGCTATACAATGGTAAAAATATTTTAGGACTTCTTATGCAAAAACACACACAAATCAAAGGTTTTGAAAAACTTAAACTCATTTTTATCTTAGGATTTTTATCTGCCATAGCACCACTTTCTACTGATATGTATCTACCCGCTTTAAACCAAGTAGAGCAAAGTTTTCATACTAATTCTTTTTTTACCCAACTTTCTCTTGCAAGTTTTTTTATCGCCTTTTCTTTAGGGCAACTTTTTTATGGGCCTTTAAGTGATGTGTATGGAAGAAAAAAACCTTTATATATAGGACTTTTTATTTTTATTTCTTCTAGTATCGCCTGTGTTTTAGTGGACTCAATCCACGCTTTTATAGCTTTGCGTTTTTTTGAAGCCTTAGGAGGTTGTGTGGGTGTAGTTGTAGCAAGAGCTATCGTAAATGATGTTTTTGATCTTAAAGAAGCCGCTGGGGTTTATGCTTTGATGATGGTTTTTACCTCACTAGCTCCTATGCTTTCTCCTACCTTTGGTGGAATTTTGCTAGAGTTTTTTTCTTGGCGTAGTATATTTTTGACACTATTTGTCTTAGGTTTTATTTTATTTTTGCTTGTTATTTTTGTTTTAAAAGAAAGCAACCACAACACCCAAGGTAAAACATTCAACCATAAAGCAGTGATAAAAAGCTACAAAAAAGTCTTAAAAGATCGCCGTTTTGTGGTGTATTTACTTTGCGGTAATTTAATCTTTGCGGGATTTTTTGCGTATTTGACAGGGTCATCTTTTGTTTTTACTCGTGTTTTTGGACTTAGCGAACAACAATATGCTGCTTTATTTGGTGCTCATGCGTTAAGCTTTGTCATCTGTGCTAATATCAACGCAAGAATTGTGCGTCGATTTTCTCCTTATTATGTTTTACCTAAAGCTTTTACGATGATCACGTTTTTTACCTTTGTGCTGATTTTAGGAGCGACTTTTGATCTAGGTTTTTGGGCTTTTGAAATTCCTTTATGTTTGATCATAGCAAGCTTGGGTTTTATTTTACCCAACACCACTACCCTAGCCATGGCAAGATCTAAACAACACGCAGGAAGTGCCTCTGCACTCTTAGGCGCAACACAATTTGCCATGGCAGGAGTGATGGCATTTTTTGTCAGTCTTTTAAATGCAAATACACCTATATTTTTATCAGTTATTTTAGGAACTTGCACATTTTTATCTTTAGTTTCGTATTTAAGATTAACCAATAAAAGAAAGTTAAATAAAATCAAAAAGAAGTTAAGTGCGATGTCTCGCACTTAATTAAGCAATATTTTTGAAAAGATTCACTGACTATATCGAACCTTTTTCAAAAAACTTTATATCTAGTAATATTATAATCTTAAACATTCATCACATAACCAAACTTTTAATCTTGCTTTGGCTTTTTGAAAACCTTAATGCATTAAAGATTAAAATTTATGATGATAAAATCATTAGTAGAATATTGTGTTTGTAAATTTTTATTTTAACTTGTCGATATGCAAATCATGCTACTCACTCCTTAAGGCAAAAAAGAAGTGAGTTAGCAATAGATTGAAGGCTTCAAGGCTATCAAGTATTACAAGGCTACCTCGATAACCTTGTAAAGCTTGATCCCAAGGTTTTTAAAACCTTGGGTTAAAATTATTGTTTTAATTGAAGCAAAGTATTTAAAAGCTGATCACTTGTGGTAATCGTTTTTGAGTTTGCTTGATAACCTCTTTGGATTACGATAAGCTCAGTTAATGCACGACTTAAATCCACATTTGACATTTCTATAGCTGAGCCTTTTAAGCCCCCTCTACCACCTTCACCAGCATGACCTATAGTAGGACTACCTGAGTTTGCTGTTGCTTTAAAAAGGTTATTACCCATTTCTTCAAGACCCATGTTATTTGGGAAAGTAGCTAGAGCAACCTTAGCTAGAGCTAGAGTTTTACCATTTGTAAATTCTCCATAGATATAACCATTCTCATCAGTTCTTAATGCATCTGGCTTTAAGTTACCCCCTGTGTAACCATCAGTTTCTTGTTTAGTGGTAGCTGAGTCTTTATCATAGCTTGTTAAACCATCAAAACCACCTGTTGTACCAAAATCAAGTTTTATAACTTGATCAGGTTTTGAGCCATTATTTCCAGTGAAGTTTAATACATTTGGCGTATAGCTTTGTAAAGAGCCATCATTACCAAATCTTAAATTTCCTACTACTATGTTTCCTGGAGCACCATCGCCACTAAAATTTATCTCTGCAGGCTCAGGTACTGAGATGATAATAGACCATTCAGCTCCACCATCTGCTGTTTTACTTTGCTTAGTAAATTGCACAGTTAGCTCATGTCTAGTTCCTAATGAGTCAAAAATTTCTATACTAGCAGTATGAGCTGAAAGATACATGTCTTGAGAATATTTTTCATTATTACCTGCATTGAAATTTCCATCTAAGGCACTAAACATCGCTGTGAATTTATCATTTGTGGCGATTTTATTAGCCTCATTAGAATAACCTGTAACTTTAAAAGTCATGTCTTTGGAATTTTCATCTAATTTAGGATTTGTAATTTTAAATCTACCATCACTTTCAACTACTACTTCTACACCGGCATTTGCATCTTCTCCTGCGCCACCACCATTGTTCCAATTTTCTAATTTTCCATCTCCATCATAATCCACACCCCATCTTGCATCTCTTTGCATAAGCTCTCTTAAATCTTCGGTTGTATGAAAAGTTCTTTGTCCATTTATGCTAGGCATATGCGCATCTGTTTGATTATTCGCGTTTGGATTAGGATTTGGTCCTATATCTACATTATTTGGACTATAAATATATTCATGAGCTGTAACTACTTGGACAGTAGTTTTCGCTGCACCATTGTCAACACCTAACCAAGCACTCCTAGGTTGTCCTTGAACCTGTATATTATCAGCTGTAACCTGATTATTTCCAGGGGCATTTTGTATTCTAACTTGTCCACCTGCTGTAGTTGCATTATTTATAGTAATATCTAAATTTTTAGATTTTGCCGTAGTTCCTGTGCTATTATCGTTTGTAAAAGTTATTTTACCATCTACTATAGAAGCTACTACACCAGTTTCTGCTGTCTTAGCATTGATAGCGTTGATAAAAGTTTCTTGCCCCACACCTTCAGCTTTTATATTTACACCATTGATATTAATATCTAAAACAGCATTTACCATTGTTCCATCTGGTTGCTTAAAGCCCCAAAATGTATAATCAGTATTTGCTTGCCATTTTGAAGGATCTTGTGGTAAATCCGGTTTTATAGTAACATTTGATGTGTGCTTCGCGTCAGCATAACTTATCCATATACCTTGACCACTTCTTAAGTTTAAGCCCTCACCCTGAGCATTAAACACTACGCCCATATCTACACCTTTTTCAGTTACTTGGGCTCCACTTTTTGAAGTAGTGTAAAACTCAGTATGGCCTGTATCATTTTCATCTATTGCTGTTCCTGTATCAGTTCTCATACCATGAACAGAATCAAGAGCATAGATAGGACGCTTAGCAGAAGCATTCATACCTAAAGTATTACCACTATCTAAATTTGCTGTAAGTTTTACAGAAGAACTTGGTCTAGCAGGCATACTCATGCCAGGTGGGATTACGATATCACCTACTGAAGTTGAAGAGTCAATTTGACCTGTTTCTTGGTTGTAGTTCCAGCCTTGAACAGTATAGCCGTTATTATCTACGAAATTTCCTACCGCGTCTGTTTTAAAATCCCCTGCACGGGTATAATACTGAGTGGTGCCACCATCATTTGATACGATGAAAAATCCATCTCCATTAATAGCCATATCGGTGTTTTTATCTGTGGTTTGGATATTACCTTGAGAGTGAATTCTAGTCGTAGAATTTACGCCTGCACCAAGTCCAACTTGCATAGGGTTTTTACCACCTAAATTGCCATCTGGAGCTGTAGCTATCTTAGAAGTTTGGCTCATAAGCGTTGAGAAATCCGCACGAGAATACTTAAAACCAAATGTATTAACATTTGCTATGTTGTTACCTTCTACATCCATTGCGTATTGGTGTGCTTGGAGTCCTGAAACCCCAGCCCAAAGAGATCTCATCATAATTAAATCCTTTAAAAAATATTGCTTTGTGAATATCTCACAATCTTCTATTGCTTAGCTAATGTAAAGCAAGAACTGTTCCAAAAATACAGCAAAATGTTACAAATTTGAAGATTTATACTAGAAAATAATGTTAGAAAATGATAAAAAATGATTTTAGTCCGAATTAAAACAGATGTATTGGATATAAAATGCCAAAACTATGCATTAAAATATAAAGTTTTTTAAAAATCACTCGATATAGTCAGTGAATCTTTTCAAAAATATTGCTTAATTAAGCGTGAGAAATCACGCTTAACTTTTATTAAAAGTTTTCTAAAGCAAGAATATTAAGATCTTTATTTTTAAAGTCTTTGTCGTTGGTAAATAAAATCATATTTTCTTTTTTGCAAATTTCTACTAAAGCTTTATCACATAAATCAATAGTTTCATTGTCTAAAACTTTTATAATAAAATCTTTATCAAAATCTACCATAACAAGAAAAAATTTATCTAATAATGATTTAACAATATTGGTAATATCTTTTTCTATCTCCAAACCTTCTGGACTATTTCTAAAATTTTTATATTTAAGTTGCTTATTTATTTCTTTTGCCTTTTCAAATTCAATTTTCATGCAACGATTATAAAATTCAGAAATATTTAAAAAACTAGTATAACACAGGGCTTTTGTTTTTAAAAGCTCATTGTATAAACTAGCACATTCTTCTTGTAATTTTTTGTCACTTGCATAAAAAAGATAAATCAAAATATTGGTATCAAAAAATATTTTTTTATTGTTAAATGTAGTGATATCTTTTAAATAATAGACAACTGACATCAATCTTCTTCTAAAATTTCTTTTATAGATTGTCTGATTTTATCAGGATTTTTATAATAACTTTTAGCATTAGCTGTTACTCTTTTTAACATTGCTTTATCTTCATCTTTCATGTTTTCAACACTCAATTTTTCTTTTATATATTCTTCACTAAAATCATTATATAAATTTCCTATAGCAGAATTTAAAAAAGCTGTTGTCAAGATATTTATATCTTTAAATGATAACACTACTTTATCTTTAGCTTCTAATATTTTTTTTATCTCTGTAAAAACTTTTTGTCCATCTTCAGATAAAATACATTGGCTATTTGTAAGTTGATTTATATTTATTGTTTTAGTTTGCATATTTTTTCCTTAAAATAAATCATCATCTTCTATTTTTAACTGATATGAGTTAGTATCATTTGTTTTAAATATCATATTAACCATACTACCACAAAATTCATAATCTAAAGTATTATATTTTTCTTTATTGTCACTCATTTCATATAAACAATCTCCACTTAAAATTTGCAATCTTCCTTGATTTAATTTTATAAATTCTATTATAAGCTTAAACCCAAGACCTCCTGTTTGTTCTTTGGTTGTATGTCCTTCTTTTATAGCCCATTTAATAGCACTTTCGGAAGAAAATTTTTGTCCAAAATAATTATTTAATTTTTTAGCAAATCCTATTCCAGAATCAACAATAGAAAAATACAACTCATGTTCTTTCTCATCTAAAAAACTACAAATATAAATTTTATCACTTTCGCTGTGTATATTTGCGTTATCAAAGATTTCAAAAATTGATTTTGCAATTTCTTTTTTTACCAATTTACTTATTTTTGGAAATTCTTTATGATCTAATATTACTGAATTAACATACTCCTTAAATACTTCACTTTTAGATTCTTCTTTTGTTTTTATATGGAAGTATTGTTTAAGTTTAGAATGTTTTGTGAAATTTCTTTCATAATTGAAATTTTCTAAAAATCCAATATTATGTAATTTTGAATTACTTGATTTGATAGTAATATTATAAGTTTTTAAATATTTTTCTATATAAACACCCAATAAAGCACACAAACTTACATCAAAAGAATCTTCAATTTGGATAATAATATTATCTGAAAAATTATATTCGGAAAATATTTTTCCAAACTTTAGAATTTTATTATATCCTTTCAAATCACTTTGGATATCTTTTAAAAGATGATGAATAAATATCTCTTTATTGATATTCATACTATTTATTTTGAATTTCTTTCTTTTAATTTAGCAATCACATCATTTAAACTCAAATTTGCATCAGCCAATAAAACATCTAAATGATAAAGCAAGTCTGCTGCTTCGCAGATTAATTCATCTTTGTCTTTAACAGTAGCAGCTAAAGCAGTTTCAACGCCTTCTTCGCCTACTTTTTGTGCGATACGTTTGGTGCCTTTTGCAAAAAGTTCAGCTGTATAAGAAGAGTTTGGAGCAAGGTTTTTACGCGAATTGATAAGTCTTTCAAGACGCGATAAAAATACAAAATCAGCTCTTTTGGAAATTTGCTCAAAACAAGAAATTTCGCCACTATGACAAGTAGGCCCATAAGGTTTAGCTAGGATCAAAACACAGTCTTTATCACAGTCAAGCCCCATATCAACAATGTGCAAAAAATTCCCACTCTCTTTACCCTTCATCCATAAGCGCGCCTTGGTGCGTGAGTAAAAGACAACTTTTTGATGTTTAAAGCTTTCTTTTAAAGCTTCTTCATTCATATAACCTTGCATTAAAACTTCACACGAGTGGTAATCTTGAATGATCACCGGAACAAGCCCATCAACCTTTTGCCAATTAACGCTTTTTATAAATTCTTCTTGATCTATCTTCATAGCTTTTCCTTTTTATATGCGAATTTGTATGCCTTGATCTTTCAAAAATAATTTTAATTCTTTAATATCTATCAGCTTTTTATGAAACACTGAAGCCGCTAAAGCTCCATCAACCCCAAGCTTAAAAGCATCTAAAAAATGCTCCTTAGCTCCTGCGCCACCACTTGCTACCAAAGGCACAGGACAAATTTCCCTTACTCTAGCAAGCTGATCTAGATCATAACCCTTTCTCATGCCATCTTGATTCATCATGTTTAACACGATCTCTCCTGCACCTAGTTCGCATGCTTGTTTGATCCACTCTAGTGTCTTTTTACCACTGTGGCGAGATTTACTCTCATCTCCGGTGTATTGATATACCAAAAGTTCGCCATTTTCATCTTTAAAGGTATCTACACCCACAACCACGCATTGCACTCCAAAACTTTTTGCAAGGCGTGAAATCAAATCAGGGTCATTTAAAGCAGGAGAATTGATAGAAATTTTATCTGCACCATTAGCTAGCAACTCTTTTGCATCATCTTCGCTTTTTATACCCCCTGCCACACAAAATGGTATGGAGATATTTTGTGCTATTTTGCTTACCCAAGCTCTGCTAATGCGTTCATTTTTAGTTGAAGCAGAGATATCATAAAACACTAGTTCATCAATGCCATTTTGCGAATAAAACCGAGCAAGTTCTATCACATCGCCCATGTCTTCGTGGTTTTTAAACTGCACGCCTTTTACTACTCTGCCATCTTTTACATCTAAACATGCGATTATGCGTTTTGTAAGCATTCTTTAGCCTCCTTTATGCCAAATTCTTTATCAAGTAAGGCTTTGCCTACAATGATACCACTTACTATGCCATTTAACTTTTTAAAATCCTCTAAACTTGCCACACCTCCGCTTGCTTGAGTTTGCAAGTGTGGAAATTTCTCATATAAAGCCTTATATAAAGCGATGTTTGCCCCACTCATTGTGCCATCTTTAGAAATATCTGTGCATAAAATATGCTTGATATTTTTATAAAAATTTAAAAGTTCAAATAATTTTTCATCGCTTGTTTTACTCCATGCATCTATAGCGACAAAAAACTCATCTTCAACGCAAACACTATCAAGCGCTAAGACTACATTTTCTACGCCAAATTCATCTAAAAGCTCTTGTGTGAAGGCTTTATTTTTAACCGCTAAAGATCCTATAACTACACGCTTAACACCACTTTCAAACAAAGCTTTTATCTCTTCTTTGGTGCGAATTCCCCCACCTACTTGAAGATTTACTTTGATTTTTGAAGCTAAATTTTCTATAAGCTTAAGCTGTCTTTGACTAGGATCTTTTGCACCACTTAAGTCTACTAAATGAAGCCACTCAATACCTTGAGCTTCATACTCTTGAAATTTAGTTAAAGGATCAAAGCTGTATTCTTGTTTTTTAGCATAATCACCTTTATAAAGCCTTACTACTTTGCCATCTATTAAATCCAATGCTGGAATGATTTGAGTTTGCATTTTTACCTACATATTTATGAAATTTTTTAACAATACCTCACCCGCTTCGCCACTTCTTTCAGGGTGAAACTGCACACCATAAAAATTGTCTTTGTTTAAACTTGCACTAAATTTAGTAGAGTATTCGCACTCTGCGATGGTGTATTCGTTTAAACCCACACAATAACTATGCACGAAATAAAAATAAGCCCCATCTAAACCTTGAAAAAGTTCATGTGAGCTAAAAACTTGGTTCCACCCCATGTGCGGGAAAGTAAAATCAGCTTTTTCTTGAAATTTTTGTGTTTTAAAAGGCATAATGCCAAGTGTTTTTTGGTGTAACTCTTCTGAAAACTCACCTAAAATTTGCATACCAAGACAAATTCCCAAAAGCGGTTTAGTAGTGGTTTGGATAAAATTTTCTAAATTAAGCGCTTTAAGATTACTGATAGCTTTAGCTGCTGTCCCAACTCCGGGAAGCAAAAGTTTATCTACACATGAGAGTTCTTTTACATCATTACTGATAATGCATTTTTGCCCTACACGTTCAAGTGCAAAAGCAAGTGAAGCCAAATTCGCACAACCTGTATCTATAATAGCTAGTTTCATATCACTCCTTTTGAGCTTGCTAGATTGTCATTTTCTATTTTAATGGCCATTTTTAAAGCTCTAGCAAAAGCTTTAAAAAGCCCTTCGGCTTTATGGTGGTCGTTTTTACCTTTAACCTTTAAATGCAAACTTGCACCCATAGCATAGCTTAGCGAGTAGAAAAAATGCTCTATCATTTCTGTGCTTAGTTTTCCAAGCTTTTCTTTTTTAAATTTAGCCTTATAAACTAAATGCGGTCTATTGCAAAAATCAATCGCACAACTTGCCAAACACTCATCCATAGGCAAAACAAAACCATATCTTGCAATACCTATTTTTTGATCTAGTGCTATTTTAATGGCTTCGCCCAAAGCAAGTGCTACATCTTCAACACTATGATGTTCATCGACTTCTAAATCTCCTTGACATTTGATCTCTAAAGATATATTTGCATGAGTGGCGATTTGCTCTAACATGTGATCAAAAAAAGCGATATTAGTTTGAATATCAGCTTTTGCTTTTTCATTAAAAGCTATTTTGACTTGAATTTGAGTTTCTTTGGTATTGCGTTTGACAAAAGCATTACGATAATTTTGCAAAATAAAATCTGCAATTTGCTCCCAACTAAATGTGTCATCGTTGTATTTTAAACCTTGAATTTTAAGGTTTTGTGCTAGGATCATATCGCTATCTCTATCGCCTATGACAAAGCTTTTGTTTTGATCATAGAGATTGTTTTTTATATAGTTTTCAAGCATAGCAGTTTTTGGTTTTCTACAAGTGCAATTTTCGTGTTCAAAATGCGGGCAAATAAAAATATCCTCAAATTCTATCCCGCAACTTCGAAAAACACTTAGCATTTTTTCATGAGGTTTGTCAAAATTTTCTCTAGGAAAAGAATTTGTACCTAGGCCATCTTGATTACTCACCATGACAAATTTGAAGCCAAAATTTTTTAATTTTAATAATGCATTGATCGCACCTTTTTTAAATTCAAGCTTTTCTAAAGAATCAACCTGAAAATCTTCCTTTGGCTCATCTATAAGCGTGCCATCTCTATCGATAAATAATATTTTCGCACTCATTTTAAGCTTTCTAATCTTATACTTACAGCATTTTTGTGCCCATCAAGTCCTTCAGCTGCTGCCAAAACCTCCACTACAGGTCCAAGCTTTTTAAAGCCTTCTTTACTTAGTTCTTGCACAGTCATTCTTTTCATAAAATCCGCAAGCCCTAAAGAAGAATACGATCTTGCAAAACCATAAGTTGGTAAAACATGATTTGTCCCACTTGCATAATCTCCCATAGATTCTGGAGAATACTCACCTAAAAATACCGAACCTGCGTGCGTGATCTTTTCGATCAAACTAGATGGATTTTGCGTATGAATGATCAAATGCTCTGGTGCATAGTCATTTGAAATACTTATAGCGTGTTTTATATCTTTAGCAAGAATGATTTTAGAATGTGCTAAAGACTTTAAAGCGATTTCTTTGCGCGAGAGTTTTTCTAGTTGCAAAGCAACTTCTTTATCCACTTCTTTAGCTAATTTTTCACTAGTACAAACTAAAATCGCTTGAGAATCTGCTCCGTGTTCAGCCTGTGAAAGCAAATCTGATGCTATAAATTGAGCATTAGCAAACTCATCTGCTAAAACTAACACTTCTGAAGGCCCTGCTTGCATATCAATGGCAACTCCATGGTTGTTTACTTGTTTTTTAGCTTCAGTGACAAAGGCATTTCCTGGTCCAAAAATTTTATCGACTTTTTTCACACTTTGCGTTCCGTAGGCAAATGCTGCTATGGCTCCTGCACCACCAATTTGATATACCGCATCTACCTCACAAAGTCTTGCTACAAAAGCAATAGCGGGGTGCAAAGGTGCAGGAGAAGCTAAAGCGATAAATTTGCATTGTGCGATCTTAGCAGGGATAGCTAGCATAAGTGCAGTTGAAAAAAGTGGTGCCAAACCTCCTGGAATATAAAGCCCCACTTTTTCAATAGCTCTTGTTAGCACCTTGCATGTTACACCTTCAAAGGTTTGCACCGTTATAGTTTGACTCTCTTGTGCTTTGTGAAATTTGTAGATATTTTCATAAGCTATTTTAATAGCATGCTTTAACTCATCATCAATTTGTTCTGCTAAATCACTAAGCTCTTCATCGCTTAGCTTGATAGAGTTTAACTCAACTTTGTCAAATTTTATCGCCATTTGCTTTAAAGCCTCATCTTTGTTTGCTTTAACATCTTCGATGATTTCTTCTACTATAACTTTTACTTGTGAGTTTGCATTGATAGCAGGGCGACTTAACGCTATTTCTTGTTCACTTTTGCTAAGTTTTTCAAAATCAAGTATTTGCATTTTTATCCTTTAAGAGAGCATTTTTTCAATAGGTAAAACCAAAATAGCACTTGCACCTTCTTTTTTCAAAGCTTCCATAGTTTCCCAAAATAAATTTTCCTGACTAACCATATGTAGTGCAACTTTGGCTTTATCATTTTCCAAAGGTAAAATCGTAGGCTTTTCAACACCTGGTAATAAAGCTGTGATTTTTTCAAGCTTTTCAATAGGCGCATGCAGCATAATGTATTTTGACTCCCTTGCTTGCATAACACCGCTAATTCTAATGAGTAATTTATCGATTAGTTCTTGTTTGTGTGAAGCTAGGCTTTCTTTTCTTTGGATAATGCATGCTTTGGATTTATAAATCACCATCACTTCTTTAAGTCCATTAGCTTTTAAAGTAGCTCCACTTGAAACCAAATCACAAATTCCATCGGCCAAATTTGCACTAGGTGCTACTTCTACCGAACCTGTTAGCATACATGTTTTATATGCGATATTGTTTTCTTCCATAAAGCGTTTTAAAAGCTGTGGATAAGAAGTGGCTATGCGTAAATTTCTAAAACTTTCAATACCTTTATACTCACTCTTTTCAGGAAGTGCCAAAGACAAACGACACCCTCCAAAATCAAGTTTTTTAAGCATGATAAATTCTGCGTTTTCGTTTTTTGATTTTCTTTCTAGTTCATTTTCTTCTAAAACATTTTCTCCAACTATCCCAAGATCTACCACACCATCAAAAATTAATCCTGGTATATCATCATCTCTTACTCGAAGCAAGTCAATGGGTAAATTAGTGGAAAAAGCTATTAAACTTTGATCATGTATACGAAGTTTTACGCCTATAGATTCAAGCAAAGCAATGGAATCTTTACTTAAGCGACCTGATTTTTGTATAGCAATGCGTAATCTCGAATTTTCTTGCATTTCTTTCCTTTTTTGTAGTTAAAAGATTAATAGTAGCAAAAAATGGATAAAAATACAAAAAATATGATTTGAGTAGAAAAAGAAGTTTTTAGCCTTTAAAAAAAGGCTAAAAAATTAAGCTACAAATTCGATGAAAGCCATCTCTGCAGCATCGCCACGGCGAATTCTTGTTTTGATAATTCTTGTGTAACCACCGTTTCTATCTGCAAATTTAGGTGCGATTTCTGTTACAAGTTTATTGGTAGCTTCTTTATCTTGTAAGCTAGCAAACACTGCTCTATGGGCATTAAAGTCACCTTTTCTTGCACGAGTGATTAATCTTTCAACATAACCTCTTAATTCTTTTGCTTTAGGTAATGTTGTTTCTATTTTACCTGCTTTAATAATAGCAATGGTAAGGTTTTTTAATAAGGCTGCACGGTGAGTAGAAGTGCGACCTAACTTTCTATATCCATGTCTATGTCTCATTGATTATCCTTCATTTTGTGCTTTTAATTCTGTAATTTTTTTCTTTAGCGTTTCTTTTGCACTATCACTGAGTTTTGAATTTCCTATAGGGAAGCCTATAGATTCCATTACGCTTTTGATCTCATCTAGAGATTTTTTACCTAGATTTTTCAAATCTGCAAGTTCACTTACACTCATCAAAGCAAGTTCACCGATGTAAACTACATTTGCTTTTTCTAGGCAGTTAAAGCTTCTTGCGCTTAAGTTTAACTCAGTTATATTTTGAAGTAATTTCACATGCTCTACTTCATTACTTGGTGCTTGACTTCTTACAACACTTTGCGCATTAGTAATTTTATCAAACACTGATAATTGTTTATACATTGCCTCTAAAGCATTTTTAAAAGCATCACTTGGTGAAATTTGACCATCAGTTGTGATTGTAAAAACAACTTTTTCATAATCTGGGTTGTCTTCAAAAAGCACTTTTTCTATATCATAAACTGCATGTTTTACCGGAGTAAAGAACGCATCAAGTGCTATAAATTCAGGATCTAAGAAATTTTGAATTTCTTCAGAAGGCACATAACCTATACCTTTTTCAATGATTAAAGTGAATTCTAAATCCGCATCTTCATTGATAGTAGCAAGGTAGCTATCTGCATTCACAACTTCAACAACTTCATTGTTTAAGTCTTTTCCACAAATTTCTTTTGGTCCTTTAAAACTAAAAGTTATGATTTCTTTTTCAGATTCTGTTTTTAGTTTAAATCTCAATTTTTTTAGATTGATAATAAACAATGCTACATCTTCAAGCATACCACGCATGCTATCAAATTCATGCGCTACGCCTTTGATTTTAACTCCTGTTGGAGCAAAACCTACTGTGCTTGAATAAAGCAAACGACGCAAAGGATGCGCCAAAGTAATAGCATAGCCGATTTCAAAAGGCCATGCACTTACTTTTGCTACTGTATCACTGATATTTTCAATACTAAACTCTGTTGGTGTATAAGCAGAAGTTGTAATATGTCTCATATCAAAAACCTTTATTATTTAGAGTACAACTCAACGATATATCTTTCCTCAACTGGAATGATAACCTCTTCTCTTTCAGGTTTTCTTGTAAAAATTCCAAATCTTTTATCTTTTTCTACATCAACCCAAGCAACTATACCAGTTTGAGCAGTAAGTTCGATCGCTCTTGAAATTTGAGGATTGTTTTTGCTTTTTTCAATCACTTCAATTTTTTGACCTGCTTCTACTCTATAACTAGGAATATCAACTCTTTTACCATTTACTAAAATGTGTCCATGAGTTACAAGTTGTCTTGCAAAACGGCGAGTTGTAGCAAAGCCCATTCTATAAACAACATTATCTAGTCTTTGTTCTAAAAGCTGAATTAAAAGTGCACCGGTATTACCGTCTTTTCTAGCAGCTTCGCTAAATAATCTTCTAAATTGTTTTTCGCTTACTCCATACATAAATTTAGCTTTTTGTTTTTCTCTTAGTTGGAGTCCGTATTCGCTGATTTTTGCTTTTCTTTGTCCATGTTGACCTGGTGCGTAAGGGCGTTTATCTAAAGCACTTTTACCTGCTAATCTTCTTTCGCCTTTCATTGCCAAGCTTACGCCAAGTCGTCTTTCTAATTTCTCTACTGGTCCTCTATATCTTGCCATTATAATTCTCCTAAATCTTATATCTTATTCTTAGACACGACGACGTTTTGGTGGTCTACAACCATTGTGAGCTAATGGAGTAATATCTTTTAAGAAAGTTACTTTAATACCTTCCATAGCACCTACACTCTTAACCGCTGTCTCACGACCACTTCCTGGTCCTTGTACTTTGATACCAACTTCTTTGATACCATGTTCTTTTGCTTTACTTAAAGCATCTTCAACTGCTTGTTGTGCTGCATAAGGAGTTGATTTTTTAGAACCTTTAAAGCCTAAACCACCTGCACTACTCCAAGCGATAGCATTTCCCATTTCATCAGTTACAGTAACCATAGTATTATTAAATGTTGCACTGATATAAACTATACCTTTAGCTATATTTTTTTTAACTACTTTTTTCTTTACTACTTTTCTTTTTGCCATTTTCTATCCTTATGATTTTGCACCAACGGTTTTTCTCTTACCTTTTCTAGTTCTGGCATTTGTTTTTGTTTTTTGACCACGAACCGGTAAGCCTTTTCTATGTCTTAAGCCTCTAAAGCTTCCTAGATCCATCAATGCTTTGATATCCATAGCAACTTGTTTTCTAAGATCACCCTCAACCATATAGTTTTCTTGAATTTCTTTACGGATAGCTGCTGCTTCATCTTCACTTAACTCGTGAACTCTTTTATCATAAGAAATTCCGGTTTTATCTAAGATTTTTCTTGAAGTATGTAAGCCTATACCATAAATATAAGTCAAACCATATTCAATTCTTTTTTTCTTTGGTAAATCCACACCTGCAATACGAGCCATAAATTATCCTTGTCTTTGTTTGTGTTTTGGATTTTCGCAAATAATGCGAACTACGCCTTTACGACGAACTACTTTGCACTTGTCACACATCTTTTTAACAGATGGTCTAACTTTCATGCTTTTCTCCTGTTATTGTAAATTCCACTTTTTTACAACTGCACCAGGTTTTTAGAGCAACCAACTATTTTCAAAATAAGTGGTGATTTTGAAAATACTTCTTCATACAGTTTTATTGCAATTTCTGCAAAAGTGCTAATTATATCTTACTTTTGCTTTCAAACAACTTAGACTTATTTGTATCTAAATGTAATACGTCCCTTATCAAGACTATAAGGTGTTAGCTCTACTTTAACTCTATCACCAGGCATAATCCTGATATAATGCATACGCATTTTACCCGCAATGTGACAAAGTATTACGTGTTTATTGTCTAATTCAACTTTAAAAGTTGCATTAGGTAAAGCTTCGATTACATTACCATCAATTTCGATAATATCATCTTTTGCCAATGCTTTTCTCCTTTCTATAAAATACAAAGCTAATATTTTATCACAATTTTTCTTTTAAATTTTTAATATTTTTCTACAAACGCCGATATTTTTTACTATAATTACAAAATTACTACAAGAAGAAAGTATTTAAATGCCAAAAACTTTAACAAAAAGTGATTTAAAATCCCTTTCTTTATATTCTTTAGGAGGGGCTTTAGAATTTTATAATTTTATTATATTTATCTTTTTTGCTAATTATATTTCTACAAGTTTTTTTCCTAGCGAATTAGATGATTTTTGGAAGCTTTTAGGTACTTACACTATCTTTGCAACGGGGTATCTAGCTAAGCCTTTTGCTAAAAGCATTAAAAATTATTTTAAAACACAATTTTATTACATCAAAGCACAAAATTTAAATATTATATTAATCATGCTTTCTACTTTCTCTCTGGCATTTATACCTACTTTTGAAAGCATTGGATATTTTTCTCTTGTGATTTTACTTTTTATTAGAATACTGCAAGGTCTTGCAATTAGCAAAGAATTTACTCATGCTTGGTCTTTTGTAAAAAGACACTCACCTGATGGTAAAGATGGTTTTTGTGTAAGCAGTGTCAATGTTTCTATGATGGCGGGTGTTATTTTTGCATGTTTAGTTACTTTGGCTATCCATCAATACTTTGTTTTGGAAGAAATTTATGCATATGCTTGGCGTTCTCCTTTTATTGTTGGTGGTTTTTTAAGTATGTTGCTTCTATATTTTGGAAAAACTTTAAAACAAAACTTCATAATTCAAAAAATACAACACAATCACCAAGAAAATTTTACTTTTAAAGATCTTTTTAAAAGCAAAAAAGACTTTTCAAAAATTGTAGCTACCATGCTTTTATCGTGGATGCTTACAGCTTGCGTTATTATACTCACTCTACTTATGCCTAATTTTATACCTGAAGTTTTAATTTTAGAAAAAATAGATGCTCTTTTGATTCAAATTATCGCACTTGTGATATTGTCTTGTGGAACTTTACTAGCTGGAATTTGGGTTGATAAGTTTGGCTTTTTGATTACAGCTTTTATTTTTGCTATAGGTTTTAGCTTTTCGTGTTTTTTATATTTTTATTTTTTTTATGCACAAATTTTACATTTAAGTATATATTGTTATTTTATTGCATGTTTTTTTGGCGGGATCAATGCTTTAGCGCCTATCTTGATTTGTAAAATTTTTAATCCTGATAAAGATCTCACTAAAATTACATTTTCATATAATATTGCTTATGCAATAGCAGGTTTTTTTACACCACAACTTGTTTTCATATTACATTCTTTAGCAGTAAAACCTGATGAACCTTTTATATACGGGATTTTTACTTACACTTTGATCTTATCTCTTATGAGCCTTTTGATTGCGATATTTACTTATAAGAAATTAAGATTGTAGTGTTATAATTAATAAAAATTATTAATTAAAAATTTATATAAAGGAATGGATATATGAAAATTTTTAGTTTATTGATATTGACTTTATTGCCGCTTTTTGCAGTTGAAATGATCACGCCCATACCAGAAAGTATACCTTATGATAAAGAAAAAGCTATTTTAGGAAAAAAACTTTATATGGATACAAGTCTATCAAAAGACAAAAAAGTATCTTGCAATAGCTGTCATGATGTTGCAAATTTTGGGGTAGATAACAAAACTTTCTCTACAGGCATTAATGGAATAGTAGATGAACCTTTTCATACGCCTACAAATTTCAATGCCGTTTTTAATTTAGCCCAATTTTGGAGAGGTAATGCTAAAGATTTACAAGAACAAGCAAAACACCCTTTGCTTAATCCCAAAGAAATGGGTTTAAAAGATGGTGCAGAAGTTGAAAAAATCGTAAAAAGCAACACTTACTATGAAAAAGAATTTAAAAGACTTTATGGAGAAGTAAGCTTTGATAACATTGCTGATGCCTTAGCTGAATTCCAAAAAACTCTACTAACCCCTAACTCACCTTTTGATCGCTTTTTAAAGGGTGATAAAAATGCCATTAGCGAACAAGCTAAAAGAGGATATAATGCCTTTTTATCAAATGGTTGTATCGCTTGTCATCAAGGACAAAATATAGGTGGAAATATGTACCAAAAAATGGGGGTTTTTGTGCCTTATGACAATGGAACCAATTGGCAAGGACGCTACGAGATCACTAAAGATCCACATGATAAATTTGTAGTCAAAGTACCAAGTCTTAGAAATATAGCTAAAACCGCACCTTATTTTCATGATGGCTCCATGCCAACACTTGATGCTTGTGTGCAATTTATGGCGTATTATCAACTAGGTAAATTTTTAGAACAAGATGTGGTTGATGATATAGTTGCCTTTTTGAATTCTTTAACAGGAGAATACCATGATCCACTCAAATAAAAAATCTTTTTCTTTTTTAAAGCAGTTTATTACTTTATCCGTGGTGGTTTTAATACTACTTTTAACTTTGACCTTATTTATTTTCAACACTTATAACACCACTAAAAGAAATTCTCTCATCATGGGTTCTTTTCAAAAATTAGAAATTTTAGACACCAAAATAGATGAAATTTTTAAAAATAGGTTAGATTTACAAAACTACGACATTAGCGTGGCTTTGATCCAAGAGTTTGAAAATACCTTAGCGGTTTTAAAATCTAACGAGATAGATACAAAAAAACTTGAAGCTATTTTTCAAAAGAAAAACACTCAACTACAACACTTTAAATCAGCTAATTCTATTGCTATCAATTCAAAGCTATATCTTTATGAAATCCAACAAGAAATCATTAAAGCAACCAACAAAATAGCACTAAGCACCCAAGAAGCTAAGCAAATTGATGCGGTAGGAAGTATTTTAAGTATCATAGGAACTATGGATATTTTAGAACCATTGGTTCAAAATAGACTACAAGGCTTAATATCAAGCCTAAATGTAGAAAATTCTCAACTCCCACAAGAATTATTTGAACTTTTTAGTACACATTGTAAAATGATACTCAGTCAAGTTAAAGTCTTAAAAGAAAATTCTCAAAGTCATTTTGATCAAGAACTTCAAAAAGAAATCATTGCTTATAAAAATACCGTTGCTGAAACAATCAACCTCAACAATAAATACAATTTATACATTGCAATAGGAATTTTTATATTTACCTTGATTGTATTGGTGTTTTTTATATCACTTACCTTAAAAAAAGTAATCATACCTATTTCATTGTTAGAAAAACTTAGCTCTAATTTAGCGGGCGAACATGCTAATTTAAATGCAAGATTAGATATTGATAAAAAAAGTGAATTAGCTACGAGTGCGGGTTATATTAATTCTTTTATACAAACTGTGCAAAATTCTGTATTAGAAGCGATACAAACTGCTAACTCAAGCCATGCTAGCTCTCAAAAGCTTTCTAAAAACGCTGAAGTATTACAACAAAGTTCTCTTTTACAACACGAGCAAATTTCTAATGTTTATAAAATTGGATCAGTTTTAGAAAGTCATATTGATTTAACCCAAAATCTTGCAAAAGATACCATCAAAGATATGTATGATATGCAAGAAGTAATGGCAAAAGTAGAAAGCACACTCAAAGAACTAGTAGAGTTGATTTTACTAAGTGGAGAAAAAGAACAAAGTGTATTAAGTGCTATGGATATGCTAGTACAAAGTGCTGATAGTATCGTAGAGGTTACAACAACCATTAAAGATATCGCCGATCAAACCAATTTGCTTGCATTAAATGCTGCTATTGAAGCTGCACGTGCTGGTGAACATGGTAGAGGATTTGCTGTTGTTGCAGATGAAGTTAGAAATTTAGCTGAAAAAACTACAAAATCACTAGTTGCTATAGAAACTACCGTAAAAACCATCGTGCAACAAATCAGTGACAATAAAAGCTTAATGGATGGTATTCACCAATCTATGAGTGACACCTCAAGCAAAGCAAATATTTTACAAGGCGAAGTGAGCACTTCCATAGAGAAACTAAAAACAAGTATTCATTCTACACAAATTATGGAAGAAAAAAGCGATGAGTCAAAAGCTAAAATGAATGAATTAGAACAAAATATAGAAAAAGTAACCGAACTTGCAAACTGTGTGAAAAACTACTCTCTTGAATTAACCCAAATTTCACAAGGTGTTTTAGAAGATGCTTCAAAGCTTTCAGAAAAGCTAAAAACATTTGAGTAAGAAAGTAAAACTTTCTTACTTAGATAAAATATCTGCTTTTCCATTGATAATCGCAACACAATGCTCATAATGGGCTGCATTTAAACCATCTTTACTTCCTGCCTCCCAGTTGCCTTTTAAATGCACTGGAGTGCCATCTTTTTGACACACCATAGGCTCTATACAAAATACCATACCATTTTTGATCTTTGGACCACTTTTTGCACTAGCACCTGGCTCTAGATAGTTTGGAATTTCAGGCTCTCCGTGTGGTTTTTTGCCTATACCGTGTCCACAATAGCCCTTTAAAGGCACAAAACCTCTTTGAGTAATAAACTCTCCAAGTTCATAAGAAAGCTCTTTAAAACGCATACCTTCTTTTATAATATCTATAGCATAATACAAAGCATCTTTAGCACAAGCAATCAATGCCTCATCGGTGGCTGAAATTTTGCCTATAGGAATAGTTCTTGCCGCATCTCCATAATATCCATCTATGCATGTACCCACGTCAAGTCCTAAAATATCGCCTTCCTTTAAAATACGCTCATCGCCTATACCATGGATGCAAGCTTGATTAAGCGAAATACAAATACTACCTGGAAAACCATACAACCCTTTAAATGATGGCTTTGCCCCATGTTTTAGTATAAATTCTTCTGCTTTGATGTCAATTTCTTTTAAACTCATGCCTGGCACAATAATGCTTTCTAGATAATCAAGCGTTCTAGCTACAAGCTCATTTGCCTTGCGTAATTTTTCTATTTCTGCTGGTTTTTTGATTTCTATCATTTAGTATTTTCCTTAAAGTTTTTAAAAATTTAGCATTTATGGGCTTTTAAAAGCTTTAAGGTTAAAACCTTAAGTTTTACAACTTAAGGTTTTAACATACACTTGTAAGATTAGTAGCTAAACCGCCTAAGGAGGTTTCTTTGTATTTTGAGTTCATATCCTTGCCGGTTTCATACATAGTTTTTATAACCTCATCAAGACTTACTTTTGGTGTAGATTTTCTACTCATTGCCATTCTAGCAGCCGAAATGGCCTTAATCGCCCCAAAAGCATTTCTTTCTATACAAGGAATTTGCACTAGACCACTCACTGGATCACAAGTTAATCCTAAATGGTGCTCCATTGCAATTTCTGCTGCATTACATGCTATTTTTGCATCAAAACCCATTACAGTAGCCATAGCACCTGCTGCCATAGAACTTGCACTTCCAATTTCTGCTTGGCAACCAGCTTCAGCACCACTGATACTTGCATTTTTCTTATAAAAAGAACCTATTAACATCGCAGCAAGCAAAAAGTTAATAGCTTTTTCATCATTAAACCCAACCGTGTGATTTTTAAGATAAAGCATAACAGCTGGTACAACCGCACACGCACCATTAGTTGGTGCAGTTACCACTCTTGCTCCGCTTGCATTCTCTTCTGCTACTGCAATAGCATACAAAGAAATAAAGTCAATAATCCCCAAAGGATCGCTTGTCATCGCTAAACGCTCATTTAACCCTTTAGCGCGGCGTTTTAAGCGTAAATTTCCTGGAAGATAATCTGAACTTGGATGAATTCCATTATAATAAACTTCTTGCATAACTTCCCAAATTTCTAAACAATAAGCCCTAATTTCTTCCTTGGTATGAAATTGAAGCTCATATTCATAAGAAAGTTTTGCTAAGTCCCATGACTTTTCTTCACAAATTCTTAAAGCATCGCTAGCATGATTAATATCAAGTTCTAATTTAGCATGTTTTTGCTCACTAGAACCATCTTTATGTTTTTGAAGCTCAGCTTCACTCATCACAAAACCACCGCCCACCGAATAATAAATTTCTTCTGCGATGATTTCATTATCTTGACCATAAGCACTTACCTTTAAGCCATTTTCATGTAAAGGTAAAAAATCTTTTTCAAAAATCAAGTCTTGATCATAATCAAAACTTAATTCTTTTTGGGCATTTAAAACCAAAATTTTATCTTGCAAAATTTTATTAAAAACACGATCTTGCAAAGCAGCATTTAACTCTTTTGCTTTTAAACCACTTAAACCCCATATAATAGCTTTATCACTTAAATGGCCTTTGCCAGTTAATGACAAAGAACCATAAAGTCTGATTTGAATTTTTGTAATTTGCGTGATTTTATCTTTAATCTTTTCACAAAACATATTACCCGCTAACATTGGTCCTAAAGTATGAGAAGATGAAGGACCAACACCAACTTTAAATATACTTAAATTACTACTCATTCATTTGCACCTTAAAAAGTATAGATTACAGTTATGATTGTCAAAATTCCTGTAATAAACACAAAAGCATCTAATGCTTTGTTTTGGAATTTTTTCATTTTAGAAACAGTATAAATTGCAATCATTGGCATTAAGAATAAAATCGCTGCGATAATTGGCCCACCTAAACTTTCAATGAAACCTAAAATACTTGGATTAATATAAGCAGTGACTAACATTACAATATACATTACCAAAGTTGAATAAACTGCGATTTTTTTCAAATCAGGATTTTCATTACCTGCTAATTTGCAACATTTTCTCACTATACCATAAGCACCTTCTCTTGCACCAAAATAGTGCCCAAAGAAAGAACTAGAAATTGCTAAAAATGCAATCAATGGACCGCCATAAGAAATAAAAGGATTATCAAGTTTATTTGCAAAATAAGAAAGAACAGGGATATTTTGTGCTCTAGCTTCATTAAGCTCTGCAGGAGTTAAAGAAAGCACACAAGATACAACAAAAAACATAACAAAAGCAAGCAACATTACAGAAGTTCTAAATAATACTTGATTTGCTTTTTGCACTGAATTATCAGTGTATTGTCTTTTCATACTTAAAGAAAAAGTAGAAATTGCTGGTGAGTGGTTAAAAGAAAATACTAAAACCGGTAAGGTTAACCATACTATAGTGATAAATTCTTTTGTACCAGGAATAGCACTAAAACTTTCAAATGACCATTGTGGAATAAGATACAACGAAAACAAGAATAAAATAGCACATAAAGGATAAACCAACCATTCACATACCTTGGTGATAAGCTCTTCACTAAAAAGCATAATAAGCATAAAAATACTTACCAAAACAAACGCAAAAACTGCTCTAAAAAATGGAAGTAAATTAGCTATTGTTTTTCCTTGTTCATTTACACTTGTTTCATACATTGCACTAATTGCACTTGCAAGAGAACCATTTGGATCTAAAAGTGGTAAAAACTGATGATAAATAAAACTCTCAAAAGTATTTGTTATACCTACGCAATATGCTAAACAAATTGGGAAGATTGCAAAGAAATAAAGTATAGAAATAAAAATACTTACTTTTCTACCAAAATACTCCTCAGCCGCATGAGTAATGTCTTTATCATTACCATTTGCTTGACACACAAAACGACTTAAAGCTCTATGACTTAAATATACCATTGGAAAAATGATCAAAGTCATTACAACAACCGGCCAAAAGCCACCAACACCTGCTTTAATAGGCAAAAATAAAATTCCCGCACCAACTGCTGTCCCAAAAAGAGAAAGCATCCAACGCGTATCAAAAGAATTCCACTTAAGATTATCCACATTTTCTCCTTGTAAAAACAATAAAAAGTCTTTAATAAAAAACTTTTTTATTATTTTCTTGTTATGTTTTTTGCGTTTCAAAGCATTTTAATAATAAAAAAACAACACTTTTTAAAACACATGGCGTTACTATAATAAAAAAAAATTAATTTTTCTTAAAACCGTGCAACAATAAAAAAAATATTTCTCTATATGATAATATTTTGTTAAAAATAGCAATAATAAGTATTTTTTTGCATTTATTTAATATATAACTCAATACTGATTTTTATCATTTTGTAATATAATTTCAAATTTTTAAAAGGAGTAAAATTGCATCATTATAAAAAAGCTGTCATTGCTTTGGCATTAAGCTCATTTTGTATGGGTGTAACTGAATTTGTAATGGCTGGAGTGTTAATTGATATACAAAATTACTTCAACATTGACGCAAAGACTGCAGGTTGGCTTACTACTTTATATGCAATAGGAGTAGTTATTGGGGCTTTATCTTTTACTATTTTTCTAAGTCCTTATCAAAGACATGTTCAATTGATTGTTAATATCTCGATTTTTGCACTTGCTAATTTAGCGATTTATTTTAGCGATAGTTTTTACCTGAGTGCATTTGCAAGATTTATCGCAGGTACGCAACATGGAGTGTTTTACATCATTGCTACCTTGGCTATTGTATCCATTGCTCCAGAAAATAAAAAAAGCCAAGCCATTGCGATCATGATAACAGGACTTACAGTGGCATTAATTAGCGGGGTTCCAATAGGAACTTTCATCGGGCATTATTTTGGTTTTAAATATATATTCTTACTTATTTTTATTTTAAGTGTAATTGCACTTTTGGGAATTGTATTCATGATGCCAAAAAATATTCATTCTAATCCTATCCGTTTTAAAGATTTCATTCCTGCATTTTCTAACACCAATCTTTTGATGACTTATACCATTTCTATATGTGGATGTGGGGCGCATTTTATACTTTATACATATTTACAAAAACTATTAGTTGAAAAAAGTGGTTTTGATGTTGCGATGATTGGTTATATTTTACTATTTTATGGAATATGTGCCATATTTGGCAATCTTTGGGGTGGAAAAATGGTTGATAGATACGGCGCGGTTTATTCTTTAAGAATTATACTAAGTATTCAAGTGTTGATTTATCTTAGCTTTTTACTAACAATGCATTCTCAGATCTTAGTGATAGTATCTTTATCACTCATAGGGTTTTTTTCTTTTTCTACTATTTCAGCTTTTAAAGTTTTAAGCATAGCAAAAGCCAAGCGATACACTCACAAAGCCCAAGAAAGTACAGTAAGTGTCAACGAAGCCTCGTTTAATGTGGGCATTGCACTTGCATCTTTTATCGGGGGTTTGGTTTTGACCTATTTTGGTATAGAGTTTAATGCGTTATTTTCGGCGATATTTGTCTTGCCTGCTTTACTTATTGTTTTTATATTTGCTAAAGACAAAATACATCGTATCCAAAGGAAGATTTAATCAAATAAACTTTTTTCAATACACTTTAGCATAAAGCTTTTTCGGTGCAAAGGCGAATTTCCAAATGCTTGGATTTTTTCTATATGAGCTTTTGTACCATAACCTTTATGTTTTTCAAAATCATAGTTTTTATATATTTTAGAAAAATAACACATTTTTTGATCACGGCTTACTTTGGCTAGTATGCTTGCAGCTGATACTTCTTGCACTTTCATATCAGCTTTGATCATAGTTTTTACACCTACTACACCATAGTTTAAATTGCCATCATATAAAATATCATCTTCACTAAAATGCTTTTTGATGATTTTTAAACCTAGTTGCAAGCATTGACTAAGTCCTAAGGTGTCAATTTGCAAAGGTGAAAAAGCAAGAATTAAAAAATTTGAATGTGCAAGGATTTGTCCATATAATTCCTCTCTTTTTTTTGCACTCAACTTCTTAGAATCAGTCAAACCATCAATATCTCCAAAAAGCTTACAAGCACTCAAATGCATATCTCCAGCTAATGCACCACGTCCAGCTTCATCTACTCCAACTAAAGCCATTATCTTTCCTTTATAATGCGATATCGTTCTACTAATTTTTCTAAAGTATAACTCATATTTGCTGGAGAACTTGAAGGGAGTTCTAAAAAGTCTTTATCTGGATAAAACTTAGCAAAATACTTACTTGCGATTTTTCCCAATACACAGATTTTTTCTATCTTTGCTTTTTTCAAAATGATATTAATATCATTTGCCTTTGCGTAAGAAATGGTTTTATCATCTGAATTTTTAATCTTACAACTTGCTATCACATCCCATAAAGCAATATGATGAGTTTTTAAAAATGCTTTTTGATCAGCTATAGTTTTCAACTCACAATCATATAAAATTTCAAAAATTCTCCAAAATCGGTTTTTATTGTGCTGATAGTAAAAATTTTCTTGTCTTGATTTTATAGAAGGAAAAGAACCTAAGATTAAAATTTTTGCGTTTTCATCAAAAAAAGGTTCAAAAGGATGAGTTAAAATCTGCATGTTTTAGCCTTGATAAAAATAAAATTATTTTATCATTTTTATCAAGGTTTTTAAAAATTATCCTAAAAATTCACGTTTAAAATACTCTTTTGGAGCTCTACACAAAGGACAGGCATTTGGTGCTTTTTTACCACGATGAATATGCCCACAAACTTCACATACCCATAATTCTTCTACATCTGAATTAAAAAAGTCTTCCTCTTCAAGCATTTTTTTAAGCGCCAAATACTCTCTTTCGTGTTCTATCTCTACCTTGCCTATAGCAGTGAATAATCTTGCGATATTTCTTTTACCCTCATCTTCTGCGATTTTTGCAAAATTAGGATACATTGTGGTATGTTCGTAATTTTCTCCATCTGCTGCGCAGATTAAATTTTTTGCAGTTTCCTCTAAAGCTTTACCATCTACTAATTCATGATACGCTTTAAATTCAGCTCTTGCGTGCCATTTTTCATTTTCCGCTGCTTCTTTAAAGTGTCTAGCAATAGCATGCCAACCTTCTTCTTGAGCAATATCAGCAAACAAATCATACTTATTTCTAGCCATAGATTCACCCGCAAAAGCTTTCATTAAATTAACCGCAGTCAAATCCTGAGTAATGCACTCCATTTCTTGTCCACAGCAACTTAGTGTTCCACCACCTACATTTTGCACTTCTACCTCATTGCCACATTTTTGACATTTGTAACTTTCATATTGTCTCATTGTATATCCTTGATCAGTTAAATAAGTGGATTAAAAGAAATTCACCCAAATGGTATTTTAACATTTGGGTGTTAAGATATTAGTATTTTAAGAAATATTCTTGGATTTTTTTAGGATTGGTTGTTTTGGTTAATGCAAGCATTAACAATACTCTTGCTTTTTGAGGACTCATATCGCCTGTATCAATAAAGCCAAGTTTTGCATCCGCTGAACTTACTGCCACTCTACCAGATGCTACACGTGAACTAACTGCTACATTAAGTCCTTTTTTAAGCAATTCTTTTAATACATTTTTTTGATAATCATGTATACTACCTGCGCCTGTTCCTGCTACCACAATACCTTTGGTTCCATTTTCAAACAATGCCTTTGCAGCAACACCACTACCATCATTTGCATAACTATAAAGAATATCAACTTTTGGTAATTCTTTTAACTTGCTAACATCAAATGGAGATTTTTTAGTGTGTAATTTTGTGTTTGTGTTGTAAAAAAATACTTTACCATCTACGATATAACCCATATCTCCCATATCAGGTGAACTAAAAGCATCTACATTTAAGCTATGAGTTTTCATCACACCTCTAGCGCTTTGAATTCTATCATTCATAGCTACCATTACACCTTTGTTTTTTGCTTCAGGATTGGCTGCTAAAGCCACAGCATTGTAAAGATTTTTAGGACCATCTGCACTAATTGCGGTCGATGGGCGCATTGCTCCAACTAATACAACTGGCTTATTGCTTTTAACGGTTAAATTTAAAAAGTATGCGGTTTCTTCCATGGTGTCAGTTCCATGTGTGATCACCACTCCATCTACATCAGAATTTAAAAGGCGATTAACCTCTTTAGCAAGTTTAAGCCAAATTTCATTTGTCATATCTTTACTATCAATATTCGCAACTTGTTCTCCGCTAATTACAGCTAAATCCTGAATTTGAGGCACTGCCTTAATCAAAGCATCTACGCCTAAAACCCCCGCTGTATAACCTGTAGTAGCTACTGAACTATCAATCGATCCTGCGATAGTCCCACCTGTAGCTAAGATCGCAACTTTTGGTTTTGCTTCCAAAATTCCCGCTCCTAAACTTAGTGCCATAGCTGCACACATTAACATTTTTTTCATGTTAGTCCTTTCTTAAAAATGGAAAGATTATAATGCAACTATGTTTAAATAAAAATAAATTATAAATAAAAAATAAATTCTTAATAAAAATTAGCTTTTATTAACTACAAAACAACTTAAAGCCATAACTTTGCAATTCTTTCTAATTTTTTTACATCACTAGAAGCATAAAATTTAACAGCTGCTTCCTCTTGAATAGTCTTTAGATCAAATTCTTGTTGCAATTGCAAGGCTATAGCTTCACCTGAGTGGATTAACTTTACATTAGCTCCAAAGTATTCTCCCAATGCTTGTGCAATCAAAGGAAAATGAGTACATGCCAAAATTAAAGCACTAGGTTTAAACTCAAGCCCTTTAAAATAGTGTTCAAAGGCTGCGTTTAAAAAGTTACCATGAAAAATTCCTTCTTCAACCATTGGCACAAAAAGTCCTGTTGCTTTTTCTTCTACCTTCAAAAAACCTTCTTGTAATAAGGCTTGTTTATATGCATGAGAATTTACCGTAGCTTGTGTTGCAATGACTAATATATTAGAGTTTTTATCTTTTAAAGAATTTTTTACCGCTAAAACTCCTGCATCTATCACACCAAGAACTGGGAAAGGAGCATTAGCTCTTAAAATTTCTAAAGCATACGCGCTGACTGTGTTACAAGCGATAATAAGCATATCAACTTTTTTTTCTTTGAAAAACTCTAAAGCTTCTAGAGAAAATTTGATGATAGTATCTTTATCTTTTACCCCATAAGGTACTCTTGCTGTATCGCCATAGTAGATGTATTCTTTAAAAAGTTTTGCATGAAGTAAAGATTTTAAAACGCTAAGACCACCTACACCGCTATCAAAAACGCCTAATCTCATTTTTAAAACCTTTAAAAAGAGAAGAAAGTAGAAAAATCTACTTTCTTATAAGCCTACTGCACTTAAAGTTTGGTATTTATTCATATAAATTTGAGCTTCAATTTTTCTCATTGTATCTAGCGCAACTTGCACTACGATCAAAACAGAAGTTCCACCAAAATAAAAAGGCACACCAAATAGCTTTACAATCAGCCACGGCAATGTAGCTACAAGTCCTAAGTAAATAGAACCTGAAAGTGTTAATCTTGATGCTACCTCATTAAGATAATTTGCGGTTCCTTCACCTGGTCTAATACCTGGTATAAAACCACCTTGTCTTTTAAGATTTTCAGCTATATCTTTTGCATTAAATACAATAGATGCATAAAAATACGCAAAGAAAATAACAAGCAAAAACGTTAAAAAGTGAAAGAAAAATCCATTTGGATTTAAAAAGTCATAAATTTTTAACACATATTCGTTTGTACTTGTTTGTAAAATAGTACTTGGAAACATCAAAATCGCGCTCGCAAAAATAGGAGGAATAACACCACTTAAGTTGATCTTAATAGGTATATAATTCATAATACGCTTGTTTTGATTTTGCATGATTACTTTTCTTGAGTAAGAAATAGGAATTCTTCTCTCTCCAAGCTCTACTACTATAATAGCCCAAATAGTAAGTAAAATTACAACTAAAATGGCAATGATAGTCAAGAAATTCATCTCGCCTGTATTTACCAAATTTACTGTTCCACTAATTGCACCTGGAATTGTAGAAACAATACCACCAAAGATAATTAAAGAAATACCATTTCCTATACCACGTTGAGTGATTTGCTCACCTATCCACATTAAGAGCATAGTACCTGCAAGCATAGAAATAGCAGAAAGCGCAATGAAAGTGTTCATATCAATCATAATGGCTGATTGACCTGCTTTTCCGTGAAGACTTTGCAAGCCGATAGAAACACCTATACTTTGCACTAAAGTGATAGCTATAGTAGCATAACGAATGATTTGCATGTATTTTTGCATACCATCGCGTTCTTTTTTCATTTTTCCTATATTAGGAAAAGTTGCCGCTAAAAGCTCCATAATAATCGAAGCAGTAATATAAGGCATAATGCCTAGAGAGATGATGCTAAGTCTTTCAGCAGCACCCCCACTAAACATATTAAACAAGCCTAATGCATTAGATGCATTAGAATCAAAAAATTCCTTGATAACACTGACATTAACCCCCGGAACTGGAACATAAGCTAGTATTCTATAAGCGAATAAAAAAGCTAATGTTATGAGAATTTTATTTGTCAATGTTTTATTCATTATTTTTGTCCGCTAAAAGTGATCTTCTCATCTTTGATTTTGTTAGCAAGATCTTTAGCGCTTGCCCCAATAAGCTTAACTTTGTTTACATTTTTTGAAAGCTTATGAATGCTATTGATTGTTTCAAATGTAATTTCGCTAAGCTCTTTGATCGCTGTGATTTTTTCAACATTAATCACATAAGGTTTTTCGAATTTAGAAGTAAAACCTACTTTTGGCAAACGTCTTTGAAGTGGCTGTTGACCCCCTTCAAAACCTCTTTTTTCGTTATAACCTTTTCTAGCAGTTTGGCCTTTTCCACCTTTAGTAGAAGTTTTACCCATACCACTACCTTGACCACGGCCTATTCTTTTGGTTTTATGTGTTGAACCTGGTGCTTTTGTTAAATTCATTGATTATCCTTTAAGCATTGTAAGTGCTTTGATAGTAGCACGCACAACATTTGCTGAATTGTTTGAACCTAAAGACTTTGTTAGAATGTCTTTAATACCTGCAAGTTCCACGATAGGACGTGTTGAACCACCTGCAATAACTCCTGTACCTTCGCTTGCTGGTTTAAGTAAAATTCTACTTGCGTTGTATTTTACTTCTACATCATGAGGGATAGTTGAGCCTTTTGTTTTTACTTCAACAATGTTTTTAAAAGCATCATCAACTGCTTTTCTAATAGCATCTGGAACTTCTTTAGCTTTTCCATAGCCTACACCAACTAAACCTTTTCTATTTCCAACGATAACTAAAGCAGTAAATCTAAATCTTCTACCACCTTTAACAACCTTAGTAACCCTGCCGATATCGACGATTACTTCTTCAAATTCTTCTCTATTATATTTTTCCATCGATCTTCCTTTTGGGTTATAGTTTGATTCCGTTTTCTCTTAGTGCTTCAGCTAATGCTGCAATCACACCATGGTATAAATAACCATTTCTATCAAACACTGCTTCTTCTATGTTTTTAGCTTTTAAAACTTTTGCAAATTCAGCTGCTATTTTTTTAGCGCCTTCTTTATTTGCTTTAACGCCAAGTTTTCTTCCATCAACTGCTGCTAAAGTTACTGCTTTAACATCATCGATAGCTTGGATATATAAAGTTCTGTTTGATTTAAAAACAGAAACTCTTGGAAGAGCTTGTGTTCCTGAAATTTTTGCTCTAATTCTTTTTTTTCTTTTAATTCTTAAAGATATTTTTCTTTTTAATACATTTGCTCTCATATTCTATCCTTACTTCTTAGATGTCTTACCAGCTTTGCGGATAATACGCTCATCTGAATATTTAACACCTTTTCCTTTGTAAGGCTCAGGTGGTCTAAATTCACGAATTTGAGCAGCAACTTGACCTACCACTTGTTTATCACTACCTTTGATAATCACATTGTTTTTATCAACGGTAATTTCTATACCTTCTGGAATAGCATAGTTGATAGGATGAGAAAAACCTAAAGCAAGTTCAAGAACTTTACCTTTTAACGCAGCTTTATAACCAACACCGTTGATTTCTAAAGTTTTGCTAAAACCATCAGTTAAACCGATGATGATGTTTTGTGCTAAAGCTCTATAAGTTCCCCAATAAGCTCTACTTTGTCTATCTTCACCTTTAGGAGAGAAAAGAATTTGTCCTTCTTTAATCTCAACATTAACATTTGCTTTTGTATCAAGCTCTTTTGCTAAATTTCCTTTTTTGAATTTTAGCAAGTTACCTTCTAATTTTACTTCTACTCCACTTGGAATAGCAACTGGTTGTTTACCTATACGAGACATTCATTTTTCCTTTTTACTTGTCTACGATATGACTACTTTATAAGAATGGATACCGAATACCATAAAAAGTAGAAACTCTTACCAAATGGTACATAAAACTTCGCCGCCAACGCCTGCTTTATAAGCTTCATCGTTAGCCAAAACACCTTTTGAAGTGCTTACTACGATAGTACCATAACCGTTTTTAAATCTTTTGATCTCATCTTTGCCTTTATAAACACGACGACCTGGTTTAGAAACACGTTTAACTTCGTTAATTACGCTTCTACCTTTTTCATCGTATTTTAAAACTACGTTGATGAATTTCTTTTTATCTTCTTCAACAACATTAAAGCTTTCGATATAGCCTTTAGCTTGGAAAATTCCAAGTAAAGCTTCGATAACTTTAGAATGCAAAAGTTGAGTAGTTTCTAGCCTTCTCATCCCTGCATTTCTAATTCTTGTTAGTGAATCTGAAATTAAATCATTTATCATGGTTCTTTCCTCTTACCAACTTGCTTTTTTAAGACCAGGAATTAAACCTTCATTTGCCATTTTTCTTAAGCAAACTCTACAAATTCCAAAATCTCTATAAACTGAATGTGGTCTTCCACAAATTTGGCATCTAGTATACCCTCTAACGCTAAATTTAGGTTTGCGGGCAGCTTTTGCAATCATTGATTTTTTAGCCATATTACTTTCCTTTTGCAAATGGCACGCCAAATAATTCTAATAATTTTTGTGCCTCTTTATCTGATTTTGCTGTTGTAACGATAGAAATGTTCATACCATGAGTTCTTAAGATTTTATCATATTCAACTTCTGGGAACATTAACTGCTCATCTAAACCAAAGTTATAGTTTCCTCTTCCATCAAAACCATCTCTTGGAAGACCTCTAAAGTCTTTAACACGAGGAAGAGCAATAGTAATAAGCTTGTCTAAGAAAGCATACATATTGTCTTTTCTTAATGTTACCATTACACCTACTGGAAAGCCTTCTCTTACTTTAAAACCAGCAACTGATTTTTTAGCTTTTGTGATAACTGCTTTTTGTCCAGCGATCAATGAAATAGTATCTGCAACATTTTGTAATACTTTTTGATCTTTTGCTAATTCCCCAGCACCTACGCTGATTACAACTTTTTCAATAAAAGGAATAAGCATAGGGTTTTTGATATCAAATTCTTTTACTAAAGCAGCTTTGATGCTTTGATCGTATTTTTCTTTCAATCTCATCATCTTATTCTCCTGCCTTTGCTACATTTGAAATATCCATTGGCATTTCTTTGTTGATAAAACCGCCATTTGGATTTTTATCACTTGGCTTAACAGCTTTTTTAGCAATTTTACAACCCTCAACAATAACTTTATTTGTTTTAGGAAATACTGCTAAAACTTTACCTGTTTTGCCTTTGTCATCACCTGCGATAACTTTAACCATATCATTCTTTTTAATTTTTAATTTCATTACAACACCTCCGGTGCTAGTGAAACAATTTTCATAAAGCCACCATATCTTACTTCACGACCTACTGGTCCAAAAATACGCGTTCCGATAGGCTCTCTTTTAGCATCAAGAATAACCGCTGCGTTTTCATCAAAACGAATTAAAGAACCATTATCTCTATGAATTTCTTTTTTAGTTCTAACGATAACCGCTTTTACCACTTGACCTTTTTTTACTTTACCATTTGGTAGAGCTTTTTTTACAGATGCAACGATCACATCACCAACAGTAGCGTATCTTCTTTTACTACCACCTAAAACCTTAATACACATTAATTCTTTTGCACCGCTATTATCAGCAACTGCAAGCCTAGTAAAACTTTGAATCATTACTCAACTCCTGCTGATACTATAGTTTTTAAGCGAAATGATTTTCTCTTAGAAAGTGGTCTACATTCAATAGCAACTACAGTATTTCCCACTTTAAGTTCATTTCTTTCATCATGAATTAAATATTTTTTAAAGCGTTTTACGATTTTTCTGTATTTTGGGTGAACCACTTTTCTTTCAACCAAAATTGTTGCTGTTTTATCTCCAGCAATTTGAACAACAACGCCTTGAATTTCTCTTTTAAATGCCATTTTCTATCCTTATTTTAAAGCGCTAATTGCAGTATTGATTCTAGCGATGTCTTTTTTAACTTCGCTAATCTCTTTAGGATTAGTTAGCTGCATTGTTTTTAGCTTTTGTCTTAAAGTAAATAAAAGCACCTTTTTTTCTTTTAGCATTGTTGCAAGCTCACCTGCTGTTTTATCTTTAATCTCAGTATATTTCATTTTGGCTCTCTCTTGTAACAAACTTAGTTTTAAATGGCAACTTATGCATCGCTAAAGTTAAAGCTTGTCTTGCCATTTCTTCATTAACCCCTGCCATTTCGTAAATGATACGACCTGGTTTAATGTTCATTACCCATTCCTCAACTGCACCTTTACCTTTACCCATACGAGTTTCTAAAGGTTTTTTAGTTAGAGGTTTATCTGGGAAAACTCTAATCCAAGTTTTACCTTGTCTTTTTACAAAACGAGTTAAAGCAATACGAGCTGCTTCGATTTGACGTGAATTGATACGGCCAGCTTCAGTTGCTTTTAGGGCATAATCACCAAAAGTAAATTCAGTCCCTCTATTGGCATAACCTCTGTTACGCCCTTTCATCATTTTACGATATTTTGTTCTTTTTGGCATTAACATGATTATTTACCTCTTCTTGCTCTTCTAGTTTTTTTAGCTGGAGCGTTTTCTTCGGTTTTTTCAGGTTGAACACCCTTTTGTAAAACTTCACCTTTGAAGATCCATACTTTAATACCTATGTTTCCATAAGTAGTGTGTGCTTCTGCAAAACCGTAATCGATTTTTGCTCTTAAAGTGTGAAGTGGAACACGACCTTCTAGGTACCATTCAGTTCTTGCCATTTCAGCACCACCTAAACGGCCTGAAACTGAAACTTTAATCCCTTTAGCACCTGCTTTTTGCGCTCCTTGAATTACTTTTTTCATTGCTCTTCTAAAAGCAATTCTTTTTTCAAGTTGAGTAGCAACACTTTCAGCTGCAAGTTGAGCTGAAGCACCTGCTTTTCTTTCTTCTTTGATATTGATATTAACTTCTTTTTTAATTAGATCTTGAAGTTCTTTTCTTAAGATATCAACATCGCTACCTTTTTTACCAATAATAATCCCTGGTCTTGCAGCTACAACAGTTACTCTTAATTTTTTCGCTGTTCTTTCTACAAGAATTTGGCTAATTCCTGCATAATAAAGTTTTCTTTTTAAGAAAGTTCTGATTTTATAATCTTCACCAATATTTTCTGCTAAATTAGCTTTTGTAGGAAACCATCTTGATTCCCAGTTTCTGTTAATTCCTAGTCTTAAACCAATCGGATTTACTTTTTGTCCCATATTAGCTTTCCTTTTTCACTGATGCTTTTTTAGCTTTTGTAGTTTTTTCAGCACTTGCTTCTACTTTACTAACTTCTACCAAAATGTGTGAAGTTGGCTTTCTAATACGACTAGCACTTCCTCTAGCTCTTGGTCTAAATCTTTTTAAAACCGCACCAGCATCAACACGACAACTTGAAACAACAACTTCATTTGCTTCAAATCCGCCATTTGCTACAGCACTTGAAATAGCATTTGCTATAAATTTAGCACCTTTATTTGGCATAAATTTCAAACTAGCTAATGCAAGCTCTGCATTCATACCTTGAACTTCTCTAGCAATCAATCTCGCTTTAGTTGGAGATAATCTTATGAATTTAATTAATGCTCTACTCATAAATCTCCCTTACTTACCTATTTTCTTTTGAACAGAGCCTTTGTGACCCTTAAATGTTCTAGTAGGTGCAAATTCACCTAGTTTGTAACCGATATGATTTTCAGTAACATACACTGGGATAAAGCTTTTTCCATTGTGAACATTAAAAGTTAAACCTATCATATCAGGTATAATAGTGCTGCGTCTTGACCAAGTTTTAATTGGCTTACCATCGTTAGCTTTTTTAGCAGCGATGACTTTTTTCATTACATGGTCATCAACAAAAGGACCTTTTTTTAGTGACCTAGCCATCTTACTTTCCTTTTCTTCTTGAAATTATTAGCTTATCGCTAGCTTTTTTACGGCGAGTTTTAGCACCTTTAGTTGGTTTACCCCATGGAGTAACTGGATGACGGCCTGAATTTTTCTTACCTTCACCCCCACCGTGCGGGTGATCAACTGGGTTCATCGCAGAACCTCTTGTTTGAGGACGAATACCTCTATGGCGATTTCTACCAGCTTTACCGATAGTCACGTTTGACCATTCTTCGTTACCAACTTCACCGATACTTGCCATACATTCAGCTAAAACTTGTCTCATTTCACCACTAGCAAGTCTTAAGATAACGTATTTTTCTTCTTTACCCATTAATTGAGCATAAGCACCTGCTGAACGGATCATTTGACCGCCTTTACCTGGCTTTAACTCGATATTGTGTACGATAGTACCCACTGGGATGTTTCTTAATTTCATTGCATTACCTGGTTTGATGTCAAGTCCGCTTTCAGCAGCACATACCACATCACCTACACTTAAACCTTTTGGTTGTAAGATGTATCTTTTTTCACCATCTCTATAAGAGATCAATGCAATACGACAATTTCTGTATGGATCATACTCGATTGCTTCAACTTTACCTTCAATACCAAATTTTCTTCTTTTAAAATCTATAATTCTGTAAAGTTTTTTAGCACCTGCTTCTTTATGACGACTTGTGATTCTACCATTATTGTTACGTCCTGCATGAGCTGGAAGTTTTACAAGTAATGAACGCACACTAGCTTTTGCTGTGATATCATCAGAACTTATACCTGTGATGTATCTTCTACTTGGAGTATATGGTTTATAAGTTTTAATTGCCATCTTACGCCTCCGAACTTTCTAAGCTCACACCTTCTGGTAGCTTAACATAGAATTTTTTAAAGCTATTTCTTTGACCTTCACGACCTCTAAAACGCTTTACTTTTCCATCCATTTTTAAAGAATTAATTCTTACTGGAGTTACACCAAAATATTCTCTTAAAACCTCTTTTAGACCATTTTTAGTCATTTTTGGAGAAGTTTGAATAACTACAACACCTTGCTCTTGAAGGTTTAAGCTTTTTTCAGTGTAAAGTATTGTTTTTATATCAGTAATATCTGCCATTTTAACCCTCTTTTACGATAGATTCAAGCGCTGCTTTTTCAATGATAACAGCATTAAATACAGATACTAAATAAGCATTTACTTCGCTAATATCTACTACATAGCAATTTGCTAAGTTTCTAAAAGCAAGAAGTGTTTTTTCATCTAGTAAATCTTTTACAATTAAAGCATCTTTTAAACCAAGCTTTTTAATAACTGCATTTGCATCTTTTGTTTTACCGCTTTCAATGCTTAAACTATCTACTGAGAATAATGCATTGTTTTGTGCTTTATCAGCCAATGCTCTTTCAAGCGCTAAGCGTTTTTGTTTTTTATTAACTTTTTGGAAATAATTACGATTGTTTGTAGGACCAAATGCCACAGCACCGCCAACCCAAACATTCGTTCTTGTTGAACCTGCTCTTGCACCACCACGACCTTTTTGTCTCCATGGTTTTTTACCACCACCGCTTACATCGCTTCTACCTTTAGTGTGAGCTGTATTTGCTCTAAGGCTAGCAAGATAAGATTTTACATATAAATAAAGGTTGTGAGGATTAACTTCTGCATATTTTGCTGGAAGATCGAGTTCACTAGCTTTTTCAAATTTATCATTTAAAACAGTTACTTTACTCATTTTGCAATCCTTATTTTACCCATAGCACCATTAAATCCTGGTACCGCACCTTTTACTACTAAGATGCCATTTTCTTCGTCAAACGAAACCACTTCATTTTTTACAGTAACTTTTGCATTACCATAATGACCTGCCATTTTCATACCTGGTTGAACACGACCTGGCCACTCGCGGTTACCGATTGAACCGTGGCGTCTGTGGAATCTTGAACCGTGACTTGCAGGACCTCCGGCAAATCCGTGTCTTTTAACAACCCCACTATAACCTCTACCTTTAGAATTAAAGCTTACCTTTAAAACTGTAGCTTCTTTTAAAGGGTTAAGATCGATATCGCCTGCTTCTGTATTTGCTACTTCTAAAGAAGCAAATCTATTATATTCAGCTGAAAGATTGTATTTTTTTTGCTGACCTGCAATGCATTTATTGTTTGCTTTGCCTTTTACATAAGCAACCAAAGCTTTTCCATTTTCTACTTCACATACTTTAGTTTGAACAAGTTTAAGTAAGGTTACAGGAATGCTTGGTGTGCTGATTGTTCTACTCATACCAATTTTTTCTACAATGTATTCCATATTCTATCCTTATTTACCCATAGCTCTTACTTCAACATTGACTTCAGGAGCCAAGTCAAGCTTAGTGAGTGAATCTACTGTATCTGGAGTAGCTGCTACAATATCAAGCATACGAGCATGAATTCTCATCTCAAATTGTTCACGTGAATCTTTATTGATGTGTGGAGATTTCAAAACTGTGTATCTTTTGATTTTTGTAGGCATTGGCACTGGACCTCTGATGTCAGCACCTGTTCTTTTAACAGCTTCTACAATTGCTGCAACTGTGCGATCTAGAACTCTGTGGTCATAAGCTTTTAGCTTAAGCCTGATTCTTTCCATATTTTTTCCTTTGTAAAGAACTCGTTAGATCCATAGAATCTAACCACCATATAAAATGATGTTGAGATTATATAAAAACATACTTTGCTATGTCAAGAAATTTGTATATTTTTTTTGATTTTTTTCCTTTTTAAAAGGATAAAAATTAAATTTTATAAATTTTATAATATTTTTTACTCATTAAGAAAATCTAAGAAAAAATATAGTATGATTTCAAAATCTAAAGGGGCATTAGCTCAGCTGGGAGAGCACAACGCTGGCAGCGTTGGGGTCAGCGGTTCGAACCCGCTATGCTCCACCATTTAGTATAAAGAAATCTATGAAATCACTACAATTTTTTTACGATAACTACCCAAAAATTTCAAAATTTGATGAAAGAAAAATTCAAATTCAAACCCATAAAAACATCATCATAAAAGGTGGTTTTGCTAGCGGTAAGAAAAATTTGATTTTAAATTTTTTATCCTTATATAAAAGCGAGAATATACTTTTTATTGACTGTGAAGACTTAAAATTTCAAGTAAGTGCTTTAGCAAATCTCAATTCTTTTTTAACCTACAACCCGCAAATTAAATTTTTAGCTTTATGTAATTTTGCTCATGATTTTGATTTTACTAGTTTAAAACATCTTAATTTGCAAATCATACTTAGCGTGTGTGATTTACATTTTCACTTAGATCATTTTGAAGAACTTTATTTAGATTACTTAGATTTTGAAGAGTTTTTAAGCCTAAACAAAAAATACGCCGATACCAAAACCATGGTAAGTTACTTTTTACACACAGGCCGCAATGTGATCTTAAGTCACAATGCTTACACAAGCTCATCTTATCTCAAAAGTTTCTACACTCCACTAGAACTGACTATACTCAAACAAATCGCTCTAGAACTAGGAAGTGAACTTAGTGTTAATGAATTGCTAAAAACTTTAAAAACAACTATCAAAATTTCCAAAGATACTTTATATAAAAGCATAGAAAAATTAGAGTCAAATTTCACTTTATACTTTGTTAAAAACCTCGAAAAAAATTTAAAAAAAGTATATTTTTGGGATTTTTCACTCAAAAACTCCCTTAGTGTGCAAAAAGATTTTAGTGCTTTATTTGAAAATTTAGTTTTAAGTGAATTATTTAAATTTAAACAAGAAATTTTTTATACTAGATATTTTGATTTTTATATACCAAGTTTAAAAAATGCCTTTTTATGCTCACCTTTTAAAGATAAAGATTTGCTTACTTTAAAAGTAAAAAAAATACTTAGCAAAAATCAACTTGCACTTTCAACCATTTACATCATCACACTTTCACAAAGAGATGAGTTTTTTATAGAAGGCGTGCGTGTGATGATTTTACCTTTTGATGAGTGGGCTTTAGGAAATTAATCTAACTCATCAAGTTTATGTTGTTCAATGATAGACAAAATAAGCTTAGTATAGTTGCTTTTAATTTCTGAATATTTTTCTAAATGACTTGCTGCTTCTTTACCATCTAGTTTTTTATTTTGACTGATGGCATTCCATCTCCATGCTCTTAGTTCTTTATAAGCATCGTGGCGATTTAAATTTAACAAATACGAATCTACACTTTCTTGCAAAGTATCAAAAATGCGAATTTTATGGGTTTTTCCTTCGCTTCTTTCTTTTGGGATCAAACCTTTTTCACCCCAAGTCCACTCGCCAAATAAATTATTTGCTTCTTTGGCAAATCGACTAGTACCAGTTGCACTTTCGATGATAGCTTGAGCTATGGCTAAAGATCTTGGTACTACTTGAATACGCACGCGATATTCATGCAAATCATATAAATTTTTCACACGGTATTTTTCTTTTAATAACCATAATTTTTTTATAGCATTAGGATTTAAAGATCTAAAATTATTTTTTAATGCTTCTTTGAAAAATGATTCTACAAATTCTTTTTCTTTTTTCACATCTTCAAATGAAACATCTAATAAAGCATTGATCTTTTTGATAAAGACTTCACGTTTTTCTTTTGGACTTAAAGCATAATAATGCGCATCAAACCCTGCTACAAACTCAGCATTTAAAAACAAAATGCTACTAAGTAAAATTATAATCAGCTTCAAAACAGCACTTCACCTTTCCTCTAAAAAATATTTGATCCTCTTCTAATCTAAAATATAAATTCTCATTGCTTTTTGGCTTTACCAAAACATCATCTCCTACTTTTTGGTTTAAATATGCCAAATAAAAACAAGCCCCCATGCCTGTGCCACAAGCTAAGGTTTCGTTCTCAACGCCTCTTTCATATGTTCTAACTCTTATAAATTCTTCATTTTCTATCTTAGCAAAATTCACATTTGCATTGTATTTTTTACGTACTTCTTTACATAAATTAACATCAAATTCATTCAAATCATCGACAAAAGTTACTATATGCGGAACTCCGGTATTACAGCCTTGCCAAATTCTACCTTTATACTCAAAAGCTTCTTTAACATCTTTAATTCCGCTTAATTTGATCTCTACCATATCATCATCGATAAAAGATTTTATAAGCCCTGCACCAGTTAAGAAATTTAAATACTGTGATTTTTTAAGATAGCGATGTGCAAAATGCGCTGCCGCACGAGAACCATTACCACACATGCTTGCTTGGCTACCATCACAGTTATAAAATTCCCATTCAAAGTCATATCTATCGTGTGGCACTATCACAATAAGCCCATCAGCACCTATACCCTCATAGCGATTACAAAGAATTCTAGCTAACTCGCTACGGTCTTTTTTTTCACTATCTGCAAAAACTACAAAATCATTTCCACTTGCACAATACTTATAAAATTTCATCCATTACCTTTAAAGTGTGTTTTAAAAAATTTAGCACATTTTCTTCAAAAATCATATAACTTGAGTTATTTTTTATCACAAAATCTGCTTTTTTTAACTTTTCTTCTATATCAAGTTGCAATTGAATTCTTTTTAAGGCTTGGTTTTTGTCTAAATTATCTCTTTGCATAAGTCTTTGAAGCAAAAGTTCCTTTGGAGTGTAAATTAATATACTTTTTCCTAAACCATGATAGTGTTTGTTTTCGAAAAACAAAGGCAGTTCTATAAAAAAAGCTTTATTTTTTTGATCTGAAATTTTGGCTTTTTGCAAAATCACTTCTTTGATTTTAGGGTGCAAAAAATCTTCTAGCTTTTTTTTAGCATTTAAGTCATTAAAAACGATAGCACCTAGCTTTTTTCTATCTATCTTTCCTGTTGTGATTAAATCATTATTATGAAACATTTTAGCGATAGAGTTAGCATGTGTGTTTAAAAGTTCATGTGCTATTGTATCAGCACTTAAGGTTTCAAAGCCTAAATTTTGGACTATTTTGATAAAACTTGACTTTCCACCTGCTATGCTTGAAGTTACAAAATAAGCATTTTGCATAATTTAACCTTAAAATATTTTTAGTTAAAATACCTTTTAAATTCTTAAAGGAAGATAAATGAATATAAGCTATGAAGATGCGGGTGTAAGTATAGATAATGGCAATGCTTTTGTAGAAGCGATCAAGCCTTTAGTAAAAGAAACTTTCAATGAAAATGTTTTGGGTGGTATAGGCTCTTTTTCGGGTGCTTTTGCTATGCCAAGTGGGTTTAAAAACCCTGTTATGTTGGCAGCAACTGATGGAGTAGGCACAAAGTTGCGTCTTGCTATTGATAGTCAAAAATTTGACACCATAGGTGAAGACTTAGTGGCAATGTGTGTAAATGACTTGATTTGTAATTTTGCTACACCTTTGTTCTTTTTAGATTACTATGCAACTGCAAAACTTGATGTAGAAGTAGCTAAAAAAGTTGTAGCAGGAATTGCTAATGGTTGTAAAAAGGCAAATTGCGCTCTAATAGGCGGAGAAACTGCTGAAATGCCAGGAATGTACCATAGTAACGATTTTGACCTAGCAGGTTTTTCAGTAGGTATGGCCGAAAAAGATGAGATCGATAGAAGAAGTTTTGTCAAAAACGGAGATATTTTACTAGCCCTACCTAGTAGCGGACTTCATTCTAATGGATATTCTTTGGCTAGAAAAGTACTATTTGAAGCCCAAAAACTAAAATTTGATGATAAAATAGATGGTAAAAATTTAATCGATGTTTTACTTGAACCTACAAGAATTTATGTAAAAGACTTTTTAAAATTAAAACCATTTATCAATGCACTAGCTCATATCACAGGTGGTGGATTGGTGGAAAATTTACCAAGAGTTTTTCCAAAAGGAATAGGCGCGATCATTAGAAAACATCATTTAAAAACCCCTGAAATTTTCTACCAAATAGGACAAAGCGTAGAAGAAGCTGAAATGTATAGAAGCTTTAATATGGGCGTGGGCTTAGTTATGGTAGTAGATCCTGCAAATGTGAGTAAAGTTTTAGAAAATTCAGATGCTTATGTTATAGGCGAAGTTGTATTAAACGAGGGAGTGATTTTAGAATAACCCAACTCCCCAGAGTTTGCTAATAAGCATTAAGCTTTTTAGCTTAATGTTATTAGAGAGTTTGCCTAATAAGGAGTTTGGTATTTATATACCATTACACACTTGTATTCTTGATTAACGTGCTTTTGTTTGTTGTTGTTTGTTTGTTGTCTATAATTATTTCAAGCAAACTCTGGGCAATTGAGTTTAGTTTCACACTAACTATCATAGTTAGTGTGAAAAAACTTACCACCATAAACCTAGTTTTAAAAACATCGTATGTGAACTAGTATCATCAAAGGTAAATGCACCTGCATAATTGAGTGATAAGTCAGCATTATGTGCTATAGCATAAGAAAGACCTAATTGTCCAAACCCATAATACTTTGAAGTTTCTACTTTTGCACTAAGATGATTAGTGCCTAGTTTTAAATTTCCTTTTGCATCATTGTATAAGTTTACAATAGCTCCCATAGTAAGATTGGTTCTTAATTTATCACTCCATGGTTTATACCATTTTAAAGCAGCACTTGCATCAATAAAATTAAACTGTTCTGCTAGGTAGTGTTCTTTTGTTCCACCTAAGTGATAAAGAGAAAAGTTTTTATTACTCATACCATAATAACTAAGACCAAGCTCAGGAGAAATTCTTGCAATATCTAAAGTATTATAATAATTTGCACCTAGTTTAATTTCTGCTCCATAACCATATACCTTAGTATCACTTTCTACACTAACAGGTAAGCTTTGATAGCTTTTTTCTATATCACTTTGAGTATAATCTAAGATTGTTCTAGCACTAAGATAGTATTGATTAATCCCATCTCTTGCTAATACTCCATAATAAGTTAAACCACCATAGTATGTTTTATCATCAAATCTTAGTCTTTGTCTAGCTTGTTCTTTTTTACTATCTTCATATCCTAGATAAAAACCTATCACACCATAGTCTTTAGGTAGTTCTCTTTGAGAACCTCCTATTAAACCACTAGTATTAACCTTTAAATGACCTGTTGTTTTTCCTATCTTGATATTAGAGTGATTATAATAAGGCAATAAGAAAGTATGGTTTTTTGCATGTGGGTTTTTATTAGGAATGAAGATGTCTTCTAATTCTGCTAATAAGTCTGCATCATTACCATAAGCTTCACCTTGTTTAGATAATTGCATATTTAATGCTTGAGAGAATTCTGTTTGGAAGTTTTGAGAGGTGATGTCTCTTAACATATTAGAGATATTAATCGCTCTTAATCTTGAAGCATATACCATAGACTTTGCTAAGGTTTTACCACTAAGTTCTTTAGTATCTACTACGGCTGCATATTGACCCTTACCTACATTCACAAAGTTATAAATTCCACTAATGCTATGGATATTGCTTGCATCTACACCTGCACCATTGTTAGTTTCATTTCCTTGGCTATTTCCATTTTTATCTGCAAAGAAAGTATTACTATCATAGATTTGATTTAATACTAAATCTTTAGTATTAACATAAATATTATCTGCATAAATACCACCTAGATTATCTCCACCTATGATGATAGAATTTTCTAATCTTTGGTTGTTATCTTTAGTATATTCTAAAGCATTAAAATACCAACCATCTATGCTAATTTTACCCTTATCATTGTTTTCTAATTGGTGGCCATTGTTATTTTTACCAATAAAGCCATTATTATGTTCACTTGCTTTGTTAAAGCTTGGAGTAAAATTAGAACTAAGTGTAATAGTACCTGTATTTGTAATACCATTGTGTATGCTACCATGATTGATGATATTCATAGAGCCTTCATTGTTAATGCCTCCATTAATGACAGCATTAGCTTGATTATATAAAAAGTCTATTGTGCCATTATTATAAATAGCATAAGCATGATCCATATTAGCTGTATCATCTAGTGTTGCTAAAGGCATTTTAACATGGCTAATGGTTCCTGAGTTGATGATAGTTCCAATATGAGCTTTATCTTTATTGTCTTTAGTTTTTATATTTGCTAAATTGCTAATACCTGCTATATGACCTTTATTATCAATAGCTCCTATAGCACCTGTGTTTTCTAAGCCTTGTTCTAAGGTAGCACCTTGTTTGTTTTCAAAGGTTTGCATAAAGTCTTTGTTTTCAAATTTGTTTTTAATACTACCTTCATTATTAAAAGCACCTATCTTGCTTGTATCATCTCTAGTGATTGTCATATCACCATTGTTAGTGATAGAACCTACAAAAGAGCCTCCTTTTAAGTCTAAGTCAGCTTTAGCACCCTCATGGTTAATGATAGAACCTACTTGACTTTCATTTGCTAGTGTAATACCATCACCACTAATAGTGCCTTTATTTTCTATAGAAGATATAAAGCTTTGATTTAGGTGGATACCTTTTTCAATGGTGCCTTCGTTGTTTATAGAACCTATTTGGCTTTTATTTGCTAGTGTGATACCTTTTTCAATGGTGCCTTTATTTAAAATAGTATCTATTTGAGAATTACCTTTTAAGTCTATAGAACCTTGGATGGTTTTTTCATTGTTAATGGAAGTGATATAAGACTTACCATTAAGAGTGATATTACCTGTGATAGATCCTCTGTTTAAAACAGAACCAATGATTTTAGATTCATTGTTAAGATTGATATTGCCCTTAATAGCACCATCATTTTGTAAGGCTGTACCATTTGGGTTAAGTGTCAAATCGCCATTTTTAGCCATAGTAGCTGAGGCAATTACTGCGCCCTTGTCTAGATCAATAGCGTTGGTGTTAGGGGATTTATCGTTTGAGCCGATGGTACTTGTGTGATCGATCATAATACCTGCGGTGCCTCCGGCAATAAGTCCTCCTTTTTGTATTATTGAACCTAGTTTAGAGCTATATACTAGACTAATACCAACCGCTTTTTTAGATAATATAGTTCCACTGTTGATTATAGTTTCTCCTATTGTTCCACCACCCAATGCGGTTAAATACATCCCTCCTATTCCGGTATCATCTAAAATAGTTCCACTATTTTCAATCGTGCCAAATTTACCATTTGCAAAATACATAGCAGCACCAGTAGTTTCTGCTTTATTTTTATTGTATATCAAACCTGAATTATTAATATTGTTAATAGTAGTAGCACTCCACACAACAATAGCCCCATAACCATCAGTATCCTCCGTTGTCTTAATAGTGCCGCTATTGTTAATGGTGTTAATAGTTGCGTTACTACCTTCCACACGAATTGCAATTTTACCTGCAATTAAACCCGAGTTAGTAATACTATCGATCGTGCCACCATTGTTGTAGATACCAAAAGGCTGACTATTTCCATTTGCGATGATAGAGCCATGATTATCAATGGTAGTATTACCGGTTTTACTACTTACCACAACACCTTGCCCATTGTTAACTTCAATCTTACCATTTTTATCTATGGTTAAAGTACCACCACCATTGTTAATGGTAACTGTGCTACTTTGATTACCACTTATTGTACAGCTTGTGCCACTGCAATCACCACCGCTGATATCTCTTTGGTTTTTGCTAGTTATTTGGATAGCACCACTTGAATAATTATGATCGCTTATGATGTTTGCATTAGCATAGCTAGCTAAAAATGAAATAGTTGCTAAAGAAAGAAAGGTTTTTTTGTAAAAAATGAGAGTTGGTTTAATGAATTTAAAGAATGTTTGATTTGGGAATTATCGATTCCCCCCCCCCGTGGAGTAACGAATAGACATTATTTTTCCTTTTGATTTAATTTTATGTTGATTTTCGCGGAATTATAAATGGTTATTTTAAATAAATTTTTAATACAAGCAGTGGTAAGTAAACCTCTTAGAAATTCTAAGAGGTTTTGTTTTTAGTTTAGTGGGTGAAGTTCGTTTGCATAAAAGCTTACTGAGTTCATACCTTCTTTGATAGCCCATTCATAAGCTTTTGCTACAAATTCCCAGTTAATGTGTGCATAGAATTTTTCTAAGTACGCAGGACGTGCATTGCGATGATCTACATAGTAAGCATGCTCCCATACATCTACTACTAAAAGTGGAACTTTACCTTCAGTAATAGGTGTAGCAGCATTGCTTGTAGCTACTAATTCTAGTTTTTGATTTTGAGTGTTGTAAACTAGCCAAAACCAACCAGAGCCAAATACCCCTGTAGCACCTTTGATAAATTCTTCTTTTAAATTTTCCATAGAACCAAAGTCTTTTTCCACTGCTGCTTTAAATTCATCGCTTAAAGAACAGCCACAACCACAGCATGTTTTTGGCTTAATGCAGTCAAAATAAAAGTCATGATTATACACTTGAGCAGCGTTGTTGAAAATTCCACCGCTTGAATTTTGCACGATGTATACTAAGTCTTTTCCTGCAAATTCAGTATCTTTGATAAGATTGTTTAGGTTATTTACATAAGTTTGGTGATGTTTACCATGATGATAAGCAAAAGTTTCTGCACTTAAAAAATCCCCAAAAGCATCTGCTTCATAAGGTAGTTTTCTTAATTCAAACATATCGTTCTCCTTTTTTAAATTTATGGATATTCTAACATAGTTATATTAAAAAAGACTAAACATCTCTTGATTTTACAAAAGTATGATTTTATCTTGTGCTAAAGTTTTTGCCACATCAATTATACGTTGGTTTTTACTACCCTTGAATTTTAATGACAAGTCCTTTTGCTCTAAGATAAACTTCCCATCAATCAAAACATCAGCATAAATGAGTAATTCTTTCATGGCTTGTTCTTGCAACAACTCTTCATAAGTAAAGCCTGTGTATATAGTAAGATCAAGCCCCAAAGCTTTAATATGCTTTGCTAGCATGCTTAAATTTTTTGCTTGCATAAAAGGCTCTCCACCACTAAAAGTAACACCTTGAAGCAAAGGATTTTTACAAATCTCATCATATAAACTTGCTAAATCTTGCAAATATCCCTTGTTAAAATCATGTGTTTGTGGGTTATGGCAACCTTTGCAGCGATGAGGGCAACCTTGAGTAAAAATCACATAACGCAAACCATAACCATCGACAATGGATTCTTTTTCAACGCCTGCTAGTCTAATGAAAGTTGTGCTTAATTCTTGCATGCACTTCTGCTTTTTTCGCATTGTTAAAACGATCAAGCGTTCCCACTAGATAACCTGTGATCCTTCTAATGCGTTCGAATTTAACATCATCTTCTTTTCTATGACATTTTGGGCAAAACTCATCTATCACACCGCTATAACCACACACTGGGTCTCTATCTAGCGGGAAGTTGATCGAGCCATATCCGATGTTACTTTCTTTCATGCATTGTATGATACGCTTAAAGCTTTCTAGGTTTTTACTCACATCGCCATTTAACTCTACATAAGTAATATGCCCGCCGTTATTTAGCTCATGATATGGAGCTTCTATTTGAATTTTTTCATAGATACTGATAGGAAAATCCACAGGAATATGAAAAGAATTGGTATAAAATTCTTTATCGGTTATGCCTTTTAAAATGCCATATTTTTTTTGATCTAGCTTTAAAAATCTTCCACTTAATCCTTCAGCTGGAGTGGCTATGAGTGAAAAATTCAGTTTGTCTTTGAATGCTTTTTTATCGACAAATTCACGCATAAAACGCACGATTTGCAAGCCAAGCTCTCTTGCTTCTTGGCTTTGCCCATGATGAGAACCCACCAAAGCTACTAAGCTTTCACAAAGCCCTATATAACCTATAGCTAAAGTCCCATGCGCGATCACTTTTTCTACGCTATCGTTTTCTTTTAAAGTATCTGAATTTATCCAAATTCCCTCGCCCATTAAAAATGGGAAATTTTTAGCCTTTTTTAGGCTTTGAATTTGATATCTATGCAGTAACTGCTCATACACAAGCTCTAATTTTTCTTTTAAAAATGAGTAAAAAAGCTCCAAATTTCCTTTGGCTTCTATAGCTAAACGCACAAGGTTGATACTTGTAAAACTTAAATTTCCTCTACCGCTTGTGATTTCTTTACTCTTATCATAAACATTTGCCATAACCCTAGTTCTACACCCCATATAAGCCACTTCGCTGTTATAATCGCCCTTTTTATAGTATTTTATGTTAAAACTCGCATCTAAAAAGCTAAAATTTGGAAAAAGTCTTTTAGACGCACATTCTATAGCAAGCTGAAAAAGCTTATAGTTAGGGTCTTTTTCATGGTAATTAACACCTTCTTTTACTTTAAAAATTTGCACAGGGAAAATGGGCGTTTCACCCTCTCCTAGTCCTTTAATCGTGGCTTTGAGTAAATTTTCTACCACCATTTGTCCTTCAAAAGATGTATCAGTGCCATAATTTAGCGTACTAAAAGGAACTTGTGCTCCTGCTCTTGAGTTCATAGTGTTAAGATTATGCACCAAAGCTTCCATGGCTTGATAAGTAGCATTTTGCGTTTCAACGAGTGCTTTTTTATACGCGTAAGCATTAGCTTTTTCTAGGAAGTCTTGTTGGTAGCTTGGTAAAGATTTCAAAAGTGTTTTTAAGCATGCTTTTTCACATGAAGCTTGAAAGTTAGCATTTTCAAAGCATTGATCATCTATGTTTTGCTCTAATTTTATTTCAAAAAATGCTTTTATGGCTTTTTTATACTCTTTTTGAAAAGTTTTTGCCACGCCTTTTGCCATGGCAAAGTCAAAATTAGGTATAGATTGACCTCCGTGCATTTCGTTTTGGTTAGCTTGTAGGGCGATACATGCTAGCGATGCATAAGATCTGATATCATTTGGCTCTCGCAAGCTTCCATGCCCTGTGCTAAAACCATTTTCAAAAAGCTTTAGCAAGTCAATTTGACAGCACGTTTGAGTTAGCATATAAAAGTCTTTGTCGTGTATGTGTATATCGCCGTTTTGGTGTGCTTTTGCTATATGTTTTGGCAAGACACATTGATCAACATAGTACTTTGCTCCTTCTGAGCCATACTTTAACATCATACCCATAGCACTGTCTGAATTGATGTTTGCATTTTCTCTTTTAAGATCTGCTTCCTTAGAGTCTTGAAAAGTCAAGCTATCGTATAAACTCAATAAACCTCGGTCGTTCTTGTGGGTTAGTAGCTTTTGTTGGTGGTGGAGCATATATGATTTGGCGGTATTTACTAGGGAATTTTTAATCAAAACTTCTTCGATTAGATCTTGGATTTTTTCTACTTGGATACCCTCATCAAGCAAAGATACAACCTCATCGCAGAGCCGATCTAGTTTTTGCTCGTCTAATTTTTCATCGCTTGAGTTAAGATTGGCTTTAAAAATGGAATTTTTGATCTTTGTAGTATCAAACACAACTTGGCTTTTATCTCTTTTTATAATAAATTTTATCTTCATAGAAATTTTCCTAAAAAATAATCTCTAGATACTGAAAAACAGCACTTTGACAAGATAAGTTTAGTACAAAAAGTTGATGAAAAACTTAAAAAATAAAAAGAAAAATTCACACAAAAAATGTGTGAATTAGATCAATCAAGCTCTACGCCTTTGATAGTATAAATTTTATCAATTCCGCGATTTCCAAACATTTTATGTGTATTACAATGACTTTGGATATTCCACTCTTCTAGCTCATGATGAAAATTTTTACAGTTATGAAAAAGGTAAGCCATGGTGATGACATTTTGCACATCCCAATTTGCTACACTATGTTCATAGGCTTGACAGTTTTCAAAACAATGTGCCATTCTGATTGTATTGGAGGTTTTCCAGTGCAATAAAGAATGGTTAAATTTAACACAGTTAAAAAACATGTAAGACATATCTTTTAAACTTTGAGTGTTCCATTTTGACAAGTCTTGGTTGAAATTTTTACAGTTAAAAAACATACTCTCCATATTTTCAACTTTTGACACATCCCAGCGTGATAAATTAGCATTAAAACTTTCACAACAATAAAACATATAAGACATATCTTTAGCATTTGAAACGTCCCAATTTTCAATACCCAAAAAGTCCGATCTTTTAGAGTAATAAAACACATATGAAAAATCATCTATCAAAGACACATCGATATCTTTTAAAGAAATTCTATCATTATGCACTAGTGCCATCAACTCGTTTTTGTTTTTAGGTTTATACATACTAGCCTCCTTTGTATACTTTAAAAACCGTTGCGAAGTTTTAGGTGTTTAAATGTTAATGATTATTTTAAAAATGTTAATGATAATTAATTTAAAAGAAACTGAATTTAAATAAAATTAAAAGAGCATGCAAAATAACAAATTAGAATGTAACTTTTTGTAAAATGAAAATAAATATCAAAAATATGGGAATAAAAATAGAGGTGGTGACCCATACGAGACTCGAACTCGTGTTACCGCCGTGAAAGGGCGATGTCCTAACCGCTAGACGAATGGGCCACTTTGCAGTTAAAAATGAAATTATATATATATTTTACTTAATATATGATTAATTTGCAAGTTTAACACAAAATCCACCTAAAAAAGGTAGATTAAATGTCGATTTCTATGCCAACAGGAGCATGATCTGAACCAAAAATATCATCTCTTATAAAGGCATTTTTGAGCTTATCTTTTAAACCATTAGAGATAAAAAAGTAGTCAATCCTCCAGCCTACATTTCTTTCTCTTGCTTTCATTCTATAGCTCCACCACGAGTATTTTTCTTTGATGTCGCCATTAACATGCCTAAACGTATCTACAAAACCTAATTTTAGCAAATCATCAATCCAAGCACGTTCTATAGGTAAAAAGCCTGAAGTTTTTTCATTGGCCTTTGGGTGAGTTAAGTCTATCTCACGGTGAGCAGTGTTAACATCACCACAAATGATAATCTCTTTACCTTCTTTTAAAAGCTTATCTAGATACACCAAAAAATCATTGTAAAATTTCATTTTAAAATTCAAACGCTCTTCATCTTTTTGACCATTTGGAAAGTAGATGTTAAACAAAACTATATTTTTAAATCTATGTTCTAAAACCCTACCCTCATCATCATCAAAAAATTCACATTTTTTCACTTCGCAGTCAAAATTGCACAAGCTCATCACTCCCGAGTAGCCCGCTCTTTTGGCACTATTTGAATACATATGTTTGAAAGGGTATTCGTAAATTCTTTTTGGGAATTTGTCTTCGTGTGCTTTGATTTCTTGAAAGCCTATAAAATCAATTTCTTCTTGTTCGATCCAATCTAGTGCGTTTTTATCGCAAATTGCCCTTAGGCCATTTACATTCCATGATAATAATTTCATTAAAAGCCTTTATTCTTTAGTTATTGCTATTTTATATGCGATTTATTAATTTTATTCAAATAGACTAAGTTTTTATTTTATTCTAAAGGAAAAAAAATGCGTTTAAAGCTCTCGTGGGTGCAATTTACTTTACTTAATACCGTTTTTATTATGGCGTTTAATTTTCCATTGTTTGAATTTGTATATGATAAAATCGAGCAAGATCTCATGCTTTTTGGGGTATTTTTTGGAATTTATTTTTTCTTAGTTTTAAGCATACTATCTTTAGTCTTCCTTCCTTACTTGAGTAAAATTTTAAGCATATTTTTGCTTAGTACTTGTGCTATTTGTAGTTATTTTGTTAGCAACTATGGAGTTTTAATCGATGATCATATGATACAAAATGTTGTTGAAACAGATAATAGAGAATTTTTTTCGTATTTTAATTTTTCTTTTGTTTTGTATATTTTAGCTTTTGTTGTTTTACCTAGCGTGCTTGTGATTTTAACTAAGATCGAGTATGAGAGATATTTTTTCAAAAAAAGTGTATTATTTTTAGGATCTTTAGCTATATGCTTTGGCTTAATCGCCCTTAGTTCAAAGTCTTTTTTGCCTTTTTTACGATCACACAATATCGTTAGAATGTATAATCTACCATTTTACCCAATTTACTCTAGTATAGAATTTACCAAGAAAAAACTAGCAAGCAAAAAAGAACTTACTATCATTTCAGATGATGCGAGTTTAAAAGATAACAATGCTTCTAGATTGATGATTTTAGTTGTAGGAGAAACAGCTCGAGCAAGTCATTATTCTTTAGGGGGTTACACTTATAATGATACAAATTTTTACACCAAAAATGAAGCAAATTTGGTTTATTTTAGCGATGTAAGCTCTTGTGGAACTGCCACGGCAAGAAGTTTGCCTTGTATGTTTTCAAGACATAAAAGAGAAGATTTTAAAGATGGTTTGTATGAAGAAAATGTTTTAGATATCTTACAAAAAGTCGGGGTCAAAAGTGTTTGGTTTGGCAACAATTCAGGAGGCTGCAAAGGCAATTGCGATCGCATAAAACACCAATTGATTGCAAAAGATTATGATGAGAGTTTACTCGAACTTGTAGAAAAAGAACTCCAAAACACCCATACCAACCAAATCATCGTTGTGCATTTACAAGGTTCTCATGGGCCAACTTACTACAAACGCTACCCAAAAGAATTTAAAAAATTTACTCCTACTTGTGATACAAACAAGCTTAACACCTGCTCACAAGAACAAATCATCAACACCTATGATAATACTTTACTTTACACAGATTTTATTCTTAAAAATCTTATAGATTTACTTCAAAAAAGCCCTATTCAAGAGGCTTCTTTACTGTACCTATCAGATCATGGGGAGAGTTTAGGTGAGAATGGAATTTATCTACATGGCATGCCTTATTTAATAGCACCAAAAGACCAAAAACATATACCAATGATCTTTTGGAGTAAAGATGGCAACTTAACTCAAGCCTTACAAGCAAAAAAAGACTACAAGCTCTCGCATGATAATCTTTTTTCAAGTTTGCTAGGGTATTTTGGAGTAAATAGTAAAGAGTATGAGGCAAATTATGATATATTTAGCGAAAATTTAAAGGAAAATAAACGATGAAACCTAAGTATTCTTTGTTTAAAAATGCAAGCTATGCCTTGAGTGGAGTTAAATTTTTACTCAAAGATGAAATGGCTTTTCGAATAGAATTTGCCATTATCCTGCCTTTAATATGCTTGAGTTTGTTTTTTCCTATAAGCTTTTTAGAGCATTTTGTGCTTGTATTTGTTCTAGTGTTGATTTTGATCGTAGAAGCGCTAAATTCTGCCATAGAAGCTTGCGTGGATCTTTGCACGAGCGAATTTCACATCTTAGCCAAAAAAGCAAAAGATTGCGCAAGCGCAGGGGTGCTTTTTAGCGTAGTTTTAGCTATAATTACTTGGAGTTTTATTCTTTTTGATATGGCTAGAGAATGGATGATAAAGTAAAAACACTATGTGTTAAAATTTTTGGTAAAAAACGTTTTGAAATTTTAGAATTTTTAGCGCTTCATGCTGATGATGATGGCTTTGTCTTTGCAAATATCGAAGAACTTTCCAAACAATTAAACATCAGCAAACCTACCATTATTTCTACTTTTAAATTTTTAGAAGAAAAAGCTTTGCTTGAAAAACTCAAAAATGGATTATATAAACTCAAATAGGAGATAAAATGATAGTTAAAAACCCTTTGGATATGCATTTGCATTTACGTGATGAAAGCATGCTTGAACTTGTAGCTCCATTTAGCGCAAAAGACTTTAAGGCAGGGGTTATCATGCCAAATTTAATCACCCCACTTACTGAAACAACTGCACTCAAAGCCTACAAAGAACGCATTTTAAAAGCATGCAACAAAGAAGACTTTACGCCTTTAATGACTTTGTTTTTTAAAGACTATGATGAGAAATTTTTAGAAAAAGCCAAAGATGAACTTTTTGCCATCAAGCTTTACCCTGCGGGCATAACCACCAACTCAGATAATGGAATTTCAAGCTTTGATATAAAAAAGCTAAAGCCCACATTAAACGCCATGAGCGAATTAAACATACCTTTGCTTGTGCATGGTGAAACAAATGATTTTGTAATGGATAGAGAAGCGAATTTTGCTAAAATTTATGAAAAACTAGCAAAAAACTTTCCGAAACTAAAAATCATCATGGAGCACATCACCACCAAAACTTTGTGTGATTTACTAAAAGATCATGAAAACTTATACGCAACTATCACTTTACACCACTTGATGATAACCTTAGATGATGTAGTGGGTGGCAAGATGGATCCGCACTTGTTTTGCAAGCCTATTGCAAAACGCTATGAGGATAAAGACGCTTTATGCGAGCTTGCTTTTAGTGGCTATGAAAAGGCTATGTTTGGAAGCGATAGCGCGCCTCATCCACTACACGCTAAAGAATGCTGTGGTTGTGCGGCTGGTGTATTTAGCGCACCGGTGATTTTACCTGTGCTGGCTGAACTTTTTGAAAAACATTCAAATGAAGTAAATTTGCAAAAATTTATTTCAGATAATGCCTGCAAAATCCATGATCTTAAATTTGAAAATGATAAAATTATCACTCTAGAAAAACAAGAATGGCAAGTACCACAAAAATACGGTGATGTGGTGCCATTTATGGCAGGAAAAATTTTAAATTTCAAGGTGCAATAACCTTGAAATTTAACCAACAATCAAAAGTTTTATCTTAGCTTCTATGATCTCTTCTACCTCATCTTTTGCAAAGCTTTCTAGTTCTTGTTTGTTTGCATTAACACCATTCATACTCAAATGCCATAAAGCATTTTCTATCGCACTTTCTTTATCTCTTTTTACCACTCTAGTTTCATTAAAAATTTCAACCTCATAAGGGATATTTTGTGCATTTAAAAAACCTTGCAAATCCTCTTCATAAAAACCTTTAAAATGCGTATTAAAATGTTCAAATATAGGATCTAAAAAGCTACTTTTACGCCTACTTGCCCAACCTAAATACACTTTTTTAGGCGCTAAGTTTAAAAAAGCTTGATAGTCTTTTTCATTTTGCAAAGCAGGTGACATACTCAAAAAAGCTAAGTCAAATTTCATATTATGGTTGTTATAAAAGCTTTCAAAGTCCAAATTTAAAGTTTTTACATTTGATATAGCATGAGTTGTTGCATCTTCTTGCAAAATTTCAAGCATAGCGCTAGAACTATCTATACCCAAAACATCTTTTGCTTTTTGTGCTAAATGCAAAGTCCAAACACCGCTCCCACAGCCTATATCTACTACACTTTTACCTTGCAAGGATCCAAGTTTTGCCAAAGTAGTTTTTTGGATTTCGTTTAAGTTAGAACTATATCTTGCGTAACTTTTTGCTTTTTTATTCCATAAATTCATCTTCACTCCTTATTTTTTCTAATATAGTATAATATTTTTTTGTTTTTAGAAAGGAAAATTATGCGTGTATTGTTTTTGTGTTTGATTTCATTTTTTAGCTTATATGCTAAAAATTTAGTTAGTGTTAGTATCGCTCCGCAGGCTTATTTTGTAAAGCAAATTGCCAAAGATACTTTGGATATAAACATCGTTATACCTCCTAATGCAAATGAGCATACTTTCGAATTTAAACCAAGTGGTATTTTAAAACTTGAAAAAAGCGATATTTACTTCACAGCAAATTTGGAATTTGAAAAAATTTGGATTTTAAAGCTTAAGGATAATCTCAAAAACACCCAAATCATCTCCACACAAAATAGCATTAAGCTTATGCCTTTACAAGAGCATGCACACGATGGACACCACCACCATGGAGATGACCCTCACACTTGGCTTGATCCGGTTTTAGTTAAAACTCATGCTAAAAACATTGCCTTAGCACTTATAGAACAATACCCAGAAAATAAAGCATTTTACGAGCAAAATTTAAAAGACTTTTTAAAAGAACTTGATACGTTAAATTTACAAATTCAAGCACTTTTTGAACACAGTAAGGGCAAGTATTTTTTAGTATACCACCCATCTTGGGGGTATTTTGCTAAAAGATACCATTTAAATCAAATTCCTGTCGAAATAGAAGGCAAAGAACCTAAGCCAAAAGATTTAGCCAAACTCGCAAAACTCATACAAAAAGAACATATTAAAGCTATTTTCGTGCCAAAAGGAGCTAATAATAACACCATTAAAGCCATGGCAAATAACTATGGACTACAAATCATAGAGCTTGATCATTTGCCAAGCGATTACAACAATGCGCTTTTAAGCGATGCAAAAAATATAGCAAGCATGTTACAATGATACAAATTCAAATTGAAAATCTTGATTTTACTTATCATCAAGATATAGTTTTAAAAAATATCAACCTAAACTATAACAGTAAGGATTTTTTGGCCATAGTGGGACCAAATGGCGGGGGCAAATCTACACTTTTAAAGCTGATACTTGGCTTGCTTGATAGCCATAAAAAGATTAAATTTAATGGATTTAACCTCAAAGATATAGGCTATGTCCCGCAAAATACTTTAGCCAACCCAAACTTTCCAGTACGCGTACTAGAAGTAGTTATGATGGGCAGGGTGGATAAAAAATTCTTTGGTTTTTATACCAAAAAAGACCAAGATCAAGCTTTAATAGCCCTAGAAAAAGTAGGTATGAGAAATTTTTGGGATAAAAAAATCAATGAACTAAGCGGAGGCCAAAGACAGAGAGTTTACATCGCAAGAGCACTAGCAAGTGAATGCAAGCTTTTAATCCTTGATGAACCTACTGCAAGTATAGATACTAAAGGTTCGGTGCAGATTTTTGAGCTTTTGAAAAAATTACACGAAAGCGGGGTTGGTGTGATAGTAATATGCCATGATTTAAACGTCAGTTTAGCTTATGCAAACAAAATCGCATATTTAAACAAAGAATTATTTTTGCACGAAAATACTCCTGAAAAAAAAGCACACTTGCTAACACATCTAAGCCAAAATCATTCGCATTTTTGCGATGTGGAGCTTAGCTTGGAGCAGTGTTGTTGTAAAGGAGAAAATCATGCTTGAGCTTTTGTCTAGCTCTTTTATTCAAAATGCCTTTCTAGCAGCGTTTTTAACTAGCATTGCCTGTGGTATCATGGGGACTTTGATCATGATCAACCGTCTAAGTTCTATGGCAGGTGGTATTACCCATGGGGCTTTTGGTGGCATAGGCATAGCATTTTATTTTGGATTACCTGTGCTAGTTAGCACGAGTTTGTTTACGCTTTTTTTAGCTTTGCTTGTGGCGTTTTTGGTGCAAAAATACCCTTTTAGAAGCGACAATATAGTCGGTGTTGTATGGGCTTTTGGTATGGCTGTTGGGATCATACTTATAGACTTAACCCCAGGGTATAATGGCGACTTGATGGGATACTTGTTTGGTAGTATTTTATCTGTACCTACACAAGATATTATTTTATTTGCTGCGATTGATGTGATTTTTGTGTTTTTGGTTTTGCTTTTTTATCGTCAGTTTGAAATTCTAAGTTTTGATAAGGAATTTGCAAGCTTAAGAGGGGTTAAAACTGATGTTTTTCATTATCTTTTGATCGCAATGATGGCTTTTTGCATCGTAATCAGCATCAAGATAGTAGGACTTGTACTAGTGATAGCCTTGCTTAGTATACCTGCTTTTATCGCTGAAAGTTTTTCTAAAAAACTTGGGCAAATGATGATCATCTCCACGTTTTTAAGCATAAGTTTTTGCGTGGTAGGGCTTTTTGTAAGTTTTTATTATAATCTTGCAAGTGGAGCTTGTATTATAGCTAGTGCTTGCGTGGGTTTTGTGCTTTACCTTTGTTTTAGAGTTTTTATAAAGAAAATTTAACATACTTTGCGGGCTTATCGCAAAGTACTACTTTCATGTACTCTTAAAAAGCTTGCAAATTTTGGCTTACCATTTTTGGTTAAGCCGCTATACTTAAAAGTAATAATAGCGCCAATTGGCGGGGGATTTAAGCGATCGCTTTCTTTAAAACCTGAACCTATTTTAAAATCTACTTTTTTACCCTCGATAGTGGCTTCACAAAGCAAAGAACCCATTTTACCTTCCCATTTAGCCTTTGCTTTAAAATGCTCTTTTACTACACACTCTAAATCATCAAATGGCTTTAATTTAAAAGCATTGTTTGATCTTTTCTTTTCATAGCTTATGTCGTTTTTTCTTATGATAATACCTTCTCCTTTATGCAAAATAACATCTTGATAAAATTGCTCTAAATGATTTTTGTCTTTAATAGGAATTTGAGGAATAATCTTAATAAAATCGCTTGGATTTTTAACCAAATACTGGTTTAAAACTTCCAATCTTGCTTCTAAAGTACAAGGATCAAGTTTAAATTCTTTACAAGCATTTGGCACATCAAAGACATTATAACTTACTTTTTGCCAAAGTTTTTCATCAGGATTTTCCTGGCGTATTAAAGATGAAATTTCTTCAAAAGAAGCTCTTTTTACCCAAAGTTCTCCATCTAATTCGAATTTAGGAAAATTTTTTGTGAAAAACAAAGGGAGTTTTATGGCATTTCCTGCCCTTGTTTGCATAGACTTACCACTCCAAAGCCCTCTTACACCATCGAGTTTTTCACTCATAAGATAATGACTTAAATTTATATCTTTCAATGCTTTTTCATCATAGACTTTAAAAAGTAAAATATCTTTTGCAAAAAGAGAATTAAAAAAAGGAATAAAAAGAAAAACAAGGCTTATAAAAAGCCTTGCAGTAAGATTAAAGTGCTTTTTTAGCAGCATCTGCTATTTTAGCAAAAGCAGCTGCATCATTCATCGCTAAATCAGCTAAGATTTTTCTATCAAGCTCAATGCCTGCTTTTTTAAGACCATTTATAAATCTTGAATAACTAATATCATTTAGTCTGCAAGCTGCATTGATACGTACTATCCAAAGACGACGGAAATCACGTTTTTTGCGGCGTCTATCACGATACGCATAAACCAAACTTCTTTCTAATTGTTCTTTAGCTTTTCTAAAGTGTTTGCGGCGACCACTATAAAAACCACGCGCAAGTTTTAAAACCTTTTTATGTCTGCGGCGTCTTACAACACCTGTTTTTACTCTTGCCATATTTATCCTTTCACAAATTGGCGTTCGTTAAACGAATCTTGCCCTTTAAATAAGGGGAGTTTGAATGACTTTCGTCAAAAACTAAATTTAAGTGAGCTTAAATTCCTAACATTTTTTCAACCGCTTTAACATTGGTTGAGTGAACATACTTAGAAGTGCGAAGATCACGCATTCTTTTAGCAGGTTTTTTAGTCAAAATGTGGCTTCTATAAGCAGCACCTCTTTTGATTTTGTTTTTACCTACTTTGAAGCGTTTAACAGCACTTTTAACGCTTTTCATTTTTGGCATGTGTATCCTTTGGATCAATTTTTTCATAAAAGAAAGCTATCATTTTACTACAACTATGCTTTAGAAAAATTAAATTCTAGTTCTTCTTTTTTAACACATAAAGTTGTTCTTGTATATGCATAGAACGCTTAGAGAGGTTTCTGCTCGCTCTAAAGGCATTATACTTTTGCTCAAGCACAAAACATTCTCCAATGCTTTGAAGTCTTTTTGTAAAATTTTCTTTTTTTACAAAACCTTCACAATTATAAGAAAGCAATACAATCTTAGCTTTCAAATCATCTATCAAATCAAACAAAGCATCTTCGGCTTTTTTTTCTTTGTTGAAAGCACTGCGGTTCCAGTCTTTTGGTATGCCAGAAACCTTTGAAATTTCCTTTGGCTTTTTATAATTAGCGATTAAATTTAACATAAAATAATTTGATCCATAAGGATGTTGATTATAAGGCGGGTCTAAATACGCCACATCAAAACTATCAAGCTCCTTAGCTAAAACATTTGCATCTTTTTGAAAAACCTCATACTCACAAGTAAAATTTGAAAAAATAGGCATTTTTAAAACTATATCGCCTTTTATACGACTAAGCGCATTTGCTCCATTTCCTCCAAATTTTCCCACTCCATTTTTATCTTTATAAAAACCTTTAAAAACCCCACTTGTATTTGCATGTACGCTGGCTTCATAGATAAGCGGTGCAATGAAGTATTTTTGTATATTATTTGGTAATTTTGAAATTTTTTGTCGCATAGAATCTAAATACATCGCATTTTTAAGCGTATAAAAAACTCTTTCATCTTTTTGAATATACTCATCATCATTTGGTGCATAAAGCTTGCTTATAAAGCCTTTTTCAAGCTTTAAATCAGAGGTTAAAAAAGCATAATGTTTTTGTAATTCTTGTAAAAACTGTGCGTTTTGATTGCTTAAGTAACACTCATTAATGATTTTAGAATAATCCTCCAGATCATTTGCCATGATAAAACTCGCATAAGGCCTCACAAAACGCGAAACTACCCCAGAGCCACTAAATACATCACAAAAGCTAAATTTGTCTTTTTTTAGCTCATTTTGTGCAAATTTAAAGCCTTGATTTAAAAAATCAAGCAAGGATCTTTTATTGCCAAGATAAGTTATGATTTGTTCTTTTAAAAATTGCGGATTTTCTTGTAGCATAAGTTTAAAGACACAAGCCTTTTTAGGCTTGTGATTATTTTTTCTTTTTAGGAGTTACTAGCATATTTACATAGCGTCCTTCGAGTAAAGGTTCTTTGTCTCTATCTGCTATATCTTCAACCATTTGCCAAATTTTTTCAAGCAAGGCCACCCCTGCTTCAGGAGAGCCCATCTCACGACCTTTTAAAAACACTCTAAATTTCACATGCTTGCCTTGCTCTAAAAACTCGCTTGCATGCTTCACTTTATAGTTGATATCGTTTTGAGCGATTTTCACAGAAAGCTTGATTTCTTTTATATCAATCACTTTTTGTTTTTTCTTTGCTTCTTTTTGCTTTTTTTCTTGTTGATAACGGAATTTTCCATAATCCATTATCTTACATACAGGTGGCTTGGCTTCAGCAGCTATCATCACCAAATCAAGCCCTAGTCTATTTGCGATATCTAGCGCTTCATCACTACTAATAATGCCATAAACCTTGCCATCATCACCTATACATCTGATCTCATCTGCTTGAATTTCTTCATTTAGCAATACTTCTTTTTCTTTACTCAAAAGCGTACCTCACTTAATTTCTCCTTGGTTAGGGTTATAAATTCATCTAAAGTCATTGTTTTTTGTTCTTTTGCTCTTCTATCTCTTAAAGCCACACTTTGATTTGCTACTTCTTCATCGCCTAAAACAAGTATCATAGGCACATGTGCTTTTTCTGCGGTGCGGATTTTTTTGTTTAAGCTTTCGTTTTTATTATATACTTCACTATCAATACCAAGCTCTAAAAGCTTTCTTGCTATTTCTTTTGCATATTCATGATGATTTTGCGAAATAGGCACTATAGCTACTTGAGTTGGTGCAATAAAAAATGGCAACTCACCCGCACAATGCTCTACCAAAATTCCTATAAATCTTTCAAAAGAACCCAAAATAGCACGGTGAAGCATTACAGGTTGTTTTTTCTCATTATCTGCGTCTGTGTATTCGAGTTTAAAACGACTTGGCAAGTTAAAGTCTACTTGTATGGTTCCGCACTGCCATTTTCTCTTTAATGCATCGGTGATTTTTATATCTATTTTTGGGCCATAGAAAGCTCCACCACCCTCATCAATGCCGTATTTTAAATCTTGCTCATCTAAGGCTTCTTTTAGTGCTTTAGTTGCTATATCCCAAATTTCATCATCGCCTATCGCTTTTGCTGGGCGTGTTGAAATTTCCATTTCATAATCAAATTCAAAAGCTTTCATCAAGGTATCAACAAAACTTAGAATTTCTAACACTTGTTCTTTTATCTGACTTGGCATACAAAAAATATGCGCATCATCTTGGGTAAATTCTCTTACTCTAAAAAGCCCGTGTAAAACTCCACTTTTTTCATGGCGGTGCACTACACCGTATTCGAAAAATTTCAAAGGCAAGTCACGATAACTTCTAACATCATTTTGATAAATTTTAATATGCCCTACACAATTCATTGGCTTAATGCCATATTCTTGCTCATCAATTTGCGTAAAATACATATTTTCTTTATAGTTTGCATAATGCCCACTCACTTTCCATGCATCAGCCTTTAAAAGCTCAGGTCCACGCACTGGCTCATAACCTCTTAGTCTGTGTGCTTTATACAACAAATGTTCTAGCTTGCTTCTTAATTTTGCTCCATTGCTAAGCCATATAGGAAGTCCGCCGCCGATCTCATCATCAAAAGCAAAAAGCTTCATTTCATTACCAAGTTTTCTATGGTCTCTTTTTTTAGCTTCTTCTATGATTTTTAAGTATTCATTTAAACTTTCTTTATCTGCAAAAGCGGTACCATAAATTCTTGTAAGCATTTCTCTTTTCTCATCACCGCCTAAATACGCACCGGCTACACGAGTAAGCTTGAAAAATCTTAAATACCTAGTGTTTGGCACATGAGGCCCACGACATAAGTCTTCAAACTCACCTTGTTTGTAAATACTTACTTTACCATCAGGAATTCTTAATAAAACTTCTTGTTTAAGATCATCATTAGCAAATTTTTCTTTAACTTCTTGTTTGGAGAGTTCGTATTTTGTTATATCTAGCTTTGCTTCTGCTAGTTCTTTCATTTTCTTTTCGATTTTACTTAAGTCTTCTTCTGAAATTTTACTATCGACTCTAAAATCATAGTAAAACCCATCTTCTATCACAGGACCTACGAAAAATTTAGCTTCTGGATATAAGCTTTTAATCGCTTGAGCCATCAAGTGCGCACAAGAGTGGCGGATAACTTCTAAACTTTGTTTAGAATTATCAAAATAAACAGGACTTAAATTTGTATCATTATTAAAACTTTGAGTATCCACTAAAGTTTCATTGTTTGCATATGCAATTATATCTTTTGTCATTTCTACCCTTAGCACTCACTAACCTTGTGAGATTAAATTAAAATATAAGACTAATTTTAGCTATGAAAAACTTAAACTTTTTTTAAATAAAGGATATTTTTATCTTTCAAATACCCGTTCTTGATATATCTAACATACCACTCATAAAAAGATACAAAAACACAACACCTAAAATAATCCTATAAATTCCAAAAGGTATAAAGTTGATCTTGCTGATTAATTTTAAAAAGATTTTTATCACCACAAAAGCAACCACAAAAGCTGTTACAAAGCCTATTGCCAAAGGAATGAAATTGCTCATATTACTTAGCACTTGTGGTTCTTTATAGACACTATAAGCTGTTGCAACGATCATGGTTGGTATCGCAAGTAAAAAAGAAAATTCAGAAGCAACTTTACGGTCAAGTCCAAGCAATAACCCTCCTATGATACTTGCTCCACTTCTTGAAGTACCTGGTATGATCGCAAGAGCTTGCGTTAAGCCTATCAAAAAAGCTTGTTTATAACTTACCTCATCTAAAGAATGGATCGTATAGTCTTTTTTTCTATGCTTTAACTCTATCACAATAAAAATAATCCCACCGATTATCAACATTGTAGCCACTGTGTAGCCATTAAATATTTCTTTTAAAAACTTATATGCTATAAAACCTACCCCTCCTGCAGGCAAAAAGCCCACAGCAAGTTTAAGCCAGATATCGATTTTTTGAGTTAATTTATCTTTGAAAATCAAGATAACCGCTAGTATAGAACCAAGCTGAATGATAATAAAAAAACTTCTCCAAAAATCATCAATTTCTAAACCTAAAATTTCAGCACCCAAGATCATATGTCCGGTTGATGAAACGGGTAAAAATTCTGTTAAACCTTCAATAATTCCTAAAATCAAAGCATAATAATAATCTAAATTCATTTTTTAAGTACTCTTCTTGCAAAAATTAGCATAATCGCTACAAACACTACAAATCCTATAATCCCATCATCTTTAAATGGAGTCACAATAGCAAGTGGCTCTTCAGCCCCGCCTCTGCTAATAGAAAACACAGTTAAACCTGCTATTAACACTCCAAATATACTTTCTCCCACTATCAAGCCAGAAGCAAACAAAGTCCCTTTTTGCTCATGTTCTTGAATAAGTTCTTTTTTATGGGCATTTTTAGCATATCTTTTTTCTAAACGTTTTTTAATTAAATACGCTAAAAAACCTCCGATAAACAAAGGCGTGTTGATAGTTGGCGGTAAATACATACCTATACCCACAGCTAAAGGTGGTAAAGACATATTTTTAGTTCTTAACACTCGATCAACGATGATAATACCAACACCTACAAAGGCACCTATTATGATATAAGCCCAGTCGATATTAGCATTAAAAATTCCTTGTGCTATGGTGCTCATTAAATTTGCTTGTGGAGCAGCTAAAGCATTTGCTTCATCCATACCTTCTCTTGGTAAAGCACCCACAAAGCCATAAGCTTGATATAGCAAATTTAACACAGGAGCTATCGCTAAAGCCCCAAAAACACAACCTATAATCAAAGAAACCTGCTGTTTCCACGGAGTAGCACCCACTAAATAACCGGTTTTTAAATCCTGTAAATTATCATTTGAAATGGCCGCTGTTGCCAAAATAACACTTGTAATAAAAATCGCAAAAGCAATAGCAAATTTAGACATCAACGGATCATCAAATAAATTAATCTTATAACCTAAAAGTAGGATAATTAAAGATGAGATCATAATCCCTATAAGCCCTATACCTGAAATAGGAGAAGATGAAGAACCTACCAAACCTGCCATATATCCACAGGCTGAAGCCACAAAAAAACCTATAAAAATTGCGATCAAAGTTCCAACTAAAGCAAAAAGAATTTGATATCCACTAGCCAAAGTTGAGTCTGCTACAAAAGTATAAAAAGATACAAATAAACCTATGGCCATCAAAACAAATAATATTAGTATCGTTTTTAAAGATAAATCCGTATCTGTTGAATTTTTTGATACACTTAAAGAGGTTTTTTTAAGCATATTTTTTACACCATTATAAACAGGCTTTGCTAACTCGATTAAAGTCCATAATGCAGCTACGGCTATAGCTCCAGTACCTATTAATCGTACTTTTTGCGCCCAAATTTGACTTGCGATATCAAGTGTAGCTAAACTTAAATCAAGGTTTTCTTTAGATGAAAAATACGGTACAAACACCATCCATGCAAGTATCATACCCACAAGCAATGCAACTCCACCAGCTATACCGACTAAATATCCAGCACCCAAAAGCGCTACTGAATAACCCATGGAAAATGCAAAAGTCATTTTTTGCCACATAAAGGCTACACTGCTTCCGCTTGAAAGTAATTTAAATCCGCTTGAAAAAAGACTTACAATAGAAGCTATACTAACTCCTAAGATGATTTCTTTTAAACCTACTTTGCCTTTTTTGTCCGCTTGATCTTTGTTGGCTACTTTTAAAATTTCAGCTGCTGCCCTTCCTTCAGGATAAGCTAACTTGCTTTCTACTACCATAGCCCTACGCAAAGGTATAGTAAAAAGCACTCCTAAGCCACCACCACAAAGACAAAGCATAAAGGTAAGCCACAATGGGAATTCAACCCAATATCCACACATGAAAAGCCCTGGTATGACAAAAATAACAGCTGAAAGCGTACCTGCTGCTGACACTTGAGTTTGCACCATGTTATTTTCTAAAATATTAGAATCTTTGAAGATTTTTAAAACAGCCATTGCAATCACAACAGCAGGAATAGAAGTAGAAAAAGTAAGACCCACCTTAAGCCCCAAATATACATTTGAGGCTGTAAAGATTATAGTTAAAACACTTCCTAGTATAATACCCCTAAGCGTAAGCTCCGGTAGAGATTTTTTTGTATGCATTTTGTTTCTCCATTTTTATTGACATCCTTCGCATTCTATAGTTCTATCAACCACATTATCGTTAAGTTTTTCACTATCAGGACTTTCACTTCTTAAATAATAAGTTGATTTAACACCTAATTCCCAAGCAAGTTGATAAATTTCATTTAAATACCCACCGCTTGCTTTATCTAAAGAAACAAAGATATTTAAAGACTGACCCTGATCAATCCACTTACCACGAATCGCTGCTGCTTTGACTAGAATTTTTTGATCAAGCTCATAAGCAGGAGTATAATACTGCCATGTATTAGCACTTAAATTTGGCACAACAGTTGGTATCATACCGCTTAAGTTTTGCTCAAACCATTTTCTTTTATATACAGGTTCAATTGTTTGAGTTGTACCTACTAAAATAGAAATAGAAGAAGTTGGCGCTATAGCCATCAAATAGCCATTTCTTATACCATCTCTTTTTAATTTTTCTCTTAGCTTTTCCCAGTCACACTCGCTTTGATCAAACAAGCCATCACTTACAGTTAGTTTTTTTGCATTTTCATTTGCTACATCAATTGGCACTATACCTTTACTCCAATTTGAACCTTCAAAATCAGGATAAGAACCTTTCTCCAAAGCTAAATTTGAACTTGCTAAAATTGCCTCATAACTAATCATCTCCATAATACGGTCAATTTTTTCAAAATGTTCATTTGATCCCCAGTAAATTTGAGCTTCAGCTAACATTTGCGCTTCACCCATTACACCAAGACCTATAGCGCGTGATTTTAGGTTGGTATTTTTTACTTTTACATGTGGATAAAAATTTAGATCAATCACATTATCAAGCATTCTTATTGCCGTTGGTACAACTCTTTGAATATCTTCTTTAGTATTGATTTTGCTTAGATTAATACTTGCTAGATTACAAACAGCGGTTTTGCCTTCGTTTTTATATTTTTCTACTATATAAACTTTTTTTCCATTAATGCTATCTAAAGTAGAAACTTTCTTAGCAAGTTTTTTATACCCTCCATCTATCACAAGTTCTTCGTTTTCATCTAAATGAAGTTCTGTTTTATCATCAAATACAATTTTGATTTGATAGTAATTTGGATCTGTATTTTGGAAAATTTCTGTACATAAATTTGAACTTCTTATGATACCTGCATGTGCATTTGGATTTGCCTTATTAGCACTATCTTTAAAGCATAAAAATGGCATACCTGTTTCAAAATACGAAAGTAGAATTTTTTTCCAAAGTTCTTTTGCATCTACTATTTCTTTGGCAATGCTTTCATCTTTTTCAAATTCTTCATATTTTTTTTCAAATTCTTCACCGTATAAATCACATAAGCTTGCAGTATCAGCAGGATCAAAAAGTGTCCACTTGCCATTTGCTCTTACTCTTTTCATAAACAAATCATTAATCCATAAAGCAGGGAAAAGCTCATGCGCTCTTCTTCTTTCCTCTCCTGAATTTTTACGCAAATCTAAAAAGTCATTGATGTCCATATGCCAAGGTTCAATATATACCGCAATCGCTCCTTTTCTAGTGCCAAGCTGATCTACTGCAACGGCAATATCATTAGTGATTTTTAAAAATGGTATGATTCCACCTGCTGCGTTTTTATGTCCATCTATGCTTCCACCCATAGCACGCACTTTAGACCAATCCCAACCTATACCACCGCCAAATTTAGATAAAAGTGCCATTTCATGATAAGAGTCAAAAATACCCTCAATATTATCAGGTGTACTTCCTATATAACAAGAACTAAGTTGATGTCTTGTGGTTCTTGCATTAGAAAGAGTTGGGGTTGCAAGCATGACTTCAAATGTAGAAATAAGATCATAAAATTTCTTAGCCCAAGTTTGAGAATCCAACTCATTTTGTGCTAAAAACATTGCAATAGCCATAAACATTTGTTGTGGTAATTCTATAGGCATACCCTTAGAATCTTTAATCAAATATCGATCATATAAAGTTTTGATACCAAGATAAGTAAATTGCAAATCACGTTCAGGTTTTATATAGGCATCAAGATCATCTAAATCGTATTTTTCTTTTAAACCAATTAAAATCCTACCTTCTTTTTCGCCTTTTTCAAGGTATTCTCTTAAATGTTTGTAGCCATTATAACCACTGACTTTTTTATACAAATCATACAAAAACAATCTTGCAGCAACAAAAGTCCAATTAGGTCTATCGATGTCTATTTTATCTACTGCTGTTTTGATTAAAGTTTGCTGGATTTCTTCTGTTGTTATACCATCACGAAATTGAATTTTTGCATCTACTTCAAGTTCACTTTGACTGACATTTTCTAAATTTGCTACTGCATCTGTGGTATATTTTTTGATCTTTGAAACATCTAATTCTTCAGTTCTTCCATTTCTTTTTAATACTTTCACTCACAACCCCTAATGTTATTATTTAAAAGTTCTTGCAAAAATTTTATCTACGTTCTTTGTATAGTAGTTATAATCAAAGCAATTTCTAATATCTGCTTCACTTAAAGATTTTTTCAAATCCTCATCAGTTAACAAAGCTAACAAAAACAAACTTTCGCCCTTTTCATTTAACGCAGGCTTGCCATTTTGCAAATCAGCCCATACTTTCATGGCATTTCTTTGAACAATCTTGTAAGCTTCTTCTCTACTTATACCCTTGAATGGAAGTTCAAGTAAAACTCTTTGAGAGAATACAAGTCCTCCGGTTAAATTTAAATTTTTCATCATATTTTCTGGATACACCAAAAGCTTTTCTATCACACCACACAATCTTGAAAGCATAAAATCTGTTGTGATAAAAGCATCAGGTAATACAAATCTTTCTACACTAGAATGCGATATATCTCTTTCATGCCACAATGCTACATTTTCTAAAGCAGGTGTTACATAAGCTCTTATCATTCTACAAAGACCGGTGATATTTTCACTCAAAACAGGATTTCTTTTGTGAGGCATAGCAGAGCTTCCTTTTTGTCCTTGAGAAAAATACTCTTCAGCTTCATATACTTCTGTTCTTTGAAAATGACGGATCGCAACGGCAATTTGCTCACAACTTGAAGATAAAATAGCTAAAGCTGAAATAACTTGTGCATAACGATCTCTTTGTATCACTTGGTTTGAAACTGGTGCTGGTTTAAGATCTAAATTTTTACAAACTTCTTCTTCAAATTCAAGTGGAGCATGTGCAAAATTTCCCATAGCACCACTGATTTTCCCATAGCTAATCACTTCTTTTGCATGAGCAATTAGATCTTTTGCATGCACTAACGAATCATACCAAATAGCCAAAACCAAACCAAAAGTTATAGGCTCGCCATGAATTCCATGACTTCTTCCTACCATTAAGGTATTTTTATGTTCATATGCTCTTGTTTTTATCGCTGCTAAAACTTGATCTAAATCTTGTAAGATTAGTTCTAGACTATCTTTAATCTGCAAAGCAACCGCAGTATCAATACAATCTGAACTTGTCATCGCATAATGCACAAAACGACTTTCTTCACCCAAACTTTCACTTACACTAGTTAAAAAAGCAATAACATCGTGCTTGGTAGTTTTTTCTATCTCATCTATTCTTGCTATGTCAAATTTTGCATTTTTTATAATTTTTTCACAATCATCATCTTTAATAAGACCAAGTTTATTCCATGCTTTCACAGCTGCTAATTCTACTTTTAACCATGCATCATATTTTGCTTGCATGTCCCATTTTTTAGCCATGATTTCTCTACTATATCTTTCAACCATTTTCAAGACCTTTTTATATATAATTTTTTATGAAAAAATAGCTTAAATTTTATTATAATTTACCTAAGAAAGTTATTAAATGGCATATATAAAAAAGAAACTATCAAATAATGGAAAAAAGGCATTTAGACTGCTTATGGATGAGCTGAAAATTTCCATGCGTGAAGCACAAAAACTCATTGATAAAAAAAGACTATTTTGTAATGGAATTTTAGTAGAAGAAAAAAACAAATTTTTAGATGGTTTAGTAGAACTAATCATATACGAAAATAACCCTAAAGGACTAGAAGTAGTTTATGAAAATGATGACTTTGCTGTAGTAGAAAAACCAAGTGGGATACTAACTCATCCTAATGGCCGTAACTGTAATTATAGTCTTTGTGATGAAATTTGGCATTTATGGGGTGAAAAAGCTTGTGTGGCACATAGATTAGATAAAGAAACAAGTGGACTTTTACTCATAGCAAAACATAAAAATGCACAAATTGAATTAAAAACTATGTTTGAAAAAAGACTAGTGCAAAAAAGCTACCTTGCTCTAGTAAAAGGAAAAACCAAAAAAGAATTTATGGTAGATGAAAAAATGGATTTAGCTAAAGACTATGATGCAGTCAAAACTAGAATGCAAATTTGTGAAAACGGCAAAGAAGCTTTAACCCAATTTTACACTTTAGAGTATTTTAAAAATTTAGACGCTAGTTTGGTTTTAGCCAAACCTCTAACAGGCAGACAACATCAAATACGACTACATTTGTTTCATGTGAAACATAAAATTTTAGGTGATCCTTTATATGGTTTAGAAAAAATACAAATCGAACAAATACTAGATGGAAAAATGAGTGAAGTCGAAAGAATTCAGATTACAGGGGCTAAAAGACTGCTTTTACACTCTTTTAGCTTAGATTTTATATATAAAAATCAAAAATTTTCAATACAATCTCAAAAAAATATAAAAGATGAATTTTTAAAAGAAGGATTATTGTGAAAAAATATTTCTATTGGATATTTTTGCCCTCATAATATCGGAGATATGGTTGCAAGTTTAGATATGCTATATGCAATTAAATATATTTACCATGCAAATATAACAGTTTTTTGCAGAAAAAATACTGAATCTATTCTAAAAAAATTTTGATTTTATTGACCATATAGAACTAATTGAAAAAATTGATGAAAATATTATCGATCAAATCAATAAATATTCATTAGATTATATGATATCCTTCCATGCAAAATCTTTTTTAATTAAACTTCTAATAAATACAAAACGTATTATTGTAAAAGCAAAATTTGTTAGTATATTTTCTCTTAAGCGTAAAACGGTCTTTACAAGCATAACAAAAAGATTTTTTAAAAATAGAAGTGATAGAGATAGAATGCTGTATTATGCTAGAAAAATAGATCCTAAAAAATTTGATAAATACATAAAAATCAATTTTAATACCACTATAAAAACATCAAATGAAAACAAAGATATTATTAAAATTATCTCCAATAAAACAATATCAAAAATTGCATTATTGTAAATCCCTTTAGCATTACAGTAGATTTCACACTAAAAACAACTTCATTTCTTGAGCTTATAGCATGCATTCGAATTTCATATCCAAATATTGCTATTATTATTCCAACTTATAACGATATTCATGATACTTTTATAAAAAATATTGAACAATTTAATATAAATCTTTTATCAGAAATTTATATTTTTAAAAATAATGATGATATTTTAAATTTAGCTGAACTTATATCTCAATCAAAATGCATTATTAGTCCCAGTACAGGTCCAATTCATATCGCAAGTAATATGAAAATTCCTAGTATTGGATTATATCCTAAAAAAGATAGTATATTTTGGCCAACATACAATAAAGATTATGTTTTTATTGATAAAAAATATAACGAATTATCACACAATGAAATCAATAAAATTATAACAAGTGTAATTGATAAACTTAAAAATTATATCAATTAATCACTTATCTTCGTTTTTTAAAACATAAATAATCCCACCTAATCCTATAATCACCACTATACTTATAAAAATAAGTTGAGCTATATCAAGTAAAGTCATTATTTATTTTGCCTTTCTTTGAGTTGTCCGCATGCAGCTGAAATATCAAGTCCTTTGCTTTCTCTTATTGTACAAGTAACACCTTTTGCACTTAAGTAATCTTGGAATTTAACCGCATTTTCAACACTTGGTCTTTTATATAAACTTCCTTCATGTGGATTAAAAAGTATTAAATTCACTTTAGCTTTTATACCATTTAGCAGTTTAACTAATTCTTTTGCATGTTCTATTTTATCATTAATTCCATCAATTAAAAGATATTCAAACATCACTCTCTTACGCTGATCTATAGGAAAATTTCTCACCGCTTCCATAATACTTGCTATATTATAAGCTTTATTAATAGGCATTAATTCACTTCTAAGTTCATCATTTACAGCATGGAGTGAAATAGCCAAAAGCACGCCCAAATTCATCTCGCCAAGTTCTTTGATCTGTTTTGCTAAACCGCTAGTGCTTATCGTTTGTCTTCTAGGACTTATTGCCAAAGCATCATTATCTGCTAAAATTCTAACTGCCTTAGAAACATTTTTAAGATTATCCAAAGGCTCACCCATACCCATATAGACTATGTTAACTCTTCTTTCATAAGGTATGTTGTTATGTTTTTTGATCCATAAAATTTGTCCTACTATTTCCCCTGCACTTAAATTTCTTTTTAAACCACCTTTAGCAGTAAGACAAAAACTACAACCACTTTTACAACCCACTTGAGAAGAAACACAGATTGTGTATCTAGCGTGTTTAATGATTTTACCATCTTCATCTACAAGTTCATCTTTCATAGGAAGCAAAACAGCTTCTATCTTTTTACCATCTAGAAGTTCAAAAAGATATTTTATACTCCCATCTTTACTTTTTTCTTCTTTAACACATTTTAAAGGTGAAAAATGAAAATTTTCTTGCAAATGGCTTCTAAAGTCTTTTGGCAAAGATGACATTTGTAAAAAATCATCTGCATATTTTTTATATACCCATTCAAAAATTTGCTTTGCTCTAAATTTAGGCTGAACCAAATTTTCTAATTCTTCTTTGGTAAAATCCAATATATTTTTTAATTCACTCATTTTTTTCCTATATAAGTTTTTTATCATATAAAAATTCTTTTAATAATTCTTTTGCTTTTTGATGGTTTTTTAAAAAATCCTCATGTGCAAATTCGTTACAAAAATTTGTCGCACACAAATAACAAATCCCTTCAATTTTATGTATTTTTGCACACGAAAGCACTGCATATCCTTCCATATTTTCAATATGCATACCTTTTTTAAAAAATTCTCTTGCGATTTTTTCATCTTTACAAATATAATTTGAAGAGTTAATCATAGTTTCATGTGAAACATTTAATCTAACCTCATTAGCTATAGGCGTATAAAAACTATCAAATAAATTTGCATATTCTAAATTCGCAGCATTAGAGCTTTCGTAAAGATCTAAAATTTTACCTTCTTGGTAAATTCCACATGTTCCTATAAAGATTATTCTATCTACTTTTTTTTGACTTAGAATTTTTCCTAAAGAAAATGCAGAATGAACTAAACCGATACCAATACTTTGTGCAAATTTAAAATCTTCATTACCACCTGCACATACTATAAGATTTTCCAAAAATTAACCTTTGTAAAAAATAATTCAAATTTTATCTAATTAGGACTTAAAATAATGCTATAATTAATATTTTTTAGATAAAATAAATTTTATGATAAAAGCGAAAAAACATTTTGGACAAAATTTTTTATGTGATAAAAGCGTGGTAGATAAAATCATCCAAGCCATACCCAAAGATGCTAAAAATATAGTTGAGATTGGGCCTGGCTTAGGTGATTTAACGCAAGAACTTTTGAAAATCCCACAAGCTAAGATTAGAGCTTATGAGATTGATAAAGATTTGATTCCTATTTTAAATAAAAAATTTCAAAATGAGATTGAAGGTGGAAATTTTGAGCTTATTCATCAAAATGCAAGCGATGCTTTTGATCAAGGAAGTTTAAGCGACAAAGAGTACTTTTTAGTAGCAAATTTACCATATTATATTGCTACAAATTTGATTTTAAAAGCCTTAGAAGATCGAAATTGTCTTGGGCTTATAGTAATGGTGCAAAAAGAAGTAGCGCAAAAATTTTGCGCAAATGAAAAAGAAAGTAATTTTTCAGCTTTAGGGGTACTTTGTGCATTAATATGCCAAAGACAAATGCTTTTTGATATACAACCACAAAGCTTTAATCCTCCGCCAAAAGTTACTTCAGCTGTAATGAAACTGATAAAAACAAGTCATTATCAGCATCAATGTGAAAATATAGAAGCTTTTAAAGATTTTCTAAGAGTGTGTTTTCAAAATCCAAGAAAACAACTTATATCTAATTTTAAAAATAAAAAAGAAAAAATTTTAAAAGCATTTGAAGCACTAAATCTCTCTTCTACCTCAAGAGCTCATGAAATTAGCGTTGATTTATACCTTAAAATTTATGAATATTTAAAGGAAGACTATGAGCGAAGAAAACAAAACTCAAGAACAAACTAAACCTAAAAGATTCAATAAGTTTAGAAATAGAAAAAGAAAAGATTCGCAAAACCAAGAACAAAATGCTGAAGTTAAAGTAGAAAATACTCCAGCTGAAGCAAGTGAAGAAAAAAAGAAAAAGAAAAAAAATAGAAATTTACCTTCTAAGCTAAGTGGTAATGAAGAATGGCAAATAGAACTTTCTAAAAGTATCGAAGCAAATAAAATCATGCATGAACTAAGACTTCACCCTTTAAAACACAACAATTCAAGTGAGCATAAAATTCGCATTACCCCATTAGGTGGATTAGGGGAAATTGGTGGAAATATCACTGTATTTGAAACCAATAATGATGCGATTATTGTTGATATAGGTATGAGTTTTCCAGATGGAACCATGCATGGGGTAGATATCATCATACCTGATTTTGATTATGTAAGAAAGATTAAAAATAAAATTCGCGCTATTATCATCACACATGCTCATGAAGATCATATCGGTGCGGTGCCGTATTTTTTCAAAGAATTCCAATTCCCTATCTATGCAACACCTTTAGCATTAGGTATGATTTCAAATAAATTTGAAGAACATGGATTAAAAGCCGAACGTAAATGGTTTAGACCTGTAACAAAAAGACAAATCTATGAAATAGGAGATTTTGATCTAGAATGGATCCATATAACCCACTCTATTATTGATGCTTCAGCTTTGGCTATTAAAACAAAAGCAGGAACTATCATACACACAGGAGATTTTAAAATAGATCAAACACCAATCGATGGCTATCCAACAGATTTAAGTCGTTTAGCACATTATGGTGAAGAAGGCGTGCTTTGTCTTTTAAGTGATAGTACAAACTCATATAAAGAAGGCTACACAAAAAGTGAAAGTTCTGTAGGGCCTACTTTTGATCAAATTTTTGCTAAAACTAAAGGTAGGGTGATTATGAGCACCTTTAGCTCTAATATCCACCGTGTATATCAAGCTATTAGCTATGGTTTAAAATATGGTAGAAAAGTATGTGTCATAGGGCGTTCTATGGAAAGAAATCTCTATACAACTATGGAACTTGGCTATATCAAGCTTGATAGAAAAATTTTCATTGATGCAGATGAAGTCAGCAAATACAAAGATAATGAAGTATTAATTGTTACCACAGGAAGTCAAGGCGAAACTATGAGCGCTTTATATAGAATGGCTACTGATGAGCATAAATTTATCAAAATCAAACCTAGTGATCAAGTTATCATTTCAGCTAAAGCAATACCAGGAAATGAAGCAAATGTTTCTGCTGTGCTTGATTATCTTTTAAAAGCAGGAGCTAAAGTAGCTTATCAAGAATTTAGTGAAATTCACGTAAGTGGGCATGCTAGCATAGAAGAACAAAAACTCATGTTAACTTTAGTAAAACCTAAATTTTTCTTGCCAGTGCATGGAGAATACAATCATATCAACAAACATAAAGAAACTGCACTCAAATGTGGCATACCTGAAAGAAATATCTACTTAATGAGCGATGGAGATCAAGTAGAACTTTGCCAAAAATACATCAAACGTGTAAAAACAGTTAAAACAGGAAAAGTTTTTGTAGATAATCAAATCAACAAACAAATCGCAGATGATGTTGTCATTGATAGACAAAAGTTAGCAGATAGTGGTATAGTTGTCATCATTGCTCAGCTTGATAAAGCAAGTAAAACACTAATCAATAAACCAAGAGTATTTAGCTATGGTTTAGTGGCTGATAAACAAGATGGAGCATTCTCAAAAGAAATGAGTGATGTTTTAAGTCAATTTTTCCCTAATGTAAAAGATGAAATTTTAGACAACCCAAAAGTTTTAGAAGCACAAATTAGACAAGTACTAAGAAAGCATATTTTTAGAAAAATCAAAAAATATCCGACCATAGTACCGACCATTTTTGTGATGTAAAGTAAAACTATGAGAATTAATAAATTCATCTCACATAATAGTAAATACTCTCGCCGTGAGGCTGATGAGTTAATCAAGCAAGGCTTAGTAAAAATCAATAAAAAAACAGCCTTGCTCAGTGATAGCGTAAATCCTGAAGATAAAGTTTTCATCAATGGTAAAAAACTCCATAAAAAAACACAATTTTCAGTGATTATTTACCATAAACAAAAAGGCGAGATAGTTAGCAAAAGAGATGATAGAGGTAGAAAAACCATCTATCATACTTTGCCAAAACAATTTAACACTTGGCTTAGTGTAGGAAGACTTGACTTTGCAAGTGAAGGTTTACTTTTACTCACTGATTCTCCTGTGATAGCAGATGCACTGATGCATAGTGATTTAGAAAGAGAGTATTACTTAAAAGTAAAAGGTAGTGTAGATAAAAATGTCATTGAAGCTATGCAAAATGGTCTAGAAATTCAAAATGAAAAAAAAGGAGCTCATGCTAAAACCAAAATAACCTCAATGAGTTTTGCTCCATTTTTAGGTTTTGAAATTTTTGGTTCTAGTGGAGGTTATACTAAATTAAAAGTAATCATCAATGAAGGTAAAAATAGAGAACTAAGACGCTTTTTTGGACATTTTGACTTAGAAGTAATGGACCTTAAAAGAGTAGCTTTTGGTGCCTTAGATCTTGGCATGTTAAAAGCAGGAAAGTATCGTTACTTAGAAAATGGCGAGTATGAAAAATTGCGTGATTTTTTAAAAACAAATAATATAAAATATTAAATTCACATTATTTCCACAAAGAATTTTTATAATTTTTCAAAATATTTAAAAAGGAAAATTAATGAAAATTCTAACTACTCTTTTTAGTGTAATTATGGTTTTTATTGCGATAACACATGAAGAAACTCTTGCAGAAAAATTAGAAAGCAAATGTCAAGATCAAAAATCTTGCTTAGTAAAAGCTATGAATATGATTAATTGATACTTTAAAATTACTTAAATTAATTAAAATTTAATTTTAATCTTGTATAATTAGCAATTTAATTTATATAAAAAAGGAAAATTATGGCAAACCATAAATCTGCTGAAAAAAGAGCAAGACAAACTATCAAAAGAACTGAAAGAAATAGATTTTATAGAACAAGATTAAAAAACATTACAAAAGCGGTTCGTGAAGCAGCAGCAAACAATGATAAAGAAGCTGCACAAAATGCGTTGAAAGTAGCTAATAAAAGCATTCACGCTATGGTAAGTCGTGGATTTTTGAAAAAACAAACTGCATCACGCCGTGTTAGCAGATTGGCATTATTGGTAAATAAATTAGCATAATTTAATGTTAGCTGATAAACTCAAACCTTTTTTAGCACGCTTTGATGAGTTAAACACTCTTCTTAGCGATGTTAATATCTCTAATGATATTTCTAAAATGACGGCTCTATCCAAAGAGCAAAAGAATTTAGAACCCATAGTAGAAAAAGCACAAGAATATCTAAAAACTTTAGATGATATAGAAGAAAACAAACTTCTTTTGTCTGATGCTGAATTAGGCGAGCTTGCAAAAGAAGAACTTAAAAATCTTGAAGTTTTAAAACCACAACTTGAAGAAGAATTAAAAATTCTTTTATTACCTAAAGATCCAAATGATGATAAAAATATCTTTTTAGAAATTCGTGCAGGAACAGGTGGAGATGAAGCTTCTTTGTTCGTTGGAGACTTAGTAAAAGCTTATATACGCTATGCAGAAAATCGTGACTATAAGTATGAAATTGTTAGTTCTAGCGAAGGTAGCGTAGGTGGATTTAAAGAAATTATCATTCTTATCAAGGGAAATGGAGCTTATTCAAGGCTAAAATATGAAGGCGGAACGCACAGAGTTCAAAGAGTACCTGAAACAGAATCTCAAGGCAGAGTTCATACTTCAGCTATAACTGTTGCCATTATGCCAGAAGTAGATGATGTTGAAATTCAAATCAATCCTAATGATTTAAAAATCGATGTAATGCGTAGTAGCGGTCATGGTGGACAAAGCGTAAATACCACAGATAGTGCAGTAAGAATTACTCACATTCCAACAGGTATAGTTGTAGTAAACCAAGATGGAAAAAGCCAGCATAAAAATAAAGAAAGTGCAATGAAAGTCTTAAAAGCGAGACTTTTTGAAATGCAAGAACAAGAACGCTTAGCCAAAGAAAGTGAGGCAAGAAAATCACAAGTTGGAAGTGGCGATAGAAGCGAACGCATACGCACTTATAATTTTCCACAAAATAGAATTAGTGATCATAGAATTAATCTAACTTTATATAGACTTGATGCAATTTTAGAAGGTGGACTTTTTGATGAAATCATTGAGCCATTAATCGCTTATCATCAAGCTGAAGCCTTAAAACAAGAAAATTTATAATCTTTCTTGTTTTAATCATTACTTGCAAGTAAAATTTTATACTGTTTTTTATCAACATTAATTAAAAGCGATGCTAATTTAAATGCTCTAAACTTTTCCTTTAAAAAGAGTTCTTTACTATCCTTTAAAACTATGGCGATTAAATTTTTCATGACTTTATTTAGCCAGATATTTTTATATTTATCATTAGCTGAATGATATCTACCTATGGAATTCCAGTTAAATCCATACTTTTGTATGATCTCATGTAATAATCTTGCAGCTGTGTCTATGTTTGTACTTGATTTGACAATTTCTTTTTCATCAATTCCATAACGCTTTAAGTGAATGCTATTAATTTGCATTAAACCATAGTCTTGAGTTTTATTTTTATTTTTTCCTATGATATTGTTTCGATAAGCTGCATTTTCTGTTAATGCAATAGCCTTAAGTAATGCCATTGGTATGTTATATTTTCTTGCAGCTGATTTAAAATCTTGATCGTATTTGTAAAAATTTTCAGGAATATAAGTATCACCTACAAAAATTTTTGTATTCAAAGCAAAAGAGAAATTAAAAAATATCAATAACAATATAATTTTTTCTAACATATTATTCCCCTTTATAGTATTTGTATTATATTTTAAAATGCGAATAAGCTGATGAATTATCTAAGAATTTCTTTTATAGTTAGTTGTGGTGTAATCAATCCGCGAAAATTATTTTTAGAAATACTAGCTATAAAATCAATATTTTCTCCAATTTGTGGTTCATAATCAAAGTTAAAAAACAAAGCTTCTAAGGTTTTATTGCCTTGAGTTAAAATGAGTTTAATATGATTTTCCTCTTTACCTAATCTTTTTTTATTTTTCACAAAAAGCTTATCAAATTTAAAATAAGGTCTTGGATTTTTGTGTCCAAAAGGTTCAAAAAATTCTAATATCTCCAAAAGTTCAAAATCCACCTCATTAGGATCAATACTACCTAAAACCTCATCTGCATTGTAAAAGTCATCTTTAGGGATACTCTGACAAATTTCATAAAGCTTATTTTTAAAAACACCAAATTTTTCAAGCTCGACTAAAACTCCCGCTGCTCCTTTGTGTCCACCATAACTTAAAACCCATTCTTTAGCCTGTTCTATAACATTTAAAATATCTATTTTACCTACGCTTCTTACACTAGCTTTTGCTTTTTGATCACATTCTGAAAAAACAAAAGCTGGTTTATTAAAATGTTTTGCTAGACGGCTTGCAACTATACCTAAAACCCCTTCATGCCAATTTTGGCCATTAACAATAATCACAGGATCATTTTCATCAACTTGTTCTAAACACTGCTTAAAAAGCTCTCTTTCTTCATCTTTACGGCTATTATTATAAGCAATAATTTGTTCTAAATACCCCATAACCTCTTGGATATTCTTAGAATGCAAAAATTTATAAGAAATAATCGCATCATCCATTCTACCTGCACTATTAATCAAAGGTGCAATTAAAAAACTAATATTATCAAGCTCAAATTTATCCTTGCCAAAATACTGCTTAATCGCTTTAAATGCAACACGCTTTGAATCGTTAATATACTCTATACCTTTTCGAACTAAGGCTCTATTTAAGTCTCTAAGCTCCATCATATCTGCAATAATTGCAATCGATAAAAGTTCGATAAATTTACACATATTATAGTTGATCTTGCATACTTCTTTTATCGCAGCTACTAAATACCAAGCTACTTGAGCACCACAAATTTCAATATCAGGAAAATCACAATCTTGTTGTTTAGGGTTAATGATCGCATAAGCTTTTGGTAAAGTAGCAGGAGGCATATGATGATCAGTAATGATTAAATCAATCCCTTTTTTTTGACAAAGCTCTGCTGCTTCAAATGCTGCTATGCCATTATCTACAGTGATGATTAAATCCACTCCATCAAGTTCATTGATAATTTCTTCATTTAAGCCATATCCATCTTTAAAACGATTTGGAATTTTTACCACATAATCATATCCGATATCATCAAAAAATTCGGACAAAATGACACAAGAAATAACCCCATCTACATCATAATCCCCAACAATAGCAAGCTTTTGATTTTTTTCAATTGCTTCTTTAATACGCAATGCACCTTTATAAACATCTTTTAAGCAAGATGGCATAGGTAAATCACAAAGCTTTACATGGGTATCATTGACAAAGCGTTGTTGTAAAATTTCTTTTATTTTAGCTTTATTTAGCATGACTTTCTAAAGACGCTTTAATAAAAGAAAAAATAGCAGGATTGACCCTAACTAAACGCGAAGTGAACTCTGGGTGAAACTGTACTGCTAAGAAAAATGGATGATCTTTAAGTTCCACAGCTTCAACCAAACCTTCATTTTCTCCACTAATGATAAGTCCATTTTTTTCAAACATTTCTTTATATTTTGGATTTGCTTCATAGCGGTGGCGATGACGTTCTTTGACGCTTTTTTGATTATCATAAACCTTACTTAAAAGTGTATTTGGTTTAATATGACACTCATAAGCTCCAAGACGCATAGTCCCACCAAGTGGTGTTTTGCTTGTTCTAATTTGTTTTTTACCATTTGAATCAATAAATTCATCAATTAAAAAGATGATAGGATTTTTACATTCTTTATCAAATTCACTTGAATTAGCATCTTCAAGTTTTAAAACATTGCGTGCAAATTCCACTAAAGAAAGCTGCATACCTAAACAAATTCCTAAAAATGGAATTTTATTTTCTCTTGCGTATTGAATGGCTTTAATTTTACCTTCTACTCCACGGTAACCAAAACCACCTGCTACTAAGATCCCGCTAACATCTTTAAAGCTTTCTTCTACATTTGTGCTTTCTAATTTTTCACTATCAATCCATTTTAAATTTACTTTTGCATCAAGTGCCGCACCTGCATGGATAATCGCTTCAGTTAAGCTTTTATAACTTTCTTTTAAATCTACATATTTTCCTACAAAAGCTATACTAAGTTCATTACTTGGAGCGATCACTCTTTTTACTAAAGAATCCCATTCGTTCATATTTGGCTTTAAATTTTGAAGATCTAGTAAATTCGCTATGGAATTTAAAATATCTTGCTTTAAGAAATTAAGTGGAATTTGATAAATACTAGCTGCATCTACACTTTCTATAACACAATTTTTTTCAACTCCACATGAAATTGCGATTTTATCTTTTAATTCTCTATCTAAAGACTTTTCACTTCTACAAATAATCATATCAGGACTTATACCTATACGGCGTAATTCTCCAACGCTATGTTGAGTTGGTTTTGTTTTAAGTTCTCCTGCTGCTTTAATAAATGGTACTAAAGTCAAATGAATATTAATAGCATTATATTTACCCACTTCAAGTTTTAAAGCCCTAATAGCTTCTAAAAAAGGTAAACCTTCTATATCTCCTACTGTGCCACCTATTTCTACGATTAAAACATCTTTATCAATACCAGCATTTTTGATACGATCTTTTATTTCATCAACGATATGAGGGATCACTTGTATAGTTTTTCCTAAATAATCTCCTCTTCTTTCTTTTTCTATAACACTTTGATAAACTCTTCCTGTAGTGAAGTTGTTATCCTGAGATAAGCTTTCATTTAAAAATCTCTCATAATGTCCTAAGTCTAAATCCGTTTCAGCTCCATCATCTGTAACAAAAACTTCCCCATGCTCTAAAGGACTCATCGTACCAGGATCAACATTGATATAAGGATCTGCTTTTAAAATACTAACTTTTAAACCTGAATTTTTTAAAATCGTAGCTATAGAAGCTGCTGCTATACCTTTTCCTAAAGAACTTAAAACGCCACCAGTTACAAAAATATATTTAGTTTGTTTTAATTTCATAAAATAACCTTAATTTCTTTTTTTGAAATTATAACGAATAAAAAATTTTATTTTTATAAACATTTGTGTAAAATTAAATTATTTTTGAAGGAATTTTTGAATGAAAATCACATTATTAAATCATACTCCACTTTCTGTATGTTCTCACGCAACAAGGACATGTTGGCAAAGTTTTGACAAAGGTGATTGTGGTGGTGAAAAAGACAAAGAATTAATTGATCGTGTGGGAAATAAATTCAAACATGCTTCAACCTTAGAACACTTAAACTATACTTTTTATATACAAGGTATTTCAAGAGCATGTTTACAAGAAGTCGCAAGACACCGTCACACTAGTCCTAGTGTAAAAAGCACAAGATATACTTTAAAAGAACTAAGAAATGAAGGTGAATTTAAAGAAAATGATTTTGAAAATGCTAAAAGATATTTAGTTTTAACCGGAAATGAAGTGGTAGATAATGCAAGTATTAAAGCTTTAGAAAATCTGCGTTTGATTTTACAAAATAGCATTAGCTTAGATATAGCAAAATACTGCTTACCAGAAAGCTATAAGACCGAATTAACCTTAACAATTAATGCAAGAAGTTTGCAAAATTTTATTAGTTTAAGAAGCTCAAAATCAGCTCTTTGGGAGATAAGACAACTCGCAAATGCTTTATTTGAAAACTTGCCTGAGGAACATCAATTTATTTTTAAACATTGTGTTTATCAAGAAGAAAATTCCCAAAGCTAATTGGGAATTTTTTACTTATATTTTTTTAAGAAATTCAGTTTTCAAAACAATCACACCAAATTTATCTACTTTAGCTTCGATTTCAGTGTCTTTGTTTGTTAATTTAATATTTTTTATAGTAGTACCACGTTTTAAAGTAGTGCTTGCACCTTTTACTTTTAAATCTTTAACAACACTTACACTATCACCTGCATTCAGCTCAGTTCCATTTGCATCTTTTGGCATGGATTCTCCTTAAAATTTATAAGTATATCCTAGATATAAACCGTAATTTGTTTGTTTAGGATCGTAAAAGTTTGAACCTACAGTGCTTTGGTAGAAATTTCTTGTATTATAATGAGTTTGTTCAGCTTTAAAACCAAATTCTATTTCATTTGCTTGATTTAACTCATATAAAGCACCAATTTTTGCTCCATAAGTATAACCATCAAAGTCTTGTGAAATAGATAAAAGACTTGTTTTTAAAGTCATATCTGTTCTTGCATATCCGCCATATAATCCTAAAACCGCTCTAGTTTTTTCAAAGATTTTTGGAGTAAAATCATAACCAAGTAAAAACTTATGAGTAGTGAATTCTCCATCAATTTTTAATTTTGATACATTGATAACATCGCTTAATTCACTTGAATAATTATAAGCACCATAAAGTCTATGATTTTCATTCAAGCGATAACCTATTTTTAAACCAAAAACAGGGATATTACCTTCTAAATCACCATTAAATTTAACACTTTTTGATTGACTATGTTCAATGTCAGATTTTACTTTAGTATGAAACCACCCCGCATCAACACCTAAAAGCAAACCAGAATTTTCATCCGCTAAAGCTAAATTTGAAGCTAAAGCAACACATGCAACTAAAGAAAATATTTTTAACTTCATAGTTTTCCTCCATTAATTTGTATAATAATACAAAATATTTGATTATTTTTCTAGTAAAACTAAAGGAATTCTCCTTCTAGTGTCGTATTTTTCTCCATAATATTTTGTAAGATAATTTAAAATTCTTTCTTCATCATCAGCTGGAATTTCCCATAAACCTTCAGAAGCTTGCATCCATCTAATAGCAGCAAGCCAAGCTTCTCTACTTGCACGCATATTTGTTATCAAGCCTGATCCATGACAAGCAAGACAATGTGCTTCTACTAAAGGTGAATTTTCATCTACAATCAATCCCGTATCAGGATTGATTTTATACTGTGCATTAGCAAAAAGAAAAGAAAATCCTACACATAAAAGTAAAATAATTTTTTTAGTCATATCATACTCCAAAAACATTTACTCTATGACAAGCATTATTTAAATAACCATTAGGATTCCACTGTGCCAAAACCATAGGTTGGCTATTGCCTTTACTATCAACTGCTCTTGCCCAAATTTCATAATACCCTTTAGTAGAAATTGAAATTTGTGCTTTCCATTTTTGCCATGCAAGACGATTTAAAGGTTTTTCAACTTTTGCTTTAACCCAAGTCACGCCATAATCATTACTTACATAAACTTCATTAACTTCAAGCTCACCGGCCCAAGCTTTTCCTCTAACTTCAAATTTTTTATTTGCTTTTACTTTATCGTTGTTTTTGATATTTGTTATGATAGATTTTACAGGCATAGATTCTATTATTTTCATTTCACCTTTACTTGTAAAATCACCAGGTTTTACAGGATTTACAGGAATTTTATAAGAAGTTTCCATTTTTTCACCATCATGGACTTTATTTCTTACAACAATTTTTGATAACCACTTACCACTTGCACTTGCAGGATAACCTCCGCAAACTAAACGAAGTGGATAACCATTAACCCAAGGTATATCTTTACCTTCATAAGCCCAAGCGATCAATGTTTCATCTTGCATAGCTTTTTTAATAGGCACACCTCTACTAATAGGAGAAGCATCTTCGCCATTTAATTTTTTGTCTATTCCATAATAACCTATATAAACAGCATCATCTTTAACACCACAATCTTCTAAAATATCTTTTAATCTTACCCCAGTCCATCTACCACAAGCAACTGCACCAAATCCCCATTGAGTTCCTTTAGTACTAGGTATAACTTCACCTCTTCCATTACCACCACATTCTAAAGTTAAAGCATAGGTATAGTGTTTAAATTTTTTCTTTAATTCATCTAGAGTATAAGTTTTTGCATTTTTTACACTTTCACCACCAATTTCAAGTGTCCAGCCTTTTTTCATTTTTTCTTTTATCTCATCTATTTCAGGTGGAATACCATTATTTCTAACAAAGAAATTTTCAGGCTTTGTAAAGTCAGAGTCTAAAGCATAAATTTGTGTTTCAGCTGTTAAAGGTCTTTCTCCATGGTAAATCACATCTTTTTTACCATCGATTTTAAAACTATCTAATTCCTTAGCAAGAACTTTGCTTCCTAAAAAATAATTATCCAAAGAAACATTTGCTAATGCACTAGCTCCTAAAAGTGTAATGCCTAAATTTTTTAAAAATCCTCTACGATCTTCTTGAGAATGTTGATTTTGATCTAAATGATCTTGCATATGTTGTCCTTCAAATATAAATTTTTCGAAAAGATTTTAAAATATTTTTATATAAAATAATATAAAAACAGTCTTATTTATATTGAAGTGTTTCTAAAAGTAAAATAATTTAATTTTTATATTTTTAAGATTAATATAATATTGATTTTTAAGATCTATTTGATCTTAAAAATCACTTAGGCACTACTAGATCAGATCTGCATTCAATCACAGTATGAACATTACCACGAGGGTTAAAATCGCCTACCACTTTTATCCATTTTGGATCAAGTTTTTCTTTTAAAGTGTTATAAATTTCATTGATACTTGCTTCATGTGAAACATTTCTATACATAAAGGTATTGATATAAAGTTTGATTGCTTTAAGTTCTACTACTAATTTATTTGGAATATATTCTAAGTAAATTGTAGCAAAATCAGGATACCCACTACGTGGACAACAACACATAAATTCAGGTAAAGTGATTTTAATCACATAGTCATTTTTAGCATCATTTGGCCAAACTTCCATATTTTCTACACTAAATTCTTTAATCTCTTTTTCACCATATTTCATACTAAATCTCCTAAGTTATAAAATCAAATTATACAAAAAATCTCAAGCTTTTTATATTTGGTTTTTACAATCTTTTTTAGATTTTTAAAAAGTAAGTTTAGTGTTATAAGGATTTAAATTTTAAAGACAAAAAATATAATTTTAGATATATTCTTTGAAAAATTTCAAAAGTCTTTGAGCAAGGCTTTTTTGATAAACCTTGCTCTCTCATTTAAAATAAAAGATCAAACATCTAAATGTTTAACATCTTTAGCATGAGCTTGTATATACTCACGGCGTGGTTCTACATCATCACCCATGAAAAGATTAAAAGTATCATTTGCTCTTTGAGCATCTTCTATGGTGATTTTTAATAAACGACGATTACTTGGATCCATAGTTGTTTCCCAAAGTTGTTCAGGATTCATCTCACCAAGACCTTTATAACGTTGTATATAAGCACCTTTTTTAGCATTTTTTTCAACTTCATCTAAAATTTCTAAAATATCTTTATCAAATTTTAAATCTCTATCTTTGATTTTTTGATAAATATAATTTGCCTCTTCATATAAAGGATTAGCAAATAAATCATCATTGATGATAAGTTCTTCTAAGCCATTTTCAGTTTGCACGTAAACACGAATTTCATTTTCATTGATGTATGAATTTAAGATGTTATGATTTTGTTTTTCTAAAAATTCTTTTATGACTTTAAATAATTCTTCATTAGAAGCTTTAATATAATCAGGATTTTCTATCAAATACCTAATCACTGAAATCACATTAAATCTTTTTTCTAATTCTTTTAAAACACTTCTATAAGCTGCAACGATTTTTAGAAAATCTTTTAAATCATTCAAGCCTATACCTTCATAAGTAGAACTCTCTATACCTGTTTCAATCAAATAATCATTTAAAGCTTTTTCATCTTTTAGATAAATTTCTTTTTTCTGACCTTTTTTGTAGCGGTATAAAGGAGGTTGAGCTAAATAAATATGTCCATTTGCCACAAGATCATTCATAAAACGGAAAAAGAATGTTAAAAGTAAAGTTTGTATGTGAGAACCATCAACATCAGCATCGGTCATGATGATGATTTTATGATATCTTAATTTTTCTATATCAAACTCATCGCCGATCCCACAACCAAAAGCTGTGATCATATTTTGAATTTGTTCTGATTTTAAAATTTTATCAAGTCTTGCTTTTTCTACGTTAAGTATTTTACCTCTTAAAGGTAAAATCGCTTGGAAAGTTCTTTCTCTACCTTGTTTTGCAGAACCTCCCGCACTATCACCCTCAACTAAATAAATTTCGCTTTCGCTTGGATCTTTGCTTTGACAATCAGCTAATTTACCTGGTAAAGTCCCTACACTTGAACTTTCTTTTTTTCTTGTTAATTCTCTAGCTTTTTTAGCTGCCTCTCTACCACGAGCTGCCATTAAAGCTTTATTCATGATAGCTTTTGCTTCGATAGGATTTTCTTCAAAATATTTTGTTAAATATTCAAAAGAAGCTTTAGAAACTATAGGTCTAACATAACTTGAACCTAATTTTCCTTTAGTTTGCCCTTCAAACTGTGGTTCAGGTACTTTAACGCTTACTACTGCTATCAAACCTTCTCTTACATCATCTCCTGTGATTTTAGAATCTTTTTCTCTAGCACTAGCATTAGCTTCAATATAGTTACTAATAACACGAGTTAAACCCATTCTAAAACCAGCTTCGTGCGTTCCACCATCTGGAGTTTTGATGTTATTCACAAAAGAAAGTAAATTTTCACTGTAACTATCATTATAAAGCAATGCCACTTCAACATTTACATCTTCTTCATCTACATTGAAAAATATTGCCTTAGTTAAAGCTTGTTTTTTATTTAAATCTGTAACAAACTGACTTATACCACCTTCAAAATGAAAACTTTCTGCTTTTCCTACGCGGTTATCTTTAAAATTAATAGTAATCTTTGGATTTAAATACGCAAGTTCACGAAATCTTTTTGCTAAAATTTCATAATCAAAATTAGTCACTTCAAAAATTTGATCATCAGGCCAAAATTCTATAATCGTACCTGTTTTTTTACTTTTGCCTATAGTTTCAAAATCACTTGTAACTTTACCTTCTGAAAATTCTTGTCGGTAAATTTCTCCATCTCTATGCACTGTAGCAACTAATTTTTTTGATAAAGCATTTACAACGCTCACACCAACCCCGTGCAAACCACCTGAAACTTTATAAGTATCTTTATCAAATTTTCCACCTGCATGAAGCACGGTTAAAACTACAGTTAAAGTAGGGATATTTTCAGTAGGGTGAATTCCCACAGGGATACCACGACCATTATCACTTACTATACAAGAACCTTCAGTAGTGATTTCTACATTAATCGTATCACAAAATCCAGCCATAGCTTCATCGATAGAGTTATCCACTACTTCATAGATCATATGATGAAGACCGCCTATATTGGTATCACCTATGTACATACCAGGGCGTTTTCTAACAGCTTCTAAGCCTTTTAAAACTTTAATATTTCCTGCGCCGTAATTTTGATTTTCTTGCATATATTATCCTTATAAAATAACTGGCATAATCACAGTTTGTAATTCTTCACTTGAAACTAAAAATGCCATATGAGGCTCATTTATACTAAGTTTAAATGTTTCACTTTCGATAGAATTTAAAAAGTCAGTGATGAATTTGTTTTTAATGCAAAGATTAAATTCTTCATCTATATTAAGTTCCATTTCAAGTTCAGTTTTTGCTTCCATATTATCTAAACTAATACCTTCAAATACAAGTTTATCTTTATGGAAATTAAGTTTCATTTTTTCAGTAATTACATTGATTTTTTTCAATGCGTCCATAAAATCTTCTGTTTTAAAAACAAATTCTTTTGAGATGTTTTTTGGAATTACTCTTTCATAATCAGGAAATTTATCATTGATAAGTTTTGTGAAAAATTCAAAATTATCATTTTTTGCAATCAATATATTTTCATCATAATAAATTTCAATTTTTTCAAAAAAGATTTTTTGCATTTCTAAAATGGCTTTTTTAGGAATACAAAGGTTAAATTCTTTTTCATTTGTTTTATTTAGTGTAAAGATAGCAAGACGTTTTGTATCTGTACCTACAAAGCTAATATGAGTAGTTTTTATATCAAGTAATGCACCATTTAAAGAATACTTTGGATTATTAGTATCAACTGCAGGTAGGATTTTTTTCAAAGATCTACTTAAATCACTTGAATCAATGTCAAATTTATCTTTTCCTTCAGTGCTTGGGAAATTTGGAAAATCATCATAGTTAAACATAGGAAGTTTGTATTTAGTTCCTTTTTGTCTAATGAAAAGGAAATTTTCTATGGTTTCTAAAACTACATCTTCATTATTTAAGCTTTTAATGATATCTAAGATACTTTTAGCATTAGCAGTTGCAAAACCAGCGCTTTCTACTTTGATTTTTTTGATTTTATAATTAATCCCTATTTCATAATCACTTGCTCTGATGATTAATTTATCTTCAACTACTTCAAAAAGTAAGTGAGAAGCAATATTGCTTGAGTCTTTTTTATCTACATAAGAGTTAGTTAAAACTATAGCGGATTCTAAAGTATTTTTGTTAATGCTAATTTTCATTTTTACTTCCTTTGTTTTTTAAATTTATTTTATCATAATAATAAGCAATGTGAAAATGTGAAATGCTTTTTAAAAGCCTTTTTTTATAGAAATTTTACTCATAGAATAAAATTTTTTATTTTTCACTTTTATTCACATGGCACTTTTTATTTTTGTCAAAATTTTATTTCTTAGTTCATCTACTATGGCTTTTAGATTTTCATTTTCACTCATTAGCTCTTGAATTTTTTTAATATTATGTGAAATGGCCGTATGATCTTTCATGTTAAAAAATCTTGCTAGTTGAGGCATAGACATAGTTGTAAGCTCTCTTGCTAAAAATATCACAACCCTTCTTGCCATAACGATATTTTGTGTTTTTTTGTTTGATTTTATATCATTTGGCTTGAGATTATAGCTTTTTGAAACATCAGCAAGTATATCTTCAACACTGATGTTTTCTTTTGTTTCTTTGATATGATCTTTCATAAAGCTTTTGACGATTTCTAAAGTGATTTCTTGGTTAAAAAGTCTTGCTTGAGCATTTAAGTTAGTGATCATACCCTCGATTTCTCGGATATTATCTCCCATTGAAGTAGCGATATAGCTTATGACTTCAGGTTTAAGATAAATAGCATTGAATTCACATTTTTTCTTAATAATTGCGATTTTTGTATCAAGCTGTGGAGGTGTGATATCTGCGATGATCCCATTTGCGAAACGACTTTTTAAGCGTTCTGTTATGCCTTTTAGCATATTTGGGGGATTATCACTTGTCATGATGATTTGCCCAAATTTTTCTTTGATCTCATTAAAAGTAAAGAAAAATTCCTCTTGAATTTTATCTGTTTTACCTAAAAACTGTACATCATCGATGAGTAAAACATCACAATTTTTGTATTTTTCGTGGAATTTACTCATGGTTTTGTTATTTAAATGCATGGTAAAATCATTGATAAAATTATCACTTGTTGCATAAATTACTTTATAACCATTGTCTAAGCATATATTTCCAACTGCTTGAAGCAAGTGAGTTTTTCCAAGCCCTGTAGGACCATAGATAAAAATAGGATTGTATAATTTTCCGAGTTTGCTTTTATCGGTTATGGCTTTGCAAGTTGCATAGGCAAATTGATTAGAATCTCCCACAACAAAACTTTCAAAAGTAAAAGAAGGATTTAAAATAGTACTTTGGAATTTAATCTGTGAAATATCCATAGAAAAATGATGATTTTTTTCTATTTTTTGGTCGCTTGTTGTGATTTTAATCTGAGGATTAATACCTGTTTTTACTTCATAAAAATAAGCCAATTTTTGTGCATATTTTGTTTGTATAAATTTAGCCAAAAAATGATTTGGTGCGATAAATACTAAGATATTATTTTTACTTAATTTTTCACTAAATTGCAAGTGAGAAATGTAAGTATTGTATTCGTTGTTGCTAATTTCTGTTTTAAATTCAAGTAAAAAATCTTTTATATTCATTATTTTTCTTAAAATTATGGTGTAAAACTTAAAATTCTAGCTTATTTTTTATAAAAAATGGTTAAAATTATTCACATAAAAATTTAAATTTCACATGCATGTGAATAAAAAGGTGAAAAAGTTTGAAGGTGTTAGGGATAGATCCTGGTTCTAGGTATTGTGGATACGCTATCGTAGAAAGGATTAATAATAAAAATCAACTCATAGAAGCAGGGCTTATTAAAATCAAGCCTAATGATTTGCAGTATCAAATCACAGAATTATGCGAAGGACTTGATCTGATCTTTAAAAATCATCAGTTTGATGAGGTAGCTATCGAAGATATATTTTTTGCTTATAATCCAAAAACAGTGTTAAAATTAGCTCAATTTCGTGGTGCTTTGAGTTTAAAAATTCTACAAACTCATGGAGAATTTGCAGAGTATACGCCTTTACAAGTTAAAAAAACGGTAACAGGTAAAGCAAAAGCTACTAAGGAACAAGTAGCTTTTATGGTAAAAAGATTGCTTGGAATTTCAAAAGATATCAAGCCACTTGATATCACAGATGCTATCGCAGTGGCTTTGACACATTTAGCAAATTTGAGAGTGAAAAAGTGATTTTATTTTCCGCTACCTATGAAATAAACTTCTACATCATGGAGTAGTTTTTCACATACAGCTGAATCAGTGCTTTTTTCTACTACTAGGTTGATGTGATTTTTAGTATCTCTAAAGCTACCAGCTGATTTTGAATTTTTTAGTTCTAGTTTTTGATTGTCTTTGAGGTATTTTATAGTTATTACAAATTTATGTGCCGCACTTGCTTCGCCGATGTTTGTTTCTATTAAAACATTCATATTAGATGCTTTTGCTAGAGTAGCTTGGGTTTTATTGATCACTTCTTTCATTCTTCGGTTTAGTTCTAAAATTCTTGAAATGAATTTGTTATCAATGCTTTCGAATGCAATTTTTAGTTTATTCATGATTTCTTGGTTGGTTGGTTTATCAGGAGCTACATACACCATATAAAGTCCATTTTTGATATCTACTTTAGTGCTTTTAGTATCACGCCCACTACCAAAAATTTTAATATAAATTGCATTATCAAGGTATACTCTATCGATCATAGGACCATAAATTTCATATTCTCTTTTTCTTACGATCACTTCTCTTGCGGCTACTTGAATTTTTACTGAACAATCATGAATTATAGGTTCCATTTCTTTTTTTATTTCAAGTAGTTCTTTAAGCATTTTCCATCCTTGTGATATTTTTATATAAATTATAACAAAAAAAAATTGAATTTTTTGGTTAATTTTAGTTTGGGATATTTTTATATATTTTTGTTTTTAAAATATAAAGTTAAGGAAAAAAATGAAATTTAAAATTATGGTTTCAAGTTTGGTTTTAGCGAGTTCTTTGCTTGCTTCTAATTCTCATCATGCTCACCATGGATCTTCTGAAAGTATATCAGCACAAATCATGATGAGTATGCACGAAGCGATGATGAAAAACCCTTTAGTGCAAAGCAATGATATAGAAAGAGATTTTTTAGCTAATATGATCCCACACCATCAAGGTGCGATTGACTCATCAAAGCTTTTGTTAGAGCATACTAAAAGCGAAGAGATGAAAAAAATCGCTCAAAATATCATCAAAGTTCAAGAAAAAGAAATCCAAGAATTTCAAGAAATTTTAAATGAAAATCTTTACACAAAAACTCAAATCGATGAGGAAACTTATAAAAAATTTGTCCAAGAAGAAAAAGAACTCATGCAAAAAATGATGATTTTAATGAGTTCAGTTAAAGAAAGTAAAAACATCAATAAAGACTTTCTAGAAGCGATGATAGCACACCATCAAGGTGCGGTAGATGCTTCAAAACAAATTTTATTTTACTCTAAAGATGAAACTATAAGAGAAATCGCTAAAAAAATCATCTTAGATCAAGAAAAAGAAATTCAAGATTTTACGAATTTATTAAAATATATGTAAAAATAGGTAGTTTAATAAAACTACCTAGATATCATTTTGCATTTTCATAGATCATGTTAAACATTGTGTTTATTTTTTGAATTTGTGCTAGTACTAAAGTCACTAGATCTGACATTCTTAAAATTTTTATTATATTTTAGCTAATTAGAAATTATAGTATTTCTTTTTGATTTTTAATTACAAGCATTAAATATTTTGTCTTGCAAATATAAAAACTAAGTGAAAATTTTTGGTAATAACAAATATTCCCTGCGAAGCTCATAGAAAAAAATGATTTTTTGAGATTATTTTTTAATTTATGATTTGTAATTTTTATGTATATCTAAAAATATTTTAAATAATTATCTTATGTATTTTTATTATAATTTCACAAAATAAATATCATGATTTTACTCAACAAATGAATAGTAATTTATTAGATAATAATTTAAGAAAGGCGTAAAATGGAAAGAAATGAATTGCAAAGCTTACAAGAATTAAAAGAAGAAGAAAAAATAAAAATTTTAGATCGTACAAACAATGGTATATTAGAAAAAGAAAATGCAGATTTTTTAATAAAACTTATCGATAATGCAGAAAATAAAACAGAAGTTTTGAAAATATCAGCTCTAGGAATGACTTATAAAAGAACAGGTTTTCATTTTGATGTGCGTTTGGAGAAAAATGAAGGACAAACAATAAGATATTTAAAAAAGAATGAAAATCTTAGTTTTGATCAAGGTGGAATTACTCATAAACTTATAATAGGCGATAATTATCCTGCTCTTTTAAATCTTTTAATTAACTACAAAAACAAAATTAAAGTAATTTATATAGATCCACCTTATGGAAAAGATCATTTAGGTGCATTTGCGCAAACTAATTACAACAATGCAATCACAAGAGATAATTTGCTTTCTATGCTTTATCCAAGATTAATACTAGCAAGACAACTTTTAAAAGATGATGGTGTTATTTTTTGTAGTATTGATGATAGAAATCAAGCTTATGTTAAATGTTTGTTTGACGAAGTTTTTGGAGAAGGAAATTTTGTGAGCACATTAATATGGCGAAAAATCGAAGAAAATAGTTCTTCCGGTGGTACAATGAAAATAACAAAGAATTTTAGAAAAGATCATGAATTTATTATTTGTTATGCAAAAAACTACGATTTATTCTTAACTAATAAATTTTTGGAATTACCAAATTTTGAAAATGAATATAAGAATTTAGATAATGATCCTAGAGGGGAATTTAAAGCAGGTTCAATTAGTATGAAAGGTAATAAAAATTCATTAAAATATTATGAAATTGAAACCCCAAGTGGAAAAAAATATAGTAGAGTTTGGAGAATTACAAAAGAAGAATTTCAGGCGTTAGATGATGATAATAGAATTTATTACGGGAAAAATAAAGATTCTGTACCCCAAATTAAAATTTTTATTAATGAAGAAAGACCTGTTACACCGACAAGTTTTTTTGAAAATTTAGGAAGTTCTTTTTCTGCAGGAGAATATTTAAATAAAATATTTAAAAATGATAAAGGTGAAAGTATTTTTTCCAATCCAAAACCTGTTGATTTAATTAAGAGAATTTGTGAAACCTCCACAAATACAAATCAAAATGATATTATTCTAGACTTCTTTGCAGGCAGTGGAACAACAGGACATGCTGTTTTGGAATTAAACAAACAAGATGGTGGTAATAGACAATTTATTTTAGTTACTAATAATGAAATAACAGATTCAAATCCAAATGGAATTGCCCTAGATGTTACTTCAAAGCGTTTAAAAAGAATCATGAGTGGAGAATGTTATGATGAAAGTAAAGATTTTAAATGGTTAGAAAAAAATACTCCTTATGGAGATAGCTTAGAAGTTAGTGAAATTCAAAGTATTGCTTCAAGCGATCATTCAGTTTTTGAAAAAATAGATGAAAAGCTTTATGGAAAAGATTTTGAAAATATCCATGATAAAATAGAATGGATATGCAAAGAATTTGAGCTAACTTGCAGAAAAATAGAAGGTGAATGATGAAACAAGAAATTATAGAATTACAAAATGAAGCTGTAAATTCCTTGTTTAATTTAGCTATACAAGGGAAAGAAAATATCACCTTAAAAGCACCCACTGGAAGTGGTAAAACATATATGATGGCAAGCTTGATGAATAAAATGCTAGAAATCGATGATGATTTTATCTTTATAGTTTCTACTCTTTCTAAAGGAAAATTAGCAGGACAAAATTTTGAAAGTTTTGCAAATCTATCTTTAAATACTTTTACAAGATTAAACCCTTTTTACATTAGTAGTGGTGCAGAAAATACAAAAAATACAGAATATAGTCTATATATTGATATAAATCATAATGTGTTTGTTTTGCCTACTTCACAATATACTAAAGCAAGTAGAATTAGTAAAGAAAAAAGCTTATTAGTATTTTTAGAAACTTGTAAAAATCTAGGTAAAAAAATAATTTTAATAAGAGATGAAAGCCATATAGCTACAAATCAGCTAAATGAGTTATCAAATTATTTTACTCAAGTTATTAACTTTTCAGCTACTCCCAAAAACGATCAATTTGATGTTTGTATATCAGAAAATGACGCTGTTAATGCAAATTTGATTAAAAAAGTAGAATATATAGAAGATGAAGAAGATTTAGAAAGTGGATTAAGCAAAGCTTTAGATAAATTTAAAAGCATTAAAGCAGTTTATAATAAAGAAGGGATAGTTCCTGCTTTTATAATACAAATTTCTAATCAAAATAATGCAGAATATGAAATGGAAATCATCAAAAAAGTTTTGAAAGAAAAAGATTTAAAATGGGTATGTTTTGTAGAAAAAGAAAATGGCTATGAAAGTAATAGTAGATTAGAAAAAGTAAAAAATAAAAGCCTGTGGCAAAACTATGTTAAACAAAATGATTTTCCTATTGATGTTGTAATCTTTAAAATGGTTATAACAGAAGGCTTTGATATGCCTAGAGCTTGTATGCTTTATCAAGTTAGAAATTCACAATCTAAACAACTTGATGAGCAAGTTATTGGGCGTATAAGGCGTAATCCTTGTTTAACATATTTTGAAAAATTAGATAAAAATACTCAAGAAATTTTTAGCACAGCTTATGTTTATGGTATAAAACCTAAAGAAGATCAAAATAAACGCACAAAAGTGAAATTAAAGGGTGAAATTAATAAAGGTTTATTTGAAAACGAAATAATTAAAGAATTTGCTCCATTTAAAATCACTGTTCTTAGAGAGGTTGCTTTAGATGATATAGATATATCAGATTGTATTAACAATGATATAGAATACTATAATGAGTCTATTTTTAAAGCTTATAAAAAATTTCAATCTTGTAGTGATAAAGTAAAAGAAAAGCAAAGAGATTTTGTTACAGATTTTAATAAATGGTTTGTGTTTAATGCTAATTTAGATAATATCAGCAATAAGGTAAGTTCTGTTGTTGAAGATTATGAAAAATATGGAGATGTAGTTGAAGTTCAATTAAGAGATGATATTTATAGTTTTTTTGATAGCAATGGAAAGCCTGCCATAATTAATGATTGGATTTGGACTAATAAAGAAGATGAATTTCAATTTGATAGTGAAGCTGAAGAGAAATGGTTTAAAATTCTTAGCAAAATAAAAAACAAATGTTGTAAAACTATAGAAGTTGAAGGCGAACTGGTTTATTTGTTTGGTAAGAATTTCATAGATAAATCAAATATTAAATTTGATTATTATCACACAAGAAAACACACAAGTTATCCTGACTTTATCTTTAAAGATAAGCAAAATAAAATTCATATTTTTGAAGTAAAAAGTGTAAATAAAAGTAGTTCTTCAAATATAGATGAGACTTCATATAAAGAAAAAATTAAAAAACTAAAAGAAGCTTATATTTATGCAAGCGAAAAAACAGGGTATATTTTTTACCTTCCCGTGAAAATTGATAATAATTGGAAAATATGGAAATGTGAAAATGGAGTGGTTAAAGAAAATATAAATGAAGAAATGTTTGTTGAATATATGAAAGGTAAAAAGTAGGGTAGGTTATTTTGATTTTTATTAGCATGTGATAGTTCTTGAGTATGAGCAAATAGTTTTATTTAAAGAACTATCAAATTAAGATTAATTATAATATCTTAAATTTTTTTCTTTCCACCTTTTTCTTGTGTTTTATAGAAATATTTATGGAATATTTTTATATGAATGCTTTTAAAATCGAAAGAAATAAAAAATGGTGGCTCCGATTGGACTTGAACCAACGACCACCACCATGTCAAGGTGGTGCTCTACCAACTGAGCTACGGAACCTTAAAAATGAAAATTATATAAAAATATTTTTACATTGTGCTTAAAATCACTTTTTAACTCTTTTCATATCATTTAGCCATAAGTCTAGCTGTGCTTCAAAACCTATGCCTTTGCTATGATAAAATTTCAAATCTTTTTCTAGATATCTTTGTTTAACCCAACCCCCAAAATCATGCGGGTAAAGGTAGTTTTTTCTTTGTGGGTTGTTATTATCAAGATAAGGGAGTATTTTTAATGCAGGGTTGTTTTGTACATAATTTAGTGCTTCATTTATAGCAAGATAGCTTGAGTTTGACTTAGGCGAACTTGCTAAAAACACCACACATTGTGCCAAGATGATCCTAGCTTCAGGATAGCCTATGTTTTTTACTGCTATGAGTGTGCTTGTGGCTAGGTTAAGTGCTTGTGGGTTTGCATTTGAGATATCTTCACTTGCAAATATCACTAATCTTCTAGCGATAAAATCCGCACTTTCGCCCCCATCGATCAACCTCGCAAGATAATACAAACTCGCATCTACATCACTTCCTCTTAAGCTTTTTATCATAGAACTAGCTAGTCTATAGTGTGTGTCTTTGCTTGAAGTACCATCGCTTAAAACATTTGCTCTTAATTTTTTCAAAGTTTCAAGTGTGATATGAGTGCTATCTAAAGCCAAAGCAAACTCACATAAATTTAAAAAACTTCTTGCATCATTTGCACTAGAAGTGATCAAAAAGTCTTTGGCATCATCATCGATTTTGCATTGGAATTTTTCTTGTACCTTTGTGGCAAGTTTTTCTAAGTCTTTATACTCTAAACCTTTAAATTCAAAAAGCATACTTCTGCTTCTTATACCTGAAGTTAAAGTAAAGTAGGGGTTTTCAGTGCTTGCACCTATGAAAAGGCATTTTTGATTTTCCAAAGGGATCAAAAGCATTTCTTGTTGGGTTTTTGAAAGCCTATGCACCTCATCGATAAAGATCAAAGGTTTATATAAAGAATTTTCATATTTAGTTAGTATTTTTCTAAGCTCTTCAAGTTTAAAATTCCCTCCATCAAACTCATAAAAGTCGAGTTTGTATTCATACGCTATCGCTCTTGCAAAAGAAGTCTTTCCACAACCTGCTGGGCCAAAAAATACACTATGAGGAAGCTTTGAAACTTGTATGAATTTTTTAAAAATTTCTACTAAATTTTCTTGTCCTAAAACCTCATCTAAAGTTTTAGGACGAAAAGTTAAACTTAAATTTGTCATTGTGGATTTATGGTAAGTCTTTCACCATTGATAATGGTAGTAACATCGCTTTTGTTAGTATCATCATAGATAAAATCAAGCATATAAGTGCCATTTTTATCTACAAAATAATTATCAAAGTCTCCAAAAATAGACCAAATTTGGCTTGGAAGAATTTCAGTATTTGCGTGAAATTGTGATTTGATGTTGTTTTCTGTGAAAATGGCTTGTCCATTCGCATCAAATTTTTTACCATCTTTATCAAAACTAAGGTTGTTTAAGATGATTTCAGGATTTGCTTTTAAAAATTGACTTGTTAAAACCATCATAGAGAAAATATCCATATTTGAATTTTGCAATAAACTATCATAAGCTTTTTTTGAAAGATTGTTGAGATTTAGTTCTAGTTTGATGTTATTTAAGGCTAGGTTTTCCTCATCTTCTAGGTTAAATTTAGCAAGATCAAGTTTTAAAACACTATCATAATCACTTTGTGTATTAGGTGCGGTTCTTGCAAAAACTTTTAACTTATCAAGATCAAAAATGCTATGGCTTTTAAAGCTGATCTTATCAATGCTTATGTTTTGTTCGCTATTTCTGCTAGGAGTGAAGATATCACTAAAGCTTAATTTAGCTAAAGGAAATTCAGAAATTTGCATATTTTGAATTTCTAGTTTTTCATCGTGTGAAAGCTGTTTTACTAAAATATAACCCAAATCAAGTTGCATATGCTTTACAGATTCAGTTGTTGCTGTGATTTTAAAAGCAGTGTTGTTGATGATTAATTGTGCATTATCATGCGTAAAGTTAATATCGTTAATTTTTGCATTTATCGCTATATCATCGCCTTTTGCGCTAACTAGAATTTTAAAAATTTCTTCATTTGGGAAGATGTTTTTTAAATCTTCATTTTCATTTAAGACAGAAATAACAGCATTGTTACTTGCAAAGAAGTTGTTTGAGAAATCTATGTTTACTTTAAAAGTATAAGGCAAGTCATTAAGCTGGGCTAGGAAGCTACCTTTAGAATTTAAAAAGCCTTTAGTATAATTTACATCTTCAACATTGTAATAATCAGTGTTTTGACTCATTTGAGCAAAGATTTTTTCATTGATAGAGTTGATATAAAAAGTTGTTGCGAAAAACGCTACGAGTAGCAAAACCACTACCACAACACCTGCGATAATTTTCTTCATTTATTTTCCTTATGTGAAATTTTAAAAAATTATATATTTTTATTGCTAACTAATGTTTATAAAATTTTTGCATTTATGCATTGCTTAACTTTTTTTTCTATAATTGCACTACTTAAAATCAAAGGTTAACAAATGAAACTTTTTGGAACAGATGGAGTACGCGGTAAAGCGGGTGAATTTTTGGATTCGTTTTTGGCGATGCGTTTAGCTATGGCTGCTGGAATTTACTTTAAAGATAAGGCTATTACAAACAATATCTTAGTTGGAAAAGACACAAGAAGAAGTGGCTATATGATAGAAAATGCTATCGTTTCAGGACTTACTTCGATAGGTTATAATGTGATAGAAATAGGTCCTATGCCAACACCTGCCATTGCGTTTTTAACTGAAGATATGCGTTGTGATGCGGGGATCATGATATCAGCTTCGCATAATCCTTACTATGATAATGGTATTAAATTTTTTGATGCACATGGAAATAAACTTGATGAACAAGCAGAAGCAAAAATAGAAGAAATTTATTTTAATGACAAACTCATTGAAGAAGCAAGAACAACAAAATCACAAATTGGTCAAGCAAAAAGAATTGATGATGTGATAGGAAGATATATTGTTTCTATAAAAAATTCTTTTCCTAAAGAGTTGACTTTAAAGTCTTTGCGTGTTGTGCTAGATGTGGCTCATGGGGCTTCTTATAAGGTTGCACCTACGGTTTTTAAAGAGCTTGGCGCAGATGTGATTGTGATCAATGATAAGCCAAATGGTTTAAATATCAATGAAAATTGCGGTGCGTTACACCCTTTAAATTTAGCTTTAGAAGTAAAGAAATTTAGAGCAGATGTGGGCTTTGCTTTTGATGGAGATGCGGATCGTTTGGTCGTTGTAGATGAAAAAGGTGAAGTGGCTCATGGAGACAGTCTTTTAGGTGTTTTAGCTTTGTTTTTGAAAAAACAAGGCAGATTAAAATCAAGCGTAGTAAGCACGATCATGAGTAATGGTGCTTTAAAAGAGTTTTTAGCTAAACATAAAATCACGCATGAAACTTGCAATGTGGGCGATAAATATGTGCTTGAAAAGCTCAAAGAATGTGGCGGAAATTTTGGCGGGGAGCAAAGTGGACACATCATTTTTAGCGACTATGCTAAGACCGGAGATGGTTTAGTAGCGGCGTTGCAATTTAGCGCTTTGATGTTAAGTGAGAAAAAAAGCGCGAGTGAAATTTTAAATCAAGTCAAGCCTTACCCTCAACTTTTACATAATCTAAAAATTTCAGAGAAAAAAGACTTAAGTAAACTTGCAGGCTTGGAAGAGTTGAAAAAAGATTTAGAAAAAAAAGGAATTTCTAGTTTGTTTAGATATTCAGGTACAGAAAATTTGATACGCTTATTGCTAGAGGCAAAAGACATTAAGCTTTTAGAAAAAGAAATGAAAGTCGTAGAAGGCTTTTTTATGAAAGCATTGAATGCATAAAAATTTGTCTTTAAAATTTTGTTTTGTTTTTGCTTTGGTTTTTATACTAGATCAAGCAAGCAAGTATGTATTTTTACAAGGACTTGAATATAAGGGCAAATTTTTTGACTTGGTTTTAACCTACAATACAGGTGTGGCTTTTTCGATGTTTGCCTTTTTAGGAGAGTATTTAAAATACATACAACTTGTTTTTATACTAGCTTTATCGGTGTATTTGCTTTACCAAAAAGAATTTTTAAAAACCCATTTAATCGCTTTTGCGATCATGCTTTCTGCTGGATGCTCAAATTTACTTGATCGCTTTGTGCATATAGGTGTGGTGGATTTTGTGTTTTGGCATAAGTGGTTTGAATTTGCTGTATTTAACTTCGCTGATGTGATGATAAATATTAGCGTGGTCTTAATTTTAATCAAAGAAATCTTTAATAAAAAAGGAGAAAAACAATCATGTTAGATTTTTTAACTGACTGGTATTTGTGGATTAAAATGGTGCATTATTTAGCTTTTGTTTCGTGGATGGCGGGTTTGTTTTATTTGCCAAGACTTTTTGTCTATCATGTCGAACATAAAGACAATAAAGGCTTTGTAGATGTAGTAAAAATTCAAGAAAGAAAATTGTATTTTTACATTCAAACTCCTGCGATGGTGGTGACTTTGATCACGGGTAGTTTAATGCTTCATGCTAATAAAGCTTTGATGGTTGGTTCAGGTTTTATGCATGCTAAATTAACCTGTGCATTGCTTTTGATCATTTATCATGTGCAAAATTATTATTATTTAAAACAACTTCAAAATGATAAATGTCAAAGAAGTGGAAAATTCTTTAGAGCATACAATGAAGTACCAACGGTGTTGTTTATCATCATTGCTATCATGATGATAATAAGACCATTTTAGTAAAAGCCTTTTAAGGCTTTTACCCTTTAAACTCCATACTTTTAAAATCAAGCGGATCGACATTTTCTTGCATGATGTTAATGCGTTCTTTATCTTGTAAGCGTTTATCATCTCTAAAAACTGCACGCACTAAATCCATACCCGTATAAAAATCTTTCATCAAAACCATAAATAAATAACGCCCAAATTCACTTGTGTATAAAGTGTTGTTTTCTTTTTTTATAGCTTTGCTTAGTTTAAGACCTAAAAGCTCTATAAAAAGATCTTTTTCTAGGTTGCATTCTAAGGTTTTATTAAATTTATCGATCTCGATTTTACCGGCAAACATTTCGGTTAAAAAGACATACTTGATGATTTCTTTTCTGCTAAAATTAGCTTTAGCGATATTAGCATTTTGCTTTTCTTTGATGAGTTTAGAATAATCATTTAAATTAAAAGCATTGATCAAAAGTTCTCCATCTAAAAAGCTAAAAGCCCCACTTCCTACACCCAAATATTCATGGTGGCTGCTTACATACTCATCGTTAAAGTTGCTTTTTTCTAAAGAAAATGACCATGCATTATTTCTTTCATAATCTTTGAAAAAATCTATAATGATTTTATAAAATTCAAACTCATTATCTTTAAAACTTACTCCTAGAGTTTTTGCAATGTTATCTTTTGTGAGGTTTGACTTCATTAGAGGGTAGGTTGTGATTTGTTGAGGTTTTAGGCTTTTGGCTATTTCTAAATCATTGAGTAATTGTTCCTTAGTTTGGGAAGGAAAATTAAAAATCAAATCAATACTCATGATAGGAAGCACTCCTATGGCCTTAGAAAGCTTTTCTTGAAGTTCTTTGCTAGAGCCAAATTTATGGTATCTTGCTACTTTTTTTAAGGTATCATCATCAAAGCTTTGTATACCACAGCTTAAGCGATCTATCAGCCCTTTAAACATTTCTAATTTTTTTGGGTCAATATGATTTGGATCGGTTTCGCAAGAAATTTCTTTGATGTTAAATAATTTTTTGCAAAGCTCTAAGGTTTTAGCGAGTTCTTCTTCGTTGATTAAAGTAGTGCCACCACCTACATACATAGAAGTAAAATCAAATCCTTTGTCTTTGATTTGTTTGATTTCTTCTCTTAAACTTTCAAAATATCTTTTTGCTAAGTCTTCGTTATAATAATACTTATGAAAACTACAATATGGACAAAAAGTATGACAAAATGGTATATGCGCATAAAGCATATATGATTTTTTGGGATTTACTTTTTTTTCTTGCCCTTCTTTTAAAAGTTTAACATCAAAACCATTTTCTAAAGATTTTTGCATAGCTTTGTGTGAGTAAGAAAGAGCTAGGTTTTGTAAAAAATTCATATTTTTCCTAAATTTTCATTTTGTAGTTATTTAAAAAGACTATAATTGTATCATAAATTTTATAAAGGCTTTGTGATGAAACATATTTTTATTACTTTTTTTGTGCTTTTGATGGGTTTAATGAGTGTGGCAAATTCTGCCCCTTTAGATGAAATTTTTCAAGATGTTAATGTTTCAGGTAGTATGTATTATCGTTTTGAACATAATAGTCCAAAAGACAGGGGCAATAACAACTCTAATCAAAGAATTCAAATTCAAATGCATTGATGATTTTATGCAATTTTGCAAACATAAACTAGTTTGTGCCTTAGATTTTTATTAATGTAATATTGTCATTATATCGTAGATGATAATAGCTCAAAAACAACTAAGCCTTAAAGGCTCAGTTGTTATAAAAGTTTTCTTTTAAATTTTCTTCCATAGCTTTGATGTTTTCTTTTGACTCTTCTTTGGCGTTAAATCCTCCACCAAAAGCTTTCATAACATCTACAATGGAATTTGCAAGTTCATAAGATGAGTTAGTATAAGAAAGTTTAGCATTTAAATACGCTCTTTGATCTTGTAAAAAATCAGACAAGTTAATCGCACCTGCTTCATATCTTAAACTAGCAATATCATAAATTTTGCTTTGTGCTAAAAATAAATTCTTGTAATTTTGCTCATTTTCATAATAACTTTGGCGATTAAATAAAGCAAGTCTTATTTCTCCAAAGGCTGTTTTTAGTGTATTTTCGTATTGTAAAAATGCTTCATCTTTGGTAAGTTTTGCGATGTTGACGTTATTTGCGATTTCACCCCAGTGGAAAATAGGCATTGCAAAATTTCCAGCCACATTCCATGTATTGCTACCATGTTTGACTAAAAGATCTAAATCATTACTTTGAAAACCTAAAAGTCCTGTTAAAGAAAGATTTGGTAAAAATGCAGTTCTAGCTACTCCAACAAGATAGTTTTTTTCCTCAAGGGTTTTTAAACTAGCTTGGATATCAGGTCTTTGTAGTAAAATTTCACTACCTATACCTTCAGGTATGCTAAGTTCGTATTTTCCTACTTGCTTGTATTCGATACTATTATAAAGTATATCATCAATGTTGTTCGAAGTTAAAATTTTCAAAGCTTTAGTGTAAGCTTCTTTTTGAATTCTAGCATTGGTTAGTAAAATTCTTGAATTTTCAAGTTCTGCTTTAAATTTATTAAGTTCGTATTCGCTAATGACACCGATTTTATAGTGTTCGAGTTTTAGCTCATAGGTTTTTTGATAACTTTGTGCAGTTTCTTCTAGAATTTTGGTTTGCTCACTTAAACTAGCTAGGTTAAAGTAGGTCTTTGCTACATTGGAGATCAAGCTTAATCTTGCGCTTTCATAGTCAAACTCACTTGCTTGTAGTTTAGCTTTTGAAGCGCTGTAAATATCTCTGTATTTGCCCCATAGATCGATTTCGTAGCTTAAATTTAAGCCCATGTTGAAGTCATTTCCATAAACAAAATCATTGCTTTTGTTACTTGGTGCATTAATGCTAGTTTTTGCTCTTGCTCCACCTGCACTTGCATCTAGTTTTGGCAACAATTCACTTCTAGCAATGCCTAAAGTTTCATAGGCTTTTTGCAAATTAATATATGTAATTTGCAAATCATTGTTGTTTTTTAAAGCCTGGTCTACTAAAGCATTTAAATAAGTATCATTAAAAGCTTTCCACCATTGTTTGTTGATACTTATGTTTTGATCTAAACTTTTAGTATAGTTAATATCTTTAATTTCTAAATTAGGTTTTAAACTGCAACCTGCTATTAAAAAGCAGCTTGCAAATATCATTAATTTACGCATGAGTTTTTCCTCTTTTTTCATCAAGCCATTTGTTAAAACTTTCTAGTATATAGAAAAATAAAGGCACAAAGAAAATAGCAATGGTAGAAGCTGCTATCATACCACCGATGATACCAGTACCTATTGCATGGCGGCTTGCACTTCCTGCACCATAAGCAAAGTAAAGTGGCAAAATACCGCAAATAAATGCCAAAGAAGTCATAACAATAGGTCTAAATCTTAACTTCGCTGCACTGACAGATGCTTCAAAAATACTTTTTCCTTTTTTAAGATGTTCTTCCATTGCAAACTCAACGATCAAAATCGCATTTTTAGCAGAAAGTCCTATGAGCAATAAAAGTCCCGTTTGAAAATATATATCATTTTCTAATCCTCTAAAATATACAAACAATAACGATCCAAATACCGCAAAAGGCACAGCTGTGATAACTGCTAAAGGCATGAGCCATCTTTCATACTGAGCTGCTAAGATTAAAAACACAAACAAAAGTCCTAGAATAAATGCGATTTGTCCTGCACCACTGCTAGTAACTTCTTGATAAGCAGAACCTGACCAAGCGATAGAATAATCTTCGCTCAAAGTTTCTTTTGCAACTTGTGCAATAGCATCGATTGCTTGTCCTGAGGTATATCCTGGCGCAGGATCACCTTGTACTAGTGCTGATGGGAACATATTAAAACGTTTTACATCATCAGGCCCAACTCCTCTATGAAGTGTTAAAACGCTATCTAGAGCTATCATTGATCCATCTTTTGATCTTACATAGATGTTTTTTAATGCATTTTGAGTATTTCTAAAATCTCCTATGGCACTGATATTAACACGATAATTTTTTCCAAGCATAGAAAAATCATTTACATAGTAAGTTCCTATGGTGGCATTAAGCGTGCTAAATACATCTGCTAAATTCAAACCATAAAGTTTTACTTTATCGCGATCTATTTCTAGTTTTAACTGAGGGAAATTGGTATCTAGCGTTGTTCTTACGTTGGATAATTCCGGACGTTTATTGGCCGCTTCTACTAGTTTATTTACATCAGCTTGAATTTCATCATAGCTTTTACCGCCACGATTTTGCGCATACATTTCAAAACCACCGGTTAAACTTAAGCCTTGAATTGGCGGTGGATTTACAAAGAAAGTTTGGAAGTTTGGATTTAAGAAGTAGTTTTGGTTGTAAGAATGCACCATATCAAAGCTACTTACATCTCTATCACCCCAATCTTTTAAGTTAACAAACATTGCGCCAGAGTTTTCTTTTAAAGAACCGGTAAATAAATCATACCCTATTAGTCCAACAATGTCAGTTACATTTTCATTTTTTCTGATTTCTTCACTCATTCCATCCATAGCTTGGGTGGTTCTACTAAGCGAAGAAGCTGCAGGTAAATTTACAACGGTTAAAAAGTTACCTTGATCTTCAGGTGGCACAAGTGAGTGAGGCACGAGTTTAAAAAGACCATAAAGACCAACTAAAAAGATACAATAAATAATCACAAAACGTATAGTTCTTTTTAAGATATAAGCAACCCCAGCACCAAAAACCTTAGTCGACCAATCAAAAATATCATTAAATCTTTTTACCAAATAAAACGGCTGACCTTCATTTCTTTTTAAGAAAATAGCACATAAAGAAGGTGTAAGTGTTAAAGCTACAAAACCTGAAATGATAACAGATATCGCAAGGGTAATAGCAAATTGTCTTTGAATTTCTCCCACAAAACCCGATATAAACGAAACAGGTATAAATACTGCACACAATACAAGAACGATCGAAACAACCGGTGCAGCAACCTCATCCATCGCTTTAATCGCTGCATCTTTAATGCTAATGTTTGGATCTTCATGCATAATCCTGTCGATGTTTTCAACCACAATGATGGCATCATCTACGACAATACCAATGGCAAGTACTAAAGCAAAAAGTGTAAGCAAGTTAATACTAAAACCTAAGACATATAATCCGGCAAAAGTCCCTAAAATAGATACTGGCACAGCGATCATTGGTATGATAGTAGAGCGGAAATTTTTTAAGAACAAATACATTACGATAACAACTAAGATCAATGCTTCAAAGAAAGTTTTTACCACTTCTTCAATAGAAGCTTTAATAAAAATAGTCGTATCATAAGGAACTTTGTAAGCTAAGCCTTCAGGGAAGTTTTTTGAAAGTTCTTCAAATTTGGCTTTTACTAATTTAGCAGTGTTAACCGCGTTTGCTCCAGTTTGCAAGAAAATCAATATAGGTGTAGCGTCGTTTCCGTTTAATCTACCTTTGAAAGTGTATTCTCTTGACCCTAAAGAAACTTCAGCAACATCTTTAACTCTTAAAAACGAACCATCGCTATTAGCTCTTATGATGATGTTTTCAAATTCTTTGGTGCTTTTTAATCTTCCATGCATAATAACAGAATACACATAAGGAGATTTTTCTGCAACAGGTTCTTGTCCTATTTTACCGGTAGCATATTGTGCGTTTTGTTCATTGATCGCAGCGATAACATCGGTTGTAGTAACTTGGTATTTATTTAATAAATCAGGATTTAACCAAATTCTCATAGAATAGTTTCTAGAACCAATTGCTACAGCATTACCAACACCTGGAACCCTAGCAAGATCATCTAAAATATTTAAAGCAGCATAGTTGTATACTTCAAGTGAATCCATAGAACCATCAGGAGAGTATAAAGTAGCAACTTCTAAGATACTAGATCCGGTTTTTCTTACGCTAACACCTGTTTTTTTAACATCTTCAGGTAATTTAGCAGTTACAGCTGAAATTCTGTTATTAACATCAACTGTTGCTTGATCAGGATCGGTTCCGATATCAAAATACACACTTAAACTCATGTCGCCTGAAGAGCTTGAGGTTGATTCCATATAAATCATATTTTCAACCCCATTGATCGCATCTTCAAGAGGGATAGCCACTGTTTGTGCCACTGTTTGTGCATCAGCACCAGAATAATTAGCACTTACTTTTACAACAGGAGGTGTTAAAGAAGGGTATTGTTCAACAGGAAGTGAGTAAAGTCCTATAATACCCGTTAAAGAAATAATGATAGCGACAACGGAGGCAAATACAGGCCTTTCTATAAAAAATTTAGAAAACATTATTTATTCTCCATTACGCTAACACTTGCACCAGGGCGAATTTTTTTGAAATTATTTAAGATAACTTTATCTCCATTTTTTAACCCCTTATCGATAATGGCTTTGTCAGAAGTTTGATAGATAACATTCACAACAGTTTTTGCCACTTTTCCATCAACTAAAGTATAAACATAAGTAGAGCTATCATCTTGTAAAAGAGCAACTTGAGGAATTTCAAATCCATCTTTTTGGACAAAACCACTTACATGGACATTAGAAAAAGATCCAGGCATTAAGCTTGAGTTGTTGTTATCAAAGATTGCTTTTGCTTTTACACCACCACTGCGTGTATCTATTACGCTATCTATAAAATATAATTTACCGTTAAATAGCTCACCGCCAACATTGGCTTGCACTTGGATGTTTTCTAGCTGCCAATTACCGCTTTGGACATTTTTATTCATATTGATTTTATCTACATCAGAGATGTAAAAGTCTGCAAATATAGGATTGATATTAGTAATACGCACCAACTCCGTAGCAGAAGCATTTACATAATCACCCACATCCATTAAAGCATCGCCTAAAACTCCATCAAAAGGAGCGCTTACTGTAGTGTATTTAAGATCTAATCTTGCGCTAGCAAGCTTTGCTTCAGCGCTTTTTAGGTTGGCTTTGGTTGAGTTGTATTTAGCTAAACTTGCGTCAAATTCTTTTTGTGAGATGGCGTTTTTTTCTATTAAAATTTGATCTCTTTTAAAGTTTTTTTCCGCATCAGTAAAATTTGCTCTAGCGACTAAAGCTTCACCATATGCCATGTCAACATTTGTTCTGTATTTATCAGGCTCTATAAGAAAAAGCTTATCGCCTTTTTTTACAGCTTGACCGCTTTTGAAGTATTTTGCTTTGATTTCACCGCTTACCTTTGGCTTGATGATTACATCTAATTCCGTGCTTAATCTAGCAGGATAGCTAAATTCTAAAGGTAAGTTAGCACTTTGCATTGTCATAATACTAACAGGTTGAGGAGGAAGTTGTTTCACCTGCACATTTTTCTCATCCGAGCATGCTACAAAAATTAATGAAGCACAAGCTAGAGTTAAAAGTTTTGTTTTCATTGTTTTCCTTAAGTTATTTGATTAGCTAAACAAAAAAGTAATTTGTATTACAAAATTATATCTTTAATATTCTATCAAGCTATGGTTAACTAAAATTAATAAGTCCTTGTGTAAATAGCTTTACAATCTTTTTAGCGTGTAATTCTTGCTCTTTTTTATTCATAAGGATTTTATTTTCAAAGGTGCTTTGCATAAAAAAAGTTCCTCTAAGCATTGCGCAAAAAGTATAGCTTAAAAATTCAGCATTTTCAGCTAGACGAGAGTTTTCTTCTTTTAATCTTTTTTGAAGGACATATTCAACATCTTTTCGGTTGCCTTCTTTAAACCATTTTCCAAAATCAAATTTATCATTATATATTTCAGAGTATAAAAGCCTTACGATGGCGATGGTTTTGCTATCGTTGAAAATTCCTATATAAGCTTTTGCAAATTGGTATAAAAATTCTTCCAAATCAGCATTAGCAGAAACTTGCATATTTTTTTTCAATATCGCAAGAAAATGATTTTCTGCAAAATCATTTAAAACAGCTTCAAATAAACCTTCTTTGCTTTTAAAATGTTCATACACACAGGAAAAGGAGCCACCTGCTTGCTTGATAATATCTTTAAGATTAGTAGCTTCGTAGCCATTTTTTAAAAATGACTCCGCAGCAATTTGTTTGATTTTTTCAAGTCTAGCTTGAGATTTCATAGAAAGTTTTTTCATTTTAGTTTTTTTGCTCTAAAATTGAATTTTTAGGATACACGAAATTACTTTCTCTTGTAACGGCGATATTTTTATCATCAACCGCATAGGCTTTTATGGTTAAAGGTATGATCGTATCTTTTCTGTTATTATCAGCTAGTTTTTTGGTAGCTTTTAATACCACAATATGTTTGTTTTTTTCTCCTGCTTTGAGTGTGAAAGATTTTTTAGGTCTTACGATCTCTAAACCATCATCAATGCCTTGTAATTTTACATCAAAATAATACTCATGGGTTTTGTTGTCAGTATTTTGAAATAAAAACACATAAGCATTTGTGATCAATAATTCTCCATTGTGAGTTTTTCTTACTTGATACAATTCACTAGAACGATTGATATTTAAAAGCATGTTTTCTTTTTTACTACCCATTAAAACCAAGGCGATGAAAACCCCACACAATACTACTAAATATCCAATAGTTCTAAATCTAAAGTATTTAACTTTTTCTCTTGTTTCGATTGCCTTTGCACTTGTCCAGTTGATCAAACTAGGGCGGTCAAATTTAGCTTGGACTTTAGAGCATGCATCAGCACATTCAAGACAGTTAATGCATTCAAGTTGCATACCAGCACGAATGTCTATATGAGCAGGACAAATTTTTACACAGGCTTCACAGCCTATGCATTCACCTTGTGGTGGTTTTTTATAAAGTTTAGTATGCCCATCATAAATAACCCCACCTCTTTTATCATCATAAATAACCTGAACAGTGTTGTTGTCAAACATTACAGATTGTATTCTTGCATAAGGACACACATAAACACAAAATTTTTCCCCTAAATACACTATATCAAAGGTAAAAGCCAAAGAAGCACATAATAAAATTCCTAAAAGCAGTAAATGCTCACTAGGGTTTTGGATATAAACAAAGAAATCTTCAGGCGGAACAAAATACCACAAAAATGCACTCATCATTAACAAAGAAAAAAGATAAAAAATCACAACACTTAAGGTTTTTTGTATCAAAAAACCATCGGCTTGTTTTTGTTTATTTGCAGTGCTTTTGTGAATTTTAAAAATTTTAGTTTGTAGCAAATCCCTGTAAATCACTCTAGCTATGGTTTGAGGACAGGTCCAAGCACACCAAATTCTTCCTGCTAAAGTCGTGACAAAAAGTATAGTCAAAAACATTCCTATAATAACAAAAGGCATTAGGTAAAGTTCTTGGGTATCAAAAGCGATAAAAAATAAATTAAGTTTTTTATGGTCAAAACTTAGCAAGAAAAAATGATTGCCGTTGATTTTGATAAAAGGTAAGGCTATAAAAATAACCATCGATATAATATAAGCAATATATCTTTTTTTGGTATAGTTTGTGATACAAGCACTCATTATATTTCCTTAAAAAATGTTTTTTTAATTGTAGTACTAGAAAAATTAAACCAAACTTTGTCGTTGTTTATAATTTTATATTTAATTTTTATTTATATAATTATTACAAAAATAAACTTTATTTTCAAGTGATTTTATGGTATAATCGCTTCTTTAATTTTATTAAAGAAAGGTGGTGAGGGTCGTGCCAGGAATTAAGGTACATCCTAATGAGTCTTTTGATGAAGCGTATAGAAAATTCAAAAAACAAGTAGATAGAAATCTAGTTGTTACTGAAGTTCGCGCTAGAAGATTTTTTGAGCCTATGACTGAAATTCGTAAAAAACAAAAAATTTCAGCTCGCAAAAAAATGCTTAAAAGACTTTATATGCTTAGACGCTACGAGTCAAGACTCTAATACCAACAAAAGCCGAGTAATCGGCTTTTCTACATTTAGCTGATGTTTCTTTGGGCTTTAATTATTCATTTTTTTGGACTTATTTTACCAGGACCTGATTTTTTCTTAATAAGCTCTTATGCTTTAAGAGAAGGGATAAAAAGTGCTTTAAAAGCTAGCTTGGGTGTAAGTTTAGCAATGAGTGTTTGGATCATACTTTCCATACTTGGCCTAAGTGTAATTTTTCATCAATTTCCATTTTTGCAAGTTGTTTTATCTAGCTTTGGAGCGTTTTATCTTTTATATTTATCTTATGTGATTTATAAAAATACAAAAAATGGCAGTATAAAAAAACAAAATACAACTATTTCTCCATTTTTAAGCGGAGTTATTACAAACTTATCTAATCCTAAGGTGATTTTTTATTTTGCGAGTGTGTTTGCGAATTTTAATTTTGCACAAATGCAATGGATGGTACTTGTTTTGGTACTTGTTTTAGTTTTAGAAACGATTGTTTATTTTTCTTTGGTTGCTTTGTTATTCTCCAAAGCTTTTATGATGCGTTTATATGAAAAGAATTTAAAGTTAGTTGATTATACTAGTGCTTGTATCTTTTTTGCTTTTGCTGTTTTTATTTTGATTCAAAATTGCTTGTTGATGATAAATCAAGGCAATTAATTTTTATTAATACTTTTTTTGTTAAAATCTTATTAAGTTAAACTTATAAATTATAGGAAAGATTATGAAACACATTAAAACTATACTTAAGCTTAGTATGATCAGTGGTATTGCTGCTATAAGTGCAGGTGCTTTAAGTGCGTGTAGTAGTAATACAAATGATTCAAATAATGCTTTAAGCCAAGCAGCTAACACTCAAGGTGCTTTTGTTATCATCGAAGAAACCGCACCAAATCAATACAAAATCAAAGATCAGTTTCCAAGTGATGAAACAAGAGTGGTTTTAAAGCAGCTTGATGGCCAAGAAAGAGTTTTAACTAAAGAAGAAATGGACAAACTAATCCAAGAAGAAGCTGCTAAAATAGACAATGGTACTTCAAATTTAACCAACCCAAACAATGCTCAAATGAGTAGTGGTGGACTTTCTTTGGGTGAAACATTACTTGCAAGTGCAGCGGGAGCTATTTTGGGAAGTTGGATAGGATCAAAGCTTTTTAACAATCAAAACTTTGCCAACCAACAAAGAGGAGCATTTTCTAATCAAAGTGCTTATCAAAGAAGTGTTAATAGCTTTAACAAAGCAAGTACAAGTGCTACTTCGGGATCTAGCGCTAAAAAATCTGGCTTTTTCGGCGGTGGTTCTAAGGCGACTTCAAGCTCTTCTAGCTCATTTGGATCTTAAGGTAAGGTGGAAAAATGAATTTTTTAAAAGTAAATCCTTTAGAAAAATCTTACTTAGATCAAATGGGTTTTTCATGGCATACTGATAAAGATGGGAGTGATTATTTAGACCCTAATTTAGTATGTGTAAAAGAAAGTGAGGCAAATGCTTATTATGATGCGGTAAATGAACTTTATGATATGTTTGTTGCAGCAGCACAAGAAGTGATTGATAATGATCGTTTTGATGAACTTGGAATTCCTTTTAATCTTGTAGAAGCTATTAAAATGAGTTGGGCAAATGATGTACATTGGCATTTATATGGTAGGTTTGATTTAGCAGGTGGACTAGATGGAAAACCTATAAAGCTTATAGAATTTAATGCTGACACTCCTACTTCATTGTTTGAAAGTGCTATTTTACAATGGGCGATTTTAAAACAAAACAATCTAGATGAAAGTTCTCAGTTTAACAATATATATGAAGCTTTGAGAGATAATTTTAAAAGACTTATTACTTTAGAAGAAGATGTAAGTGAATTTGAAAGATATTATGAAGGCTGGAAGATATTATTCTCATCTATTGCAGGAAGTGATGAGGATATGATCACCACAAAACTTTTAGCACACATTGCCAATGAAGCAGGTTTTGAAAGTGAGTTTTCTTTTGTCGATGAGGTGGAATTTTCGCCTGAGGGTGTATTTAAAAATGATGTTAATTATGAATACTTTTTTAAACTTATTCCTTGGGAAAGTATCGCTATAGAAGAGGGAGAGCTTGCTATGCTTTTAACCCAAATCATGCAAAATCAAAAAGCGATTATTTTAAATCCTGCTTACACTTTACTTTTCCAAAGTAAGGGTATTATGAAAATTTTATGGGAGCTTTACCCAAACCACCCTTTATTGTTAGAAACAAGCGATCAACCATTGGTTGGCAAAAAATGTGTTAAAAAGCCTGTTTTTGGTAGAGAAGGGGCAAATGTTTCTATTATAGAAGCTAACGGAGATGTGAGTTTTGAAACAAATGGAGATTATCAAAACAACCGTTTTGTGTATCAAGAATTTGTAGATTTTAACCAAAATGAAAATGATTATTATCAAGCTGGAGTTTTCTTTGCGTATGAAGGATGTGGACTAGGCTTTAGAAAAGGCGGTTTGGTGCTTGATAATTATTCTAAATTTGTAGGACATATCATAAAAGATTAATGAAAATAGTATGCTTAGATGCCGCTACATTAGGCGGAGGGGATTTATCGGATTTTAAAAGTGTTGGAGAATTTATAAGCTATGAGCTTACTCCTAAAGATGAGGTCATCTCAAGAATAGCTGATGCTGAAGTAGTGATGATCAATAAAGTCATCATTGATAAAGAAGTCATTGATCAAACTAACTTGAAGTTGATTTTACAGCTTGGCACAGGGGTTAATAATATTGATGTAGAGTATGCAAATTCTAAAGGCATAGTGGTAAAAAACGCAGCCGGATACTCTACAAAAAGTGTATTAAGTCATACTTTTGCTTTGCTTTTTGCTTTTTTAAATCAAATTCCATATTATGATCAATGGAGCAAAGATGGACTTTGGACAAAAAGTACGATGTTTACTGATTTTAGCAGGATTTTACATACTTTAACAGGCAAAAGACATGGTATTATCGGACTTGGTGTGATTGGTAAAGAAGTGGCTAAAGTATCGCAAATGTTTGGTTCTAAAATTTGTTACTATTCAACTTCTGGAGCAAATTTTAATAATGAGTATGAAAGAGTAAGTCTTGAAGAGCTTTTGAAAACTTGTGATGTGATTAGCATTCATGCACCTTTAAACGACAAAACTAAAAATTTATTGACAAAAAAAGAATTGCTGCTTTTAAAAGATGAAGCTATTTTAATTAATGTGGGGCGTGGTGGGATCATCAATGAAGCAGACTTGGCACAAGTTATGAATGAGAAAAATATTAGAGTAGGGCTTGATGTGCTTGAAGTAGAGCCTATGATCAAAGATCATCCATTGCTTAGCATAAACAACAAGGAAAATCTAATCATCACCCCACATGTAGCATGGGCAAGTCAAGAATCGATACAAAATTTAATACAAATTGTATTTAATAATCTTAAGGAGTTTATGGAAAATGGCAAGTGAACATAGTTTTGATATTAGCGGTGAAATTGATAAACAAGAGCTAAAAAATGCTTTAGAGCAAGCCAAAAAAGAACTTGATAGCAGATATGATTTAAAAGGTATCAAAAGTGAAATAGAACTAAGTGAAAAAGAAAGTGTATTTAAGCTTATTTGCTCTAGTGAAGCAAAGCTTGAAGTGCTTAAGGATATTGTGATTTCAAAGTTAATCAAAAGAGGGATCAATCCTAATGGCATTAAAGAATTAAGCAGAGAAAGTGGAGCTAATTTTAGACTGAATTTAAAAGTTAACGATGCTATTGATACAGATAGTGCTAAAAAAATCAATAAAGCCATTAAAGATAGCAAGCTAAAAGTAACTTCGAGTATCAGAGGTAATGAAATTCGAGTAGTTGGAAAACAAATTGATGATTTGCAAAATGTAATGAAAATAGTAAAAGAACTCAATTTAGAGCTTAATCTTAGTTTTAAAAATCTTAAATGAAAAAAATACACCAACTGATTTTTTTAGGCTTTGTGTGTGTTGTTTTGGGTGCATGCGCAATGAAAAACAAAACACATACACAAAGTGCTTATATTGTTTTAAAAACGCCACAAATTAAATTTGCTGATTATGGTTTTTTAAACAAGGGGAGTCATCTTACAAAGTTAGAATTTTATAATGCTTCTAAGGTTTTGTTTGAACTAAAAATCACGGATCAAATTTGCATTAACAGTGTTTGTTATGCGAAAAAAAAATTCAACCAAAGATTTTTTAACAACGCATACTATGAAGATTTTTTAGAGGATATAATTCATAAAAAACCAATTTTTTATGGAAAAAATAAAAAAAACCATTCTTGTGGTTTTAGCCAAAAAATATCTAGCAAAAATTATGATATTTCATACGAAGTCTGTGATGAAAGTATTAATTTTAGTGATATAAAAAATAAAATAAAACTCAGTATAAAACCAATATAAAGGAAAATATGAAAGATTTAAAACTTTTTCTCAACGATACTTTTAAAAGCGCTATTTATAAAAACTTACAATGTAGTGAAGATGAAATTTTAATACTAAAGCACTTGTGTAAAAATTATCTACAAGCTAGTGTGAGTATGAATGTTTATAGTCTTCTTAGTGAAGTTTTTAAAAATGATGAATATGAGTATTTAGATCATTTAAAAGATCTTAAAAGTCTTATAGAGAAGGGTTTTATAGTTCAAATTTTTTCTGATTTTAAAGCGAGTAAAAACTCTAGTTTACTTTTAAATTTATTACAGTGTGATGTGAGTTTGGGCGAAGTTTTCTTGCAGGTTTTAGAAAATAAAACCATACAAGATTATATGCAAGATGCAATTTATGAAGATCATATTGCGTATTTAAAAGATGAATTTTTTAAAATCGAACTTTATCAAAGACTGCGTTTTTTTGCAAAAAGCAACCAAAGCAAAAGCATAAAAAAAGATATAGCAGTGTTTGAATCATACATTAAAGAGCGATTGAAAAAAAGTAAAATTTCTAATGTTTTAGCAGAGATTTTTAAAGAGTATGCTTTAAATGATAAAGAATGTTTGATATTTATTAGTTTGCTAAAAGAAGAATACTTGCTTAATACAGAAAATTCTTATAGCAGAGATTATAATTTTTTATTGCACTTAATTAGTGAAAATGATACGCAAAAAGAAGAAAATAAAGCTTTATTGGAAGAAGATTCTAAGTTGTTAAGTTCTAATCTCTTAGAGTATGATGAGTTTGTGAATTCTTTAGGGGATATAACTAAGATATTTTATTTAAGTGATGATATCCTACAAAGAATCATTAACTTTAAAGAGCCAAAGAAAAATAAAAAAATTAAATTGCAAAATTTAGTAAAAAGTCAGGATATATTTGAACTGATTGAACCAAATATCAATATAGACGATGTGATCATGCCACAAAGCACTAAGGATTTGCTAGAAAGCATACTAAAACAACAGGATAAAAAAGTTTTAGAAAGACTAAATAAATGGGGTATTAAGACCAATAAAAACATAGAAGCTAAGATTATCTTTTATGGTCCTGCAGGTACAGGCAAGACTATGAGTGCTTTAAGTATGGCAAAGGCGATGAAAAAATCGATTTTAAGTTTTGATTGTTCTAAAATTTTAAGCAAATATGTAGGCGAGAGTGAGCAAAATGTAAGAAAAATTTTTGACACCTATAAAGAGCTTTGTCAAACAAGTAAACAAAGTCCTATTTTGCTTTTAAATGAGGCTGATCAGTTTTTAAGCACAAGGGTAGAAAGTAGTGCTGGTGCAGATAAAATGCACAATCAAATGCAAAATATCTTTTTAGAGCAAATTGAGCGTTTTAGCGGGGTTATAATAGCTACAACTAATTTTTTAGAAAGTTTAGATGTGGCTTTTTCAAGAAGATTTGACTATAAAATAGAATTTAAAAAACCAAACCACGAGCAACGCTTAATGATATGGCAAAAAGCCCTGCCTAAAAATGCTATTTTTGATGATATGTTTAATCTGGCTAATCTAGCTTCATATGAATTAAGTGGAGCGCAAATTGTAATGGTGGTAAAAAATACAGCGCTAAAAGCAGCTATTTCTAAAGATGGTGTGTTTAAAATGAGTGATTTTTTACAAACTATCGAAAAGGAAATAGAATCATCATTTGATAAAAACAAAGTCGTAGGATTTAAAAATTAAAAAATTCACATAAATTTCACAAGCGTTTAATATCATTCTTTCAACTTTTTAATTTAAAGGAGAAAAAATGAAAATGAAATTAATGTTAGCTAGTTTAGTTTGTGCAAGTTCTATGTTTGCGGATATGATCGTTAGTCCAAGTGCTTTACCTCAAAAAGCTCAAGAATTTTTAAATACACATTTTAAAGGTGTAAACGTAGGTTATGTAAAGCAAGATGTTGATTCATACGAAGTAAATTTAGTAGATGGAACAGAAATTAATTTCATCATTAATGGTGATTGGAAAGAAGTTGATGGTAAATACAAAGGTATACCAACTGGTTTTATCCCAAAAGAAGTAATGACTAAAGTACAAGCAGCACAACCAAATGCAGCGATCGTAGAAGTAGATAAAAAAATCAACGGTTACAAATTTAGAACCAACAATATGATGGAAATTTATACAGACTTTAAAGGTAATATCTTAGGTCAA